>DASSRT010000290.1:0-21613 GCA_035701705.1 Rhodanobacteraceae bacterium
TCGATGATCTTCTTGCGCGCCAGCAAGTGATCCTTGACCTGCTGGAGGTTCTTGATCTCGACGATCTTCGCATCCAGCTGCTTGATCTGGCCGGTGAGGTAGGCGTTGCGATTGTTCTGGTTGTCGATGCGCAGGCCCATCCAGAAGCCCCACAGCAGCACCAGCACCAGTGCGCCGACGGCCGTGATGACGAGTTGGGTGATGAATTCGCGCTTGCGGCGTTCACGTCGATCCGCGCGCCACGGGAGGAGGTTGATTTTGGCCATTAGTCGAAGCTCCTCAAGGCCAGCCCGGCGGCGATCATCAACGCCGGCGCATCCTGGGCCAGCGTGTGCGCCTGCAGGCGCGAGGACAACGACATGCTGGCGAGCGGATTGGCCACCACGCACGGCACGCCCAGTTGCTCGACCACCATGTCGGCGACACCCGGGATCGACGCACAACCGCCGGCCAGGACGACCTGGTCGACCTTGGCGAATTCGCTGCCGGCGAAGAAGAACTGCAACAGGCGACTGACCTGCTGCACCATCGCTTCCTTGAACGGTTCCAGCACCTCGATTTCGTAGGACTCGGGCAAACCGCCCTGGCGCTTGGCGAGGCCGGCTTCCTCATACGACATGCCGTAGCGGCGCATCACCTCGTCGGTGAGCTGCTTGCCGCCGAACACCTGTTCGCGCGAATAGATGGTGCGCTGGTTCTTCAGCACCGAGAGGGTGATCATGGTGGCGCCGACGTCGACCAGCGCCACCAGCGCGTCACGCGGCACCGAAAGCTGGTCGGCGATCAACTTGAAGGCGTTTTCCATCGCAAACACTTCGACGTCGATCACCTTGGCGGTCAGGCCGCCGAGATCGAGCGCGGCCACGCGCATGTCGACGTTCTCGGTACGCGAGGCCGCCAGCAGCAGTTGGATCATGCCCGGGTTGTCCTTGACCGGACCGATCTTCTCGAAATCGAGGCTGACTTCCTCGATCGGGTAAGGGATGTATTGGTTGGCCTCGACCTGCACCTGGCCTTCAAGGTCGTCCTCGGACAGATCCGCCGGCATCGGGATCACCTTGGTGATCACCGCCGAACCCGCGACCGCCGCAGAGGCGAACTTGGTGCGCGCCCCGGAGCGCGCGACCGCGCGCCGAATCGCGTCGCCGACGGCTTCGACCTCGACAATGTTCTTCTCGACCACGGCATTGGGCGGCAACGGCTCAACCGCGTAATGCTCCACGCGGTAGCGCGAACCGGCATGGCTCAGCTGCAGCAACTTCACCGCGGTCGAACTGATGTCGACACCGATCAGCGGCGCAGCGTTGGTTGTCAGTAATCCCACTGGAATTCCCCTTCCCCGTGCACCCTTGCGAAGGAAACCTACGCAAGCGCATTAGATACGAAAGTTAACTTAATATCAACAACCTTGCAAAGTTTGCACAAGATGTTGAATCTACGCACTTTGATGACTCGGATGGTCCTCGTATCCCGCACTCGCGTCGCAGACCCGCGTCACAAATTTACACAACACCGCGCCAGTCCGCGAGCGCCGTCACAGCTACGTGCAACGGCCCTGCGCGCGGATTATCACGCCATTCTTCGCGAAAAATCCAGACGCGTCACGTTCTCGCGCGGAGCCCGCGGAGCCCGGCGGCAGGCCTAGCCTTTATACTCTTGCATATCACGCAGACGTTCCTTGCTGTTCGGGCTGCGTCGTTGACCTGACCATCGCCCGGCCGCAATACGCCCGTAACGGACTCCCGCATGAGAATCCTCAAACGTTTGGCACTCGTCGCGTTGATCGGCGGCTTGAGCCTGCTCCTGTTGGGCGTCATCGCCGGTGGCATCGCCTACTGGCTGATCGAACCGCGCGTGCCGTCGGTAGCTTCGCTCAAGGACGTGCAGATGCAGGTGCCGTTGCGGGTCGAAAGCAGCGACGGCAAGTTGATCGCGGAATTCGGCGAAACCCGCCGCATCCCGGTCGACATCAAGGACGTGCCGGACAACCTCAAGCACGCGGTGCTGGCGGCGGAGGATGCCGACTTCTACCACCACTCGGCGATCGACGTGACCTCGATCGTGCGCGCCGCCATCGCGGTCGTGTTGCACCACGGCGAGAAGGTGCAGGGCGCCTCGACGATCACCCAGCAAGTCGCGCGCAATTTCTTCCTGAGCCCGCAGAAGACGTATACGCGCAAGATGACCGAGATCCTGACGGCGTTCCGGATCGAGCACGAGCTTTCCAAGGACCAGATCCTGCAGCTGTATCTCAACAAGATGTTCCTCGGGCATCGCTCCTATGGTGTCGCCGCGGCGGCCCGCTACTACTACGGCAAGCAGCTCGACCAGCTGACCCTCGCCGAATGTGCGGCGCTGGCGTCGTCGTTCCAGGCACCGTCGGTGGTCAATCCGATCGACCACAACGACCGTCTGATGGCGCGCCGCAACTGGGTGCTCGGCCAGATGCTCGCACACCACTTCATCGACCGCGCCGCCTACGAACAGGCCATCGCGGAGCCGAACGACGCCGAGCCGCACGACTTGCCGATCCAGGTCGACGCACCCTATCTGGCGGAAATGGTGCGCCGGCAAGCCCTGCAGAAACTCGGCAACCAGGCGCTCACCGACGGCTACGTGATCCGCACCACCATCGACAGCCACCTGCAGGCACTCGCCAACCACGCCCTGCGCAGCCGGCTCGAAGACTACGACCATCGCCACGGCTACCGTGGCCCGGAAGCACATGTGGCGCTGCCGCAACCGGCCACGCCCGCCGCGCTGGAACAGGCGCTGTCCAACTACGATGATGTCAGCGGGCTTGAGCCCGCCATCATCACCGCCGTCAGCACCACCGGCGCATCGGCCTACGTCCAGGGCGGGCAGACGATCAAGCTCGACGTCGCCGACATGAAGTGGGCGCTCGGTTACGCGCGCAAGGCCAAGCTCGCGGGTACCGGCGCCGCGTCGATATTCACGCCCGGCGACATCGTCCGGGTACGCGAAGTCAAGGATGCCGACAAGCCTGCCGCGCCGACGGCCGGCCACGGCAAGGCGAAGATCGTGGCCGGCGCGAAGCATTGGGAACTCGAACAGATCCCCGCAGCGCAGGCGGCGATGGTGTCGCTGTCGCCCGATGATGGCGCGGTCAAGGCGCTGGTCGGCGGCTTCAACTTCCGGCTGAGCAAATTCAACCGCGCGGTGCAGACGCAGCGCCAGCCGGGATCCAGTTTCAAGCCTTTCATCTACTCGGCCGCCTTCAGCCACGGCTACACGCCCGCCTCGATCATCAACGACGCGCCGATCGCGCTGCCTGATCCGTCCAAGCCCGGCGGCTTGTGGACGCCGCAGAACGACGACGGCAAGTTCCGCGGGCCGATGCGCCTGCGCGAAGCGCTGGCGCAGTCGGTCAATCTCGTCGCGATCCGCCTGCTCGATGCCGTCGGCGTGCGCTACGTGCGCGAGTACGCCACGCGCTTCGGTTTCCCGCTCGACGCGATCCCGCCCAACCTCACGATGGCACTGGGTACCGCGTCGGTCTCGCCGATGGCGATGGCACGCGCCTATTCGGTGTTCGCCAACGGCGGTTTCCTGGTGACGCCGTACTACATCGCCGAAATCGACAACCGCGACGGCGTCGCCATCTACAAGGCCGACCCGCTCAAGGCCTGCCGCACCTGCGAGGCGCGCCTGCTGGACGAAGGCAAGACCACGGCCGCACCGGCGCAGCCCGACAGCGCCGCCGGCGACCCTGGTGCCCTTGTCGACACCGCCAATGCATTGAGCACAGGCGGTGCCAGCGGCCCCCTGCTCGCACCTCGCGTGATCGATCCACGCAACGACTTCCTGATCGTGTCGATGTTGAAGAGCGTGATCCAGCACGGCACCGGCGCCGCGGCGAACGCGCTCGGACGCAACGACCTTGCCGGCAAGACCGGCACCTCCAATGACTACCACGACGGCTGGTTCTGCGGCTTCAACGGCGACCTCGTCACCACGGTCTGGGTTGGCTTCGATGACTTCAAATCGTTGGGCCACCACGAGTTCGGCGCGCAAACCGCGTTGCCGATCTGGATGGCCTACATGGGACCTGCGCTGGCCGGTCGGCCGGAAGCGAACCTGCCGATGCCGCCCGGCATCGTCACCGCATCGATCGACCGCACCACCGGCTTGCCCGCGCCTCCGGGCGATGCCGATGCAATGCCCGAGATGTTCAAGATCGAGGACCTCGACCGCCTGCGCCAACAGGCCAAGGAGCAGAAAAACAAGGCCGGCGCGTACGATATTTTTTGAACTCGGGACTCGGGAAAAACATGCCCCCTTCGGCACGAAGGGGGTCGCGCCGCAGGCGCGGGGGGATGCAGCCGCACGCCACCGAGCCGCTCCCTGCGCATCGAACAGCCACCCGCTACACCGCGCCCCGCCGAGAGGCGACGAAAAGCGCCCTTTGCTTTTCTCCCCTGCTTTTTGCGACACTCACCCCAACGCGGCCACGGGGGTGTTGGCGACGATGCACAAGACCGCAGGATTCCACCAGCTCCACGCCGAGGGCCGCGCCCACCAACTGCGCCGGCGCATCGCCCTCGAAGCCGCGCGCCTGATCAGCGAACACGGCATCCGCGATTACCGGATGGCCAAACGCAAGGCCGCACAGCACGTCGGCATCAGCGACGAAGGCTACCTGCCGCGCAACAGCGAGGTCGAAGCCGCATTGCGTGAACACCAGCGGCTGTTTCGCGCCGACGAACAGCCGCGCGCATTGCAGGGCAAGCGCGAAGCCGCACGCGCCGCCATGCGCTTTCTCGATCGCTTCGAGCCACGCCTGGTCGGCGCGGTGCTGGATGGCACGGGCGACATCCATACGCCGGTGAGCCTGCACCTGTTCGACGACTCGGTGGAGACTGTGACCACCTTCCTGCGGGAACACGGCATCGCGTTCGAGACGCGTGCGCGCACGCTTCGGCTCGACCGGCAACGCAGCGCGGAATTGCCGGTATTGCTGTTCGATGCGGACGGCGTAGCCGTGGACGTCACGGTGTTTCCGCGCGATGCGTTGCGGCAAGCGCCGCTCGATCGCATCGCCGACCGGCCGCAGCAGCGTGCCTCGCTTGCAGCACTGGACGCGATGCTCGCGAACGACGTCTGACTCGGGACTCGGGACTCGGGAAGTGCGTATGCATTTAACCCTCTTCCGCAGGAAGGGGGTCGCCGCGCAGTGGCGGGGGGATGCCATCTCGCAAGGTGAAAGCCATCCCCCTCAATCCCCCTTCGTTCCGAAGGGGGAAGCTGCCCACTTCCGATGAAAGTTCGTTCCGAAGGGGGAAGTTACCTCCCTCGTTCCGCAGGGGGAAGCTGCCCACTTCCGATGAAAGTTCGTTCCGAAGGGGAAGACACGCCTAGCGCTTGTCGACCGGCTTGTAGTCGCGCGAGGTGGCGCCGACGTACACCTGGCGCGGCCGGCCGATGCGGCCACCTGGCATTTCGTGCTGTTCGATCCAGTGCGCGATCCAGCCGGCGGTGCGCGCGATCGCGAACATCACCGTGAACATCTCGGTCGGGATCTTCAACGCCTTGTAGATGATGCCGGAATAGAAATCCACGTTCGGATACAGCTTGTGCTCGATGAAGTAGTCATCCTTGAGCGCGGCCTCTTCCAGCTTCAGCGCCACTTCCAGCAACGGATCGTTGACGCCGAGCTGGTCGAGCACTTCGTGGCACTTGGCGCGGATGATCTTCGCGCGCGGATCGAAGTTCTTGTAGACGCGATGGCCAAAGCCCATCAGGCGGAAACCCGAGCTCTTGTCCTTGGCCCGCGCGATGGCGCTGTCAACGTTCTTCGCATCGCCGATTTCGGTCAGCATCTTCAGCACCGCCTCGTTGGCGCCGCCGTGTGCCGGGCCCCACAGGGCCGCGATGCCGGCCGCGACCGAGGCGTACGCGTTGGCACCGGTCGATCCCACCAGCCGCACCGTCGAAGTGCTGGCGTTCTGCTCGTGGTCGGCGTGCAGGATGAACAGCAGGTCCAGCGCTTCGGCGACGACCGGATTCATTTCCAGCGGTTCGCTCGGCACCTCGAACATCATGTGCAGGAAACGGGTGACGTATTCGAGGTTGTTGCGCGGGTAGCGGAACGGCCAGCCGATCGAATAACGGTACGCCGCGGCGGCGAGGGTCGGCATCTTGGCGATCAGCCGGATCGCCGCCAGCTTGCGTTGTTCCGGGTCGTTCGGGTTCGCGGTGTCATGGTAGAAAGCCGACAGCGAGGCCACCGACGCGCACAGCATCGCCATCGGGTGCGCGTCGTAATGGAACCCGTGCAGGAAGTTCTTCACCGACTCGTGCATCATCGTGTGATGCGTCACGGCGTGCTCGAACTGCGCCATCTCGGCGGCGTTCGGCAACTCGCCTTCCAGCAGCAGGTAGGCGACTTCGAGGAAGCGCGAATTCGCCGCCAACTGCTCGATCGGGTAGCCGCGATACAACAGCACACCTTTCTCACCGTCGATGTAGGTGATCGCGCTCTTGCACGCCGCCGTGGCACCAAACCCGGGGTCGAACGTGAAGTGGCCGGTGTCGCGGTACAGCGTGGAGACATCGACGCAACTCGGCCCCATGCTGCCCTCCACCAGCGGCAGGGAAGCGGAACGATCGGCAGCGGTGAGGGTGGCGTTCTGGTTGGACACTGGGGCGGGCTCCTTACGGTACGTCACGACCGTCCAGCGGCCGCGGAATAATCGTCCGATTATCGCACGGTACGCCTGCGTATGCAGGTGCCCGGGCCGTCAAATCGCGTCGCACCGTGATGACCAGACAAACGAAAACGCCTCCCACGCGTGAGCGTGGAAGGCGCAAGGAAAGCACGTGGTTCGACCAGCGAGGCGCAGCCACGCGGGCCGCGCGAGGGAAACGCCTTACTGTTTCCCGGCTGCGTAACGGCGCTTGAACTTGTCGATGCGACCGCCCGCGTCCATCACCTTCTGCTTGCCGGTGTAGAACGGGTGCGAGGCCGAGGAAATGTCGACCTTGATCACGGGGTATTCGTTGCCGTCTGCCCACTTGACGGTATCCTCGCTGGTCATCGTCGAGCGCGTCAGGAACGCGAAGTCGGATGCGGCGTCCTGGAAGACCACCGGGTGGTAGGCGGGGTGGATGTCGGCTTTCATGGGGTGTCCGTTTGCGTTGGAATGCGTGAGGCAAGGGCGGAATTGTAACCCGCCTTCGACCCCTCCGGCAAGTTGGTTCGCCGGACGGCGCCCTTGGGCTGTCGGCTCGACCTGCCCGCGTGGCGTCAGGCGTGACCTGTCTGCCGCTCGATCAGTTCGCGCACCGACTCAAGCACCCCCGCGCCGCCACGAATGTCCGCGAGGGCGAGGTAGCCATCCGGCCGCACCAGGGCTACGCCGGGGCGGCCCGTTCGACGCAACTCAAGCACCCCCGCGTGCGCCGCGACCAGTCGTGTTGCGGCTTCCACCACGGCCTCGGAGGCATGCGTGTCGACGAACAGCAGGAAGCGGCGGAGCACGCCCCCGGCGCGCATCGAGTCGTCCACGCAGCGCTCGCCCGGACCCTCGACGATCGGACTGCCGGCATAGGCAATGCCGAGCTCCGAAAGCCGCTGCACCATCGCGTGGCGAAACGGCGGCAGGCGCGACAGTACCGGGATGATGGCATTGCGCAAGGCCTCGGCGATCCGGCTCGGGGTGCCCAGTGCCCGGGTCAGAAAGTGGGTCGTCTCGATGACATCCTTGATCACCGGGATGCGCTCGGCGGTGTAGCTGTCGAGCAGCAAATCGCTGCCGTAACCGCGCACGGCCAGATCAAGCTTCCAGGCGAGATTCCAGACATCCTGCAAGCCGGTATTCATGCCCTGTCCGCCAAACGGGCTGTGGATGTGCGCGGCGTCGCCGGCCACGAACATGCGGCCACGGCGCAGCTCGGCAACCCGTCGATGGTGGATGTGGAAGTAGCTGCTCCAGTGCAAGGCGCGCGCTTCGATGCCCGCCGGCGCGCGCTCGGCCAGCAGCCTGCGCGTCTGCGCGAGCGTCGGCGCATCCCCTTCGGCATCCTTCACCATGGCAACAATGCGGCGGCGCGTGGCACTCATCGGGAAGATCGCGAGCGGCCCTTCGCTGTCGGGACACAACTGCATCTCGTTGGCCGCGAACGTCACGTTGCTCTCGATGTCCGCGAGCATGAAACGCTCTTCGTACTCGCCGCCCTCGAATGCGAGACCCAACGCGGACCTCACTGCGCTGCGGGCGCCATCGCAACCGACCACGAATCGCGCGGTCGCCGTTTCGCCCTGCCCCTGTCGATCCAGCGTGACGCTGACCGCATCCGTACCCTGCACCGCCGACACGAACGCGGTCTGGTAATCGACCTCGCCGCCCATGCCGCGCAGCGCATCCACCAGCAAGCGCTCGGTCACGTCCTGCGGCACCATCGCGATGAACGGATAGACGGTGCCCCGCGGAACGAACGGAATCTGCGCCAGCGTGCGCCGCGCGTTCGCCACCCGGATCGCGTCGACCCGGTTCGCGACCGCGAGGAACGGCCCTGCAAGTCCGGCCATGTCGAGGATTTCCAACGTGCGCGGGAAAATCGCCAACGCTTTTGAATGTTCCGACTGATGCGGGCGCCGCTCGACGATGCGGAAGCGCAATCCCCGCCGCGCGCATTCGCAGGCGAGCAACAGGCCGACCGGGCCGGCGCCAACGATCAGCACATCGGTGTCCAGGGGTCCATTGGTCATGCTGGCTGCCACAGTTGGAATGAAGGTACCTTGCGCATGGCGCATCAGGCATCGGCGAAACGCGCGCTGGCGCCAATCCAGCGTTCCAGCAGCCGGCGCGCCAGCAGCGGATGCCCACGCATCAGCGCGCTGCCAACCCGCTGCACGGCTGGCAGCAGCGCGGCATCGCGCACGAGGTTGGCCACCCGGAAGCCCATCTCGCCGGTCTGGCGGGTTCCCAGCAACTCGCCGGGGCCGCGCAGGCGCAGGTCGGTTTCCGCGATCACGAATCCATCATTGCTTTCACGCAAGGTCTCCAGTCGCTGCCGGGCCAGCACCGACAGCGGCGGCTGGTACAACAGCACGCAACTGGACGCGACGGACCCGCGTCCAACCCGCCCGCGCAACTGGTGCAATTGCGCGAGACCCAGCCGCTCCGCGTTCTCGATCACCATCAGGCTGGCGTTGGGCACATCCACCCCCACTTCGATCACCGTGGTGGCGACCAGCAAGGCGATCTCGCCGGCCTTGAACGCATCCATCGCTGCTTGTTTCTCTTTCGGTTTCATGCGCCCGTGCACCAAGCCGACCGCGCACCCGGGCAGCGCCTTGCACAGCTGCGCGTGCGCAACCTCGGCCGCTTGCGCCTGCAATTGCTCGCTGTCCTCGATCAGTGTGCACACCCAATACACCTGCCGGCCTTCGGCGCACGCAGCACGGATGCGTTCGGTCACCTCCTCTCGGCGGGTGTTGGCGATCGCGACCGTACGCACGGGCGTGCGTCCCGGCGGCAGCTCATCGAGCGTGGAGACATCGAGATCGGCATAGGCGCTCATCGCCAGCGTGCGCGGGATCGGCGTCGCGGTCAGCACCAGCTGGTGCGGCGCCTCGCCGGTGGCCGCGCCCTTGTCACGCAGGGCCATGCGCTGCTGCACGCCGAAGCGGTGCTGTTCATCGACGATCGCCAGCCCCAGCCGTGCAAACTCGACGCCTTCCTGCATCAGGGCGTGGGTGCCGACCGCCACCGCGGCGCCGGCCGCCAGCCGTTCGAGGGCCCTAGCGCGCGCGCGTCCGGTGACCTTGCCAGCCAGCCACACGACCTCGATGCCGAGCGGCTCGAACCACTCGCGGAAGCTGCGCAGGTGTTGCTCGGCCAGCAACTCGGTCGGCGCCATCACCGCAGTCTGCCAACCATTCGCGATCGCGTGCAGCGCGGCAAGCGCCGCCACCACCGTCTTGCCGGATCCGACGTCGCCCTGCACCAGGCGCAACATCGGCGCGCGTTTGCCGAGATCCTGCCCGACTTCCCGCGCGACCCGCCGTTGTGCCTGCGTCAATGCGAATGGCAGGCTGTCGAGGAAACGCCGCTCCAATCCGGCATCGTTCGGCAGCACCGGCGCGCGATGCTTGCGCACCCGCGCGCGCAGTCGCTTCAGGCCCACGTGATGGGCCAGCAACTCCTCGAAGGCCAAGCGCTGTTGTGCCGGATGGCTGCCGGCCTGCAGCGCCGCCACGTCGGCGTCCGGCGGCGGCCGGTGGGCAATCAGCAAGGCCTCGCGCAGGGGCGCCAGCTGCAACGGCTTCAGCAATTCACTCGGAATCAGTTCCAGCGCAGCCGCGTCCGGCAACTGCGCCAGCGCGCGCCCGATCACGTCGCGCAGGCGCTGCTGCCCCAAGCCTTCGGTGACCGGATACACCGGTGTCAGGGTTTCCTCGACCGGCACATCGGCGCGCACCACCCGGTACTGCGGATGCACCATCTCCGGGCCGTGCTTGCCGTGCCGCACGCTGCCGAAGCAGCGCAAGCGCGTGCCCGGCTGCAGCTGCGCGGCCTGCTGCTTGCGGAAATGGAAGAAGCGCAGCACCAGCGTTTCGCGCGAATCGTCGGTGATGGCGATTTGCAGTTGCGGGCGGTAGCGGAATCCGCTTTGGATGCCCTCGACGACACCTTCAACCTGTGCCGCCTCGCCGACCACGAGGTCGGCAAGCGGCGTGATGCGGGTGTGGTCCTCGTAACGCAGCGGCAGGTGGAACCAAAGATCCTGCACCCGCTCGATGCCGAGTTTGCGCAGCGTCTCCGCCAAGGCCGGACCGACGCCGGAAAGCGACGCGACCGGCGCAAGGCCGGGATCGATCGCGGGTTTCATGCTTGCGCGTGCGGGCGTATTCACCCGTGCAAGATTAGCGCATGGCGCCCGGGATTCCGGCTGCCATGCGTCGCGGGTTACGCAGAGGCGCCAGCCACCGCGATGACGTCGATCTCCACCGCCACGCCGCGCGGCAAGGCCGCCACGCCGATGGTCGCGCGGGCGGGATACGGTTCCTGGAAGTAACGCGCCATCACTTCGTTGACGGCGGCGAAGTCACCGAGGTTGGTCATGTAGATCGCGACACGCACCACGTCATCGAAGCTCGCGCCGCCGGCGGCCAGCACGGCTTTCAGGTTCTCGAACACCTGCACCGCCTGCGCGCTGATGTCGCCCTCAATGACTTGCCCGGTCGCCGGGTCCAGCGGAATCTGGCCGGACAGGTACAAGCTGTTGCCCGCGCGCACGGCTTGCGAATACGGGCCGATGGCCTTGGGGGCGGCATCGGAATGGATTGCTTGGCGTGGCATGGGTCAACTCGCATCGACGAAAGCGCAGAGTGTAACGGCCGCGCGAACCTCGCACGCGGCACGCAGGCTCATCCCGCGCACGCTTACCCGGGTTGCGCCGCAGCAGCTGCATTTTCGGCCGCGTAGCGCAACGCCGGCGCGATCACTTCGCCCGGGAAACCCAACTCCCGCAGCAACCTGATCGCGTTGCGCTCGGTGGCCGGCCCGGCCCACAGCGTGAAATCGAAATAGCCGTCCACCTCGGGGCTCTCCTGGAAATGGAACAGCCGGTAGCGATCTTCCAAACGGTCCTGCAGTTCGACGTCATGCGTCGTGGCCAGCACCAGCCCCCTGCGTCCGAGCGTTTCCAGTACGGCGCGCGCAATCGCGACGCGCTCGACGGTATTGGTACCGCTGAACAGTTCGTCGATCACGAAGATCGCGCAACCTTGATCGTCACGATCGGCGAGGAACGACTGGATCGTTTCGACTTCGGAGAAGTAGTGGCTCTTGCCCGCGGCGACCGAATGCGCAGCCTGGATCGAAGCCAACACCCGCGCGCGCGGAATCGTCGCCGCTGACGCGAGGCAAAACCCCAGGGTCTGTCCCAGCAGCACATTCACACCAAGCATCTTGATGAAGGTGGTCTTGCCGGCCATGTTCGAGCCGGTCACCAGCGCCGACTGCCGATCGAGCCGCACCGAATTGGCGACGCCTTCCGGCAGCAGCGGATGACGGCCGTCGCGGATGTCCAGCAACGCGCCCTCGACCAATGCCGGCGTGCAAGCGCGCCCTGCGTAGGCTAGCCATGATGCAACCGCGATGCTGGCGTCGACTTCGCCCACCCGTTCGAAGGAAGCCGCCAGCCGCGAGCGGAGGCGCGCGAACCGCGCCATCGCGCGCATGTGCACCAGCGGCTCCAGCAGGAACGCGAAGTTCAGCCACACGACGCCGTAGGACACGCCGGGTCGCTTCAGGAACGCCAGCAGGCGCAGCGCGTTGCGCACGGCTGCCCGGTTGCCACGCTCGTCGCGCAGCCGCGCAAGGCACGGCATGCCTGGATGCGCGCCGGTCGACGCCGCCAACGTGTCCGCGACGTCGATCAGGTCCAGGCAACGCTTCAGCATGTCCACTTCCGCCAGCGCCCGCGCATACGCGCGCGCAAGGATCGCGACGTTGACGAACACCATCGCGATCCAGATCGCCACCGGCCACGCCCATGCGATCACGCCCGCAAGCACTACGATCGAGGCAAGACTCCAAACCACCAACAAGACGCGTTGCGGGATCGGCCGCGGCGGCGGCAAGGGCCCGAAGAGGAAACCCGCGATGCGGGCGTTGTCATCGTCGCGCAGCGGCAGCAAGCGGCGTTGCAATGCCTCGCGCAACGCCGCATTGGCCTGCAGCTCGCGATACGCCGCGCAACGAGCCGCAAGTTCGCCGGTATCGTCGCAGCGCGTGCGCATGCGCCGGTAAAGCACCTGGCTGCCGAGTGGCGTGACGCAGGCGTCGAGCGACGCGAAAATCTTCGGGAATTCGAGGTCGGTCCAAGTCTTGTCGTCGATGCACGCAGCGGAGCCAGCATCGGCAACGTGATCGAAATAATCGCCTGCCAGCCAGCCGTCGCGGTCACCGGGCTTGCCCCACTGGCCGCGCAGGTCGCGCATCGCCTTGCGCACGGGCGACCACGCATCCCGCAGGCGCGAAACCAAGCTTGCAAGCACCGTGGTCGGTGGCATCGTCCGAAGTTCCTTTCAACCTGATGGGGGCAAGCTGCCAACGCACGCTTGCGCCAGCAGCTCCAGCCTTACCGCAGTTGGGGGCGCCACGCACGCCGCGCAAGTGTGCCTACAGCGGATAGCGATACACGCCGTTGGCGACCTTGGTGTTGCGCACCCGGCGCATCACGTCGGCGAGATGCTTGCGGTTCTTCACCTCGATTGCGAACATCAAGGTGGCGGCCTGGATGCCCTTCTCGGTGTACTTGACGTCTTCGATGTTGGAATCGGTGGCCGCGATCGCCGCCGAGATGGTTGCCAGCACGCCCGGGCGGTTGACCACTTCCACCCGCAGTTCGACGCGATAGTCGCCCTGCACTTTCCGGTCCCAGCCAATTTCGACCCGCCGTTCCGGCTGCTTGGCCAGTTCGACGACGTTGGGACATTCAACGCGGTGCACGACGATGCCGCGACCCGGCGACAGGTAGCCGACGATCTCGTCGCCCGGCACCGGGTGGCAGCAATTGGCGAAACTGAGCACGCCGCGCTCTCCGCCGCTGACCCGGATTTTTTCCGAACGGCGCTGCGTCACGCCGAGGATGTTGCCGCCGAACTCGGTCAACCTGGCCGCCGTCTGGTCGGGCATGCGGTTGCCGAGCGCGATGTCGGAGAGAAGATCTTCCAGCCGGCGCAGATTGTGTTCGGCGAGGAAGCGATCCAGTGCCTCCGGCGGAATCGCATCGAGGCTGGACCCGCGTGCATCCAGTGCGCTTTCCAGCATGCGATGCCCGAAGTCGATCGCGTCCTCGTGCTGCAGGTGCTTCAGGTACTGCCGGATCGCGGCGCGGGCCTTGCCGGTGACCGCGAAATCCAGCCACTGCGGATTCGGTACCGCCGATGGCGCGGTAATCACTTCGACGGTCTGCCCGGACTCGGGCTGCGAACGCAGCGGCGCCAGTTTGCCGTCGATGCGCGCCGCCACCGTGTGCATGCCGACGTCGGTGTGCACGGCGAACGCAAAGTCGAGTGCGGTGGCATTCTTGGGCAACGCCTGGATGTCGCCGGCCGGCGTGAACAGGTAGATCTCGTCGGGGAACAGGTCGACCTTCACGTTCTCGATGAATTCAAGCGACGACGGCGTCGCGGCCTGGCTGTCGGCGAGACCCGACACCCACGCCCGCGCCCGCGACTGCGCGCTGTTGGGCGGCGTCGCGTCGACCTTGTACGACCAGTGCGCGGCCACCCCTCGCTCGGCCACCGAATTCATGTCCTCGGTGCGGATCTGGATCTCGATCGGCGCGCCAAACGGACCGAACAACACGGTGTGCAGCGACTGGTAGCCGTTGACCTTCGGGATCGCGATGAAATCCTTGAAGCGCTTGTCCACCGGCTTGAACAGCGAATGCACCGAACCCAGCGCCTGGTAGCAATGCGGCACGCTGTCGGTGATCAAGCGGAAGCCGTACACATCCATCAACTGGTCGAAGGTCTTGTGTTCGCTGCGCATCTTCGACCAGATGCTGTACGGCGACTTCACGCGGCTGATGACGCGCACCGGGATGCCGTCGAAGGCCAGCCGTTCGGCCAGCGCGTGCTCGATCTTCGCCATGGATTCGCGACGGTCGCCCACGGTGCGCCGGATCCGCGCGGCGATGACCTTGTAGCGATCGGGGTACAAGCTGCGAAAGCCGAGGTCCTGCAATTCCGCGCGCACCGCATTCATGCCGAGGCGGGCCGCGATGGGCGCGTAGATTTCCAGCGTCTCGCGCGCGATCCGCCGCCGCGCATCGGGCTCCATCGCCGACAGCGTGCGCATGTTGTGCAGGCGGTCGGCCAGCTTGATCAGGATGACGCGCAGGTCGCGCGCCATCGCCAGCAGCATCTTGCGGAAGCTCTCCGCGTCGGCCTCGATGCGGCTGGCGAAATCCACCCGCTCCAGTTTGGTGACGCCATCGACCAGTTCGGTCACCGTTTCGCCGAAGCTCGCTTCCAGTTGCGCGCGCGTCAGGCCGGTGTCTTCCAGGGTGTCGTGCAGCATCGCCGCGATGATCGTTTCGGCATCGAGCCGCAGACCCGCGAGGATCGTCGCCACCGCGACCGGGTGCGTGATGTACGGCTCGCCACTCTTGCGCCGCTGGCTGGCATGCGCATGCGCACCGACCGCATACGCGCCGCGCACGCGCTCGACTTGTGCAGGCGGCAGATAGGTCGCCAGTTGCGCGGCCAACGCATCGATGCCGGCAAGATCGCCCGCGGCAGGTGCCGGCGTCTCGGCAACCACCGCGTCGATGCCGCCTGTTTGCGGTTTTGATTTGCGCCTGCGCATGACTGCACGCTATGTCACGGCGGGCGCGCGAGTCAATCCCGGGGTGTTGCGGCAGGCAGCGGATGCGACGGGCAAGCCGCGCGACTGGCGACACTTTGGAGCGCGACGCGATCGCGGGCGATGGCCTCGGCGTTGCGCCGAACCGTCATCGCAAGGGCCGCATGCGATCTCCGGCCAGCAGGTCGCTTCCCCGTGAACGAGGAAAGGAAAAACCAGGCGGATTCCGGCTTGCGCCGAAACGACGAAAGGCGCGCGGCGCCTCAGACGTCGTCGAGGCCCTTGGACATGTCTTCGTCGACCTCGGCCGCAGCCCACTCCATGGCTTCACGGTCGCGGCGTTCGCGTTCCACGCGGTCGATCTCGTCGATGGTCGGCATGTCGATGGTATGGTCGGCGATTTCGCGCAAGGCCAGCACGGTCGGCTTGTCGTTTTCCGGGGCGATGGTCGACTCGACGCCGTGCTCCAGCTGGCGCGCGCGCCGGGTGGCCATCAGGACGAGTTCGAAACGGTTGTCGACCACTTTCAGGCAGTCTTCGACGGTGATGCGGGCCATGTGAGCTTCCGGTGATGTTGCAAACTTCCAGATTGTACCAGCGCCACGGCATTTGTCGAGTTTGTACGGAATACAGCGCCCAGCCGCGACGGATTGAACGCGCGCTGTCCCGCGATCCAGCGCCGCACCGCGACAAGCGGCTTGTCAATTACAATTGCGGTCTTGCAAAACCGTGCGCCCGACCACAACTATCGCCGATGCCCAGCACCCGACGCTCGCGAATTGCGCAATGGATTGTCGTCGCCGGCCTCGCGGCGGCACTGGTCGCGTGCGCGGTCGCGCCGCCGCGCACCGACGATCCGCTGCAGAAATTCAACCGCAAGATGTTCGCGTTCAACCGGGTCGCCGACAAGGTCGCGATCAAGCCGGCCGCAAAGGCGTACGTCAAGATCACCGGCCCGAAGGAGCGGGTGCTGATCAGCAATTTCTTCTCGAACCTGCGCTCGCCGATCACGATCATCAATGACGTGCTGCAGGGCCGGCCGGGGCCTGCGCTGGAAACCACCGGGCGTTTCCTGATCAACACCACCGTGGGTTTCCTCGGCGTGTTCGATCCGGCCAGCGACATGAAGTTGCCCGCGCACCCCACCGATTTCGGCGTGACGCTCGCGCATTGGGGCGTGCCGGAAGGCCCTTACCTGGTGCTGCCTTTCATCGGCCCGACGACCCTGCGCGACGTGTGGCGGATGCCGGTGGACAGCTATTTCGATCCCATGGGCTGGTACGCGCGTGATCATGATTTCAGGTTCCATGCGCAATACCTGCCGTCGACCGCTTACCTCGTGACGCTGCGCGCGAAGGCCTTTCCGATCGATCCCATCCTCGATTCCTCGTTCGACCCGTACGCGTTCATGCGCGACGCCTACCGGCAACACCGGTTGTACGAGATCTACCACGGCAATCCGCCGCTGTCGGCGATCGAGGAGCTGCAGGGCACTGCCGCCAACCAGCAGAGCGACCAGGACATCGATGCGCTGTTGCAGCAGCAGCAAGCCTACGAGCAGACGCACGGCCTGGGCGACGGCGGCAAACCGGCCGCGAATGCGTCAACGGTGGCGCCACCCGCGGCAGCCGTGAGCGTCACTCCCGCGGTCCGCATTGCAATGCCTGCCCCGGCCGGCAGCGTGGCTGAACCGGCGCCCGCGCCGGCAAGCAGCAGCCAACCGGTGCCCACCAGCGCCAGCAGCAGCCTGCCCGCGCCGGCCACCAGCATCGGCAATCCGCCACCTGCCAGCCACTGACGCCGGCGTCAGTGCGTTGCCGGAGCGAACAACTCCGCGACATCGCACACCTCGGCCAGCGCCAGCAGTCCGGCGGGCCAGTGCACGATCTCCAGTCGGCGGCCGGCCTTGCGGGCATGCGCCGCGAGCGCGATCACGCAGGCCAACCCGGCGCTGTCGGCACGCGTCAATCCGGCAAGATCAAGGCGCGTCTGGGTGCCTGCGGTGAGCGCACGAGACCCCTCCGCCAGCGACCGCGCGGCGGTCGCAAACGTCAGTTCGCCACGCAAGGCCAAGGTCGCGGTGTCGGGTTGCACGACTTCCGTCGACGCAAGCTGGCCGCGCACGTGCGTCACGGCCTCAACCCCCGCTGCCCGCCTGCTTCACCGGCTCGATGGCGCCGGCGCCTTCGGTCTGCAGGCGCTTGATCAAGCCGTCGATGCCGACTTGCGTGATTTCCGCGTCGACCTGGCTGCGGTAATTGGTGATGTAGGAAATGCCTTCGACGATCACGTCGTAGGCCTTCCACTCGCCCGATGCCGTCTTGCGGAACGCGTAGTCGACCGACAGGTTCTTGCCACTGGCGAGCAACACCGTGGTGCGCACGATCGTGCGGCGCTTGTCGAGCGGACCGGCCGCCGGCAACACCTTCACCGAGCCGCGCGTGTAGGCCACCAGGCCCTCGGCGTAACGGCGCGTCAGCGCGTCGTAAAACGCCCGCGCGAACGCGACCCGCTGCGCCGGCGTGGCCTCGCGCGCGTGCCGACCCAACACCAGCAAGGAGGCATAATCGGTGTCGAAATGCGGCAACACGATGCCGTCGATGATCTTCACCACCTGGCCCGGATGCTGGCGCAATTCGGCCTGATGGCCCTGGATCGCATCACCCAACTGGTCGGCAATCGACTGCACGATCTGTTCCGGCGTCTGCGCCTCGGCGCTCAGCGCCGGCGCGGCGAAGGCCACGCTCAAAAACACCGCTGCGACAAGCAGCATGCAACGCTTCAACATCGGTTTCTCCTCTGGCCCGACGGCCACGCCGCGGAACGACTGGAATGTCACGAAAGGGATCAGGGTTTGCCGGAATTCGGCGGCGAACTGGAGGCGGGTGCCGCGCCCGAGCCGCTGGATTTCGGGCCGCCATTGACCAGGAACTTGCCGATCAGGTTCTCGATGCTCATCGCCGACTGGGTCAGCAGCATCTCATCGCCATTTTGCAGGACATCCGGTGACCCGCCCGGCTGGATGCCAACGTACTGGTCACCCAGTAAACCCGAGGTGAATATCGCGGCAGCCGAATCATCCGGGATGTCGTTGTACTGCTTGTCGATCGCCATGGTGACCAGCGCATCCATCCGCTGCGGTTCCAGCTGGATCGACTGCACGTCGCCGATCCGCACGCCGGCGATCTTGACCGGCGCGCGATCCTTCAACTGGCCGATGTTCTGGAAGCGCGCCTTGATCGTGTAGGTGTCACCGTGGTGGATGTTCGCCACCGAGGTGGTTTGCGTTGCAAGGTACGCCAACGCGGCAAAGCCGAGCAGGATGAACAGGCCGGTGCCGATGGCGTAACTGGGGCGTGGGTTCATTTGATTTTCACCATGGGTGCGTCATGCCGGCGCAGGCCGGGATCCATCGTTGAAGTGTTGCCTGGGACTGCATCCCTGTTTTCTCGAATGCGTCCCGGGGAAATTCCAAAGCGGTTTCGCTCGCCTGCGGCGAGCGAGCTACTTTTGTTTCGGCAACGTCCAGTTGCCTCAACTCCCCTGCGCTTCTCGCGCCAAGCGGGCCGGCGCGAACTACTCGCCACATCCCTGTGGCTCGCCCCTCGCTGAAGCTCGGGGCCGCCTACGGCGTTCAAATCGGCAGTCCCTGCCGATTTAGTCGCACGTCCCTGTGCTCGGACATGCGCGCCTTGCTCCCGCTTGGCGCTGCGATGCTCGGCGCCGTGCAAGGGCGCGCGTGTTGCTTCGCTGACGGCCATCCATGGCCTCGGCCGAAGCGAGATCGGACACTCATCTTCGCGGCGACTGCGCGCAGGAAGCGCGCCCACCGGGGCCCCTCGAACACGGCGAGCGGGCGACGGAAATGCCCGCAGGGTGGCCCGCAGGATGCGGGCCAGTTCGCCGTCGGGCCATGGATGGCCCTTCGGCGAACCCCGGCGGTCGCGAGCGTACCCGCAGTCCATGGATGGACGCAGGGCGTGTTCGCGGGGTGGCCTTCTCTTTGGCGACTTTCTCTTGGCCACGCAAGAGAAAGTCACACGCGCCCCGGAGGGCGCGGAACAAGACAGGGATGTCGTCCTAGGACAGCCGTCAAGGTGGATCCCGGCCTGCGCCGGGATGACGGCGTTACGAAACATCAGACTCGTGCGAACCCTCACCCGGCGCTGCGCGCCACCACGGAGCTCTCGCGCCACGGATGGCGGCTCTCCCGCAGGGAGAGGGACAAAGCATGATCCCGGCCTGCGCCGGGATGACGGCAAATCAAACTCCCGCCGCGACGACGGCAAGCTGGACTTGCGACGCGATGTCGCCGCATCGACAACAACGCGCGCGCGCCTCATGTCAGAAACGCCGTCATCACGAAATCCACCGCCAGGATCACGATCGCGGAAAACACCACGGTGCGCGTGGTCGAATAAGCGACGCCCTCGCTGGTGGGCGCGGCGGTGTAGCCCTGGAACACGGCGATCAGGCTCACCACGCCACCGAACGCGATGCTCTTGTACAAGCCGTCCAGGATGTCGCGATGCAGCGACACCATCGAGGTCATGTTGCCCCAGAAGGTACCGTTGTCGAGTCCGAGCCAGGTGACGCCGACCAGGTGGCCGCCAAAAATGCCCATGGCGTTGAACACGCAGGCCAAGATCGGCATCGCGATCACGCCGGCGAGGAAGCGCGGCGCGGCCACGTAGGCCAATGGATCGACCGCCATCATCGCGATCGCATCGACCTGGTCGGTGGCCCGCATCAAGCCGATCTCGGCGGTCACCGCGGTGCCCGCGCGGCCGGCGACCAGCACCGCGGTGAACACCGGACCAAGCTCGCGGAACAGTGACAGGGCCACCACGCCACCCAGCGTCATGGTGGCGCCGAAAATCGACAGCGTGTAGTAAAGCTGCAAGGCCAGCACCATGCCGACGAACAGCCCGCAGGTCATCACGATCACCAGGCTCATGGCGCCGACGAACCAGACCTGCCGGCACAGCTCGCGCCAATGGCGCAGGCTTTTCGGCACCGCGCCGAGGATCGCGATGAAGAACAGGCCGCAGTCACCGACGCGGCCGATGCCGTCCAGCAACCAGTTGTCGCGCAGGCGGGCGTTCACGTCGTGCCGCCCTCGAGTCCCAGCGACGCCGCGTAGTCCGGCGCCGGATAGTGGAACGGCACCGGACCATCGGCTTCGCCGCCGAAGAACTGCCGCGTCCACGGCGAATCCTGCTCGGCCAGCTCGTCCGGCGCGCCTTGCGCCACCAGCTTGCCTTTGGCGATCAGGAACACGCGATCGGCCACTTGCCGGATCGCGGCCAACTCGTGCGCAACCAGGATCGAGGTGATCCCGAGCGTGTGGTTGAGCGCCTTGATCAGGCGCAGCACCTGGTTCAGCGCAATCGGATCGAGCCCCACGAAGGGCTCGTCGTAAAGAATCAGCATCGGGTCGAACACGATTGCACGCGCCAGCGCGACCCGGCGCGCCATGCCGCCCGAAAGTTCGCTCGGCATCAACTTCGACGCGCCGCGCAGGCCGACCGCCTGCAACTTGGTCAGCACGATGTTGCGGATGAGTTCTTCCGGCAACCGTGTGTGCTGGCGCAACGGAAACGCGACGTTCTCGAACACGCTGAAGTCAGTCAGCAGCGCAGAATTCTGGAACAGGAAACCGATCCGCTCGCGCAGGGAAAACAGCGCGCGCCGCGACAGCTTCGTCACGTCTTCGCCGTCGACGCGCAGGCTGCCGGAATCGGGCCGCAGCTGTCCGGTCAGGTGCCTCAGCAAGGTAGTCTTGCCGGTGCCGGACGGGCCCATGATCGCGGTGATGCCGCCACGCGCGACGTCGAGGTCGAGGCCATCGAAAATCACTTTCGTGCCGATGCGCGTGTGCAGGCCGCGCACTTGCACCAGTGGTGCAGCGACGTTCGACGGTTGTTCGACGGGCGCGATGGCTTCAGACATGCTGCGCTAAGTTAGCCGAGCCGCACGGGCACGCCAAGCACGGAACCCGCGCAGCCGGTTTGCGGTGGCGCGGCGTTCAGGTTGCCAGCAGCTGCGCAACGAGCGCCGCATGCCGATCGGCCGGCAGTGGCGTGTCCTCGCGTGCGGCAGCCACGATTGCCTGCAATTGCGCAAGCGTGTCATCGAAAACGTCGTTGACGACGATGCAATCGAACTCATGCGCGTGCGACATTTCCTCGCGCGAAGCCGCAAGGCGTTTCTCGATCGTGGCTTCGCTGTCGGTGCCGCGCGAACGCAACCGGCGTTCCAGCTCG
>DASSRT010000291.1:0-7040 GCA_035701705.1 Rhodanobacteraceae bacterium
GGCTTCCGCCGCTCCTACGGTAGGAGCGGCGGAAGCCGCGACCTGAATCCACGCATCAAAACCAATGCCGCGCCTCGCCTGCCCCATGGCCTTCGAACGCGGCCACGTTTTCGACGCAGCGTCCACAAAGCTCCGGGTGACCGGCGTGTTGGCCGACATCGACGCGATGGTGCCAGCAGCGGACGCACTTCGGCGCGTCACTGACGGCAGCCGACACCCACACGTTGGCGCCTTCGAGTTCGGTCAGCACCGCGTCCGCGGGCGCGTCGCCCACGTCGAGGCGCAGGTCGGACACGATGAAGAAGAAGTGCAGCTCACCGGCGACCTGCTTGTAGCGTTCCGCAAGCGCCGGGTCGGCGTGGATGGTGACCGTGGCGTCCAGCGACGAACCGATCCGGCCGTCCTTGCGCATGCCTTCCAGCACCCGCGCCGCGGTTTCGCGGATCGCCAGCAGATCGGCCCACCAGCGCCGCTGTTCCGGGGTGTTCTGGGTCTCGCGCAGGCCCTGGTACCAGGTTTCGTACAACACCGACGCGTCGCGCGCGGTGAAACCGCCGCGCACTTCGGTGGGCACGTGCATCTGGCGCGGCATCGCCTGCCAGATCTCCTCGGACGTGAACGCGAACAGCGGCGCCAACCAGCGCACCATCGCCTCCAGGATCCGGAACATCGCCGACTGCGCGCTGCGGCGGCCATGGCTGTCCGTCGGCATCGTGTACAACCGGTCCTTGGTGATGTCGAGATACAACGCGCCCATCTCGTTGGTGCAGAAGTTCTGCACGCGCTGCACGACTTCCGGGAAGTCGTAGCGCGCATAGGCTGCCACCACTGCTTCCTGCACGTCGGCCGCGCAACGCACCGCCCACTGGTCGAGCAACAGGCATCGATCGATGGTAAGAAGATCCGAGGCCGGGCTGAAACCATCGAGGTTGCCGAGCAGGAAGCGGCAGGTGTTGCGGATGCGCCGATAACTGTCGGCGACGCGCTTCAGGATTTCATCCGACAGTGCCATCTCGTTGCGGTAGTCGGCCGAGGCGATCCACAGACGCAGGATGTCGGCACCGTAGCGCTTCATCACGTCCTGCGGCTCGATGCCGTTGCCGAGCGACTTCGACATCTTGCGGCCCTGCGCATCGACGGTGAAGCCGTGGGTCAGCACCTCGTCGAACGGCGCGTGGTCGTGGATTGCGCAAGAGGTGACCAGCGATGAATTGAACCAGCCGCGATGCTGGTCGGAGCCTTCGAGGTACATCACCTGGTCGCCCGGGTTGCGCCGCAATTCGGGACGCTGGTCGAGCACGCAGTAGTGCGTGACGCCGGAATCGAACCAGACGTCGAGGATGTCGTCGACCTTGTCGTAGTCGCGGGCCTCGTCGCCCAGCAGCTCGGCAAGATCGAGCGCGTACCACGCATCGACGCCACCAGCCTCGACACGCCTGGCGACTTCACGCAGCAACTCGGGACTGCGCGGATGCGGCTCGCCCGTCAGCTTGTGCACGGCCAGCGCAATCGGCACGCCCCAGGTTCGCTGGCGGCTGATGCACCAGTCCGGCCGGCCTTCCACCATGTTGTTGATACGCTCCTCGCCCCACGCGGGATAGAACTTCACGTCGTTATGGATCGCGTGCAGCGCGCTCGCGCGCAACCCCTGCGCGTCCATCGCGATGAACCATTGCGGCGTGGTGCGGAAGGCCACCGGCGTGCGGTGCCGCCAGCAATGCGGGTAGCTGTGGGTGATCTTTTCCGCCGCCAGCAACACGCCGCGCTGGCGCAGCAGTTCGATCACGGCGTCGTTGGCCTTCCAGATGTACTGGCCTTCGAAGATCGGGGTGCCCGGCAGGTACACGCCGTTGGGCCCGACCGGATTCAGCACGTTGGCCGGCGTCGCCGCGACGATGCCGTACTGCTGGCCGATCGCGAAGTCCTCCGCGCCGTGGCCGGGAGCGGTATGCACGGCGCCGGTACCGTCTTCAGCCGAGACGTGATCGCCGACCAGCACGGGAACCTCGCGGTCGTAGAACGGATGCTTCAAGCCCCTCTCCCTCCGGGAGAGGGGTTGGGGTGAGGGTTCGGCCTCCACGTTGCGATTCGAACTCTCCGTACCCTCACCCGCCCTGCGGGCACCCTCTCCCGAAGGGAGAGGGGAAAGGCTGGCCAGCGCGCTGCCCTTCGCGCGCCCGAGCACACCCCCATCCGCCCTTTGGGCACCTTCCCCCGCAAGCGGGGGAAGGGAATCATTTTGGTAACGCGCCAACACCTTCGCGGCCAGCGCTTCGGCCACGACCAGCAGCACGCGCTTGCCCGCGCGTTGCGGGCCTTCCACCAGCACGTAGTCGAAGTCCGGCCCCAGCGAAACCGCCATGCTGGCCGGCAGCGTCCACGGCGTGGTGGTCCAGATCGGTACCGCGACGATCGTGGAGTCGTCGACACTGACGCCGAACTTCGCGGCCAATGCCTTGGGATCCACCGCGTCGTAGGCGACGTCGATCGCGGGCGACTGCTTGTCGGCGTATTCGATTTCGGCCTCGGCCAGCGCCGAGCCGCAATCGAAACACCAATGCACCGGCTTGAAGCCGCGCGTCACGTGGCCGTTGGCGTAGACGTCCGCCAGCGCGCGCAGGATGTCGGCTTCATATTTGTAATCCATCGTGCGGTACGGCTTTTCCCAATCGCCGAGCACGCCGAGCCGCTTGAAGTCCGCGCGCTGCAGGTCGATCTGCTGCGCGGCGTATTCGCGGCAATGCTGGCGGAACGCTTCCGCGTCGATCTTCTGGCCGACCTTGCCGTACTTCTTCTCGACCGCGATCTCGATCGGCAGGCCGTGGCAATCCCAGCCCGGCACGTAGGGCGAGCGGAATCCGGCCATCAACTTGGAGCGCACCACCAGATCCTTGAGGATCTTGTTGACCGCGTGGCCGAGATGAATCTTGCCGTTGGCGTACGGCGGGCCGTCGTGCAGGATGAATGCGCGGTCGCGCTGCGCGGTGTGTGCCTGCAGGTCGGCGTAGCGTTGCGCAGTTTCCCACTCGGCCAGCATCGCCGGCTCGCGCCGGGCAAGATCGGCCTTCATCGCGAAGTCGGTGGTCGGCAGGTTGATGGTTTGCTTGTAGTCGCGGCTCACGCGATCGCTCCGGAGACGATGGGTGTTTCAGCAAGAATGCGCCGCGCGGCGGCGGCGTCGCGATCCATCTGCGCGCGCAGCGCAGCCAGATCGGCAAATTTTTCTTCGTCACGCAATTTGGCAATGAATTCGACTTCGATGCGCTGGCCATACAGGTCGCCGTCGAAATCGAACAGATGGACTTCCAGCAGCGGCGCGCCGTCACCGGCAATCGTCGGGCGCACGCCGAGGCTGGCGACACCCGGGAGCGCCCGCTCGGACACCCCGGACACGCGCACGGCAAAGATGCCGGTAATCGGTGGCACGCGTTTGCCAAAGCGGATGTTCGCGGTCGGATATCCCAATTCGTGCCCGAGCCGCTGGCCGCGCACGACGCGGCCCGAAATCGTGAACGGCCGTCCCAGCAGCGCCCGCGCATGCGCAAAATCGCCGTCCGCCAGGGCGCCCCGCACGCGCGACGCGGAAACGCGCTCGCCGTCGCCGTTGGTGACTGCATCGAGATCGCGCACGTCGTAGTGGCCTTCGCCTTGCATGCTGCGCAGCAGCTCGACGTCACCGATGCGGTCGTGGCCGAAACGGAAATTCGAGCCGACCCAGATTTCGCGCGCGCCCATGCGCGCCACCAGCACCTTGCGCACGAAATCCTGCGCGCTCATCGCCACCAGCGCCGCGTCGAAGCGCAGCAACAACAGTTGCTCGATGCCGGCATCGGCGAAGCCCTGCAACTTTTCATGCAGTGAGGACAGCCGCCGCAACGGTACCGGCGAAAAATAGCCGCGCGGCAATGGTTCGAAACTGACCGCGGCCGCGACCAGCCCCAGCGCGCTGGCGCGCTCGCGCACCTTCGCGAGCAGCGCGGCGTGGCCGCGATGCATCCCGTCGAACGCGCCGACGGTCAGTACGCAGCCGCCCGGAGCCAGGCATGGCCCTTCAATGTCTCGATGAACCCTGAACATCCAGAAAGTATATAGGCCCGCGTCAGCCAATCGGCGTGCAGCCGCGGGTATCGACGCGGGTCAGGAGCTCGCTGACAGGCCCCTGTCCCGGCACCTCCAGCACCGGCGCAACGTCGGCCAGCGGCAACAGCACGAAGGCGCGCTGCTGCAGGCGCGGATGCGGGATGTCGATGCCGGGTTCATGCAGCACGTGGTCGTGGTACAGCAGCAGGTCGAGGTCAAGGATGCGCGGGCCGTTGCGCTCGCCGCGCACGCGGCCGGCGTGGACTTCGATGGCAAGCAGGGCATCGAGCAAGTCGCGTGGCGACAGCGAGGTTTCGAGCCGGGCGACGGCGTTGATGAAATCCGGCTGCTCGATGACGCCCCACGGCGGCGTGCGGTACAGACGCGAACGCGCGGCCAGCATGCTGTGCGGCAGGCCCGCGAGAGCCGCGAACGCACGCTCGACCTGCGCCTGCGGGTCGTCGAGATTGCTTCCCAGCGCGACATAGGCCGCGACCGTCCCGATCATCGCTCAGTCCGCCGATGTGGATGTCGGCGCGGCGTCCTTGGCCGATTTGCCGCGGCGGCGCCGGCGGCGGCGCCTGGGTTTGGCAGTGGCCTCGCCCGCCTCCGCGGCACCCGCCTTGGGTGCGTGGGTCTTCGACGCCAGCGAAGCCGACAACTGGTCGGGCGGAACCGCTTGCGCCGAGGTCCACCATTCGCCGAGCTCGCGCAACTCCGCGGATTCGTCGGCACGCAGCAACAGGAAATCGTAGGCCGCACGAAAACGCGGGTGCGACATCAAGCGGAACACGCGCTTGCGGGTGCGCTCGGCGAAGCGCGGTTGCAGCGCCCAGATTTCCTCGATCGCGTAGCCGAAGCGGCGCGGGATCGCGACGCGCTTGCCCTGCTCGCCCATGACGCGGTGTGCGGCGCGTTGCCACGCCAGCGAACGCACCACGCCCTCGTCCTGGAACTTGCGCGCCAGGGCTTCGACCTCGCCCCACAGCAATACCGCGAACAGGAACGCCGGCGTCACCGGACGTCCGTCCTGCACGCGCGCGTCGGTCCCCGCAAGACCACGTTCGATCAGTGCGTTCAACGCGCCCGATTCATCGTGTTCCAGCGCGCGCGCGGTGCCGGGAAACAGTTGCAGCAGCAAACCGCATTGCCGCAGCATCCGGAAACTGGCGACGCCGTAACCGGCGAGGAACATCTTCTGGCACTCGTCGAACAAGCGCGCCGGCGGCGCATCCGCCAGCAGCTTGCCGAGGTCCGCGAACGGTGCCGCAGCCGGCGCATCGATCGTGAAGTCGAGTTTGGCCGCGAGCCGCGCCGCGCGCAGCATCCGCACCGGGTCCTCGCGGTAGCGCGTGGCCGGGTCGCCGATCAGGCGCAGGGTGCGGTCGTGCAGGTCCTCGATGCCGCCGACGAAGTCGATCACGCTGAAATCGGCGATGTCGTAATACAAGGCGTTGACGCGGAAATCGCGGCGCAGCGCGTCTTCCTCGATCGTGCCCCACACGTTGTCGCGCACGATGCGGCCATCGACCACGTGGCGATCGCCATTGCCATCACCGTCGCCGGTGCCGCGGAACGTCGCGACCTCGATGATCTCGGGGCCGAACACCACGTGCGCGAGCCGGAAACGGCGCCCGATCAGGCGACTGTTGCGGAAGATCCTGCGCACTTCTTCCGGCGTCGCATCGGTGGCGATGTCGAAATCCTTGGGTTGCCGCCCCAGCAACAAGTCGCGCACCGCGCCGCCCACGAGGCAGGCGCGAAAACCGGCGTCCCTCAACCCGTACAGCACCTTCAGCGCGCCGCGGCTGATTTGCTTGCGGGAGAGGTTGTGCTGCTCGCGCGGAATCACGCGCGGCGCCGGTTGTCGATGACCGAGGGCGATGGGGTCGGAACTCAAGCTGCCAAAATCCGTTCGGGTGGGCATGCCGCCAATTTGCGGCACGAAGTCCGCTATACTACCGCGCTCGCCGCATCGACGCTCCCTTCGTCTAGTGGCCCAGGACATCGCCCTCTCACGGCGGTAACGCGAGTTCGAGTCTCGCAGGGAGCGCCAATTTTTGTGCGATCGTCCATGATCGCAGCTCCGCCAAGCGGCTGGCGAGCGCCCCGCGAATTCGCATCGTGGGAGACCATCTCGGCCATCCATGGCCTGCAGTTCGTCTTTGCGATCGTCCCTGATCGCTGCTCCGCCGACCGGCTGGCGAGAGCGCAGCAGATCGGCCTCATGCGGGACCACCTCGGCCATCCATGGCCTGACTTTTCGCAACAGCCGCTTCGATTGCAGCCCGGTGTGTGCGATCATTTGCAGCTGTCGAGCAACCGCTGGATCCCCATGGCCTTCGTCGTCACCGACAACTGCGTGAAGTGCAAGTACACCGACTGCGTCGAGGTGTGCCCGGTCGACTGTTTCCACGAGGGTCCGAACTTCCTCGCGATCGATCCGGACGAGTGCATCGACTGCACCTTGTGCGAACCGGAATGCCCGGCACGCGCGATCTTCCCCGAAGACGACGTGCCGGCGGGGCAGGAACACTACGTCGCGTTGAACAAGGAATTGGCGAAATCCTGGCCTGTGCTCACCGAGCGCAAGGATCCGCCCGACGACGCCGCCGAATGGGACGGCAAGCCGGACAAGCTGCCGTTACTCGAACGTTGATTCGAGAACGCCGCCCAAGGGCGGCGTTTACTGCAAGCGCTGGCCGAGCACGCTCATCACTTTCGCGACCGCCTGCGGATCGCCCGACGCCTCGACCACGCTGCCGCTGCCGGACGGCGCCACGCTGACGGTCACCGCACCGGCGATGACCTCGGTCTTGCTGTGGTGGAACAGGCGATGGAAGAACCCGCCCTTCGATTTCGCGGTGACGGTGGTATTGACCGCAACCTGATAGGTGCGGGCGGCGGCGTCGTGTGCGGTGACCTGTCCGACATCGCCACGCGCCAGCGCCAGCCCGACG
>DASSRT010000292.1:0-7552 GCA_035701705.1 Rhodanobacteraceae bacterium
GCTCTACCTCGACCTCCTTCGCGACGTGCTCGAAAACGGCGCCCGCAAAGACGACCGCACGGGCACCGGCACGCTGTCCGTGTTCGGACGGCAGGTCCGGATGGATCTCGGCGCCGGGTTTCCGTTGCTGACCACCAAGAAGCTGCACCTGAAGTCGATCGTGCACGAGTTGCTGTGGTTCCTGCAGGGCGACACCAACATCGCCTATCTCAAGGAGCACGGGGTCAGCATCTGGGACGAATGGGCGAACGCCGACGGCGATCTCGGGCCGGTCTACGGCAAGCAGTGGCGGGCATGGCCGGCGCCGGACGGGCGCAGCATCGACCAGATCGCTGGAGTGGTGGAGCAGATCAAGCGCAACCCCGATTCACGCCGCATGCTGGTGTCGGCTTGGAATGTGGGGCAGCTGGACCAGATGGCCTTGATGCCCTGCCATGCCTTGTTCCAGTTCTACGTCGCCAACGGCAAGCTCTCGTGCCAGCTCTACCAGCGTTCGGCGGATATCTTTCTCGGCGTGCCGTTCAACATCGCGAGTTATGCCCTGCTCACTTGCATGATGGCGCAGGTGTGCGGGTTGGACCGTGGTGACTTCGTGCACACCTTTGGCGACCTGCATCTTTATTCCAACCACGTCGAGCAGGCACGCGAACAGCTGGCGCGCACGCCGCGCGCGTTGCCGAAGCTGGTGCTGAATCCAGACGTGGTTTCGATCTTCGACTTCCGTTTCGAGGACATTCGCGTGGCCGATTACGACCCTTGGCCGGCCATCAAGGCGCCGGTGGCGGTGTGAGTGAACAGCCATCCCCCTCGATCCCCCTTCGTGCCGAAGGGGGAAGACAAGCCGAATCGGCATCCGCCTCGACGCCCGTTCGTTTCGAAGGGGGAAGCTGGCATCGAAATGCTCCGCTTGATTACCCCCCTTCCGAAGGAAGGGGGTCGATGCGCAGCATCGGGGGGATGATGACTGGCAGCGAAAAGCCATCCCGCACGATCCCCCTTCGTTCCGAAGGGGGAAGACAAGCCGAAGCTGCATCCGCCTCGACGCCCCTTCGTTTCGAAGGGGGAAGCTGGCATCGAAATGCTCCGCTTGATCACCCCCTTCCGAAGGAAGGGGGTCGATGCGCAGCATCGGGGGGATGTGATCATCACACCGTACCGGCAGGTGCCTCGTGATTTCCCTCATCGCTGCCGTTGACCGCAACCGTGCCATCGGCCGCGATGGTTCGATGCCGTGGCATCTGCCCGACGACCTGAAGCGCTTCAAGGCGCTGACGCTCGGCAAGCCGGTGTTGATGGGGCGCAAGACCGCGCTCGCGATTGGCCGCGCCCTGCCGGGTAGGCCGAACCTGGTGCTGACGCGTGGCGATGTCGCCCCGTTCGCGGGCCAGTCGGTGGTCCATTCGCTGGAGGAAGCCCGCACTCGCGCGGGCGGAAGCGAGCTGTGCGTGATCGGGGGAGGCGAGGTGTACGCGCTGGCCTTGCCGTACGCCACGCGCTTGCATCTGACTCTTGTCGACACGCTGACGCCGGATGCTGATACCTGGTTCCCGGAATACGCTGCGGACGCATGGCGTGAAACAGCGCGCGTGCACCACCCGGCCGACACGAAGCACGCCGTCGCGTTCGATTTCGTCGACTTGGCTCGCTGCAACTGAAATCCCGCCCCCCGAGCGGGGGGAAAGGTGCCCGGAGGGCGGATGGGGGCAGAATCGCCACAAGTCAGGTCAGACGCGATGACCCAAGTCGCCGCCGGCATCCTCGCCGATGCACGGGGTCGCGTGTTGTTGATGCAGCGCCTGCCCGGCAAGCACCTCGCCGGTTTGTGGGAGTTTCCCGGCGGCAAGCTCGAACCCGGCGAAACCATCGAGCAGGCGTTGGCGCGCGAGCTTTCCGAGGAGCTTGGTGTTGCGGTAACCGCCGCAGAACCGCTGATCTCGATTCCCTGGCACTACCCGGAGAAGTCCGTTCGCCTGCACGCGTGGCGTGTCACCGCATGGCGCGGCGTGCCGCACGCGCGCGAGGGGCATCCGCTGCGCTGGGTGGATGTGCGGGACATGGACGTTGCCACGATGCCCGCCGCAGACGCGCCCATCGTCAGCGCCTTGCGACTGCCGGTGCGCTATGCCATCACCGGCAGCAAAATGGTGTCGGGGACAATTGTTTCAGGCTCCAGCTCCAATCGCGACGGCCTCTCGCTGATGGTTCCTGCTGGCGTTCGGCGCGACGATACGCTCGTCCAGCTGCGCTCACCGAATACGCCGCGGGGCGCGCTGCGGCATGTCGCTGGCGCTTGGCTTGCCGCGGAACCGTCACTGCGTGCGCGCCTGCTCGTCAATCACGACATTGATCTGGCGCGCGAACTTGGCATTGGCGTGCACCTGCGGGCATCGCAACTGCGTGAACTGCGCCAACGTCCGCTGCCGCCGGGCGCGTGGGTGGGAGCATCCTGCCATGACGCGGAGGAACTCGAACTCGCCGCGCGTCTCGGCGCGGATTTCGCCACCTTGTCGCCGGTATGCGTGACCGCTACGCACCCGCATGCCGTTCCATTGGGTTGGGATCGATTCGCGCGGCTGGTCGCCGATGCGCGCCTTCCGGTCTATGCGCTGGGCGGGATCGGGCCGGATGATCTCGCAAGCGCAAAGGCCGCTGGCGGGCAGGGTGTTGCCGGCATCCGGGCGTTCCTGAACCTGTAGGAGCGGCGGCAGCCGCGACCATGCGTTCATGGTGGACGCGACCCTGCGGTCGCGGCTGCCGCCGCGCCTACGGATGCCGGTTTGGGCTGGCGGACCCCGCCAGGTCCAGATACCGCGCGTGCAACGCCTTCACTTGTGCATCGAGCGCTCTCTCGTCGCCATCATTGACGATCACGTCATCGGCGAGCGCCAGCCTTTGTGCGCGCGTGGACTGCGCCGCCAGCATCTGCGCGGCATGTTCCCGGCTGACGCCATCGCGCGCCAGCAATCGCTCGGTCTGCGCCGCCTCCGGCGCATCCACCAGCAACACGCGATCCACCCAGTCGTACTGGGCGCGATTCTCGACCAGCAACGGAATTGCGAGCAGGCAATACGGCCCGCGGTCCATGCCGACCCGGCGCCGCAGCCACGCGCGCACCCGCGGGTGGATGATTTTCTCCAGTTGCCGGCGCGCCGCGTGATCGACGAACACGCGCTCGCGCATCGCGCGGCGATCGAGGGTCCCGTCCGCGTTCAACACGTCCGGTCCGAACACGAACTCGATCTCGGCGAGCGCCGCCGAGTTCGGTGCCACCACTTCGCGGGCGGCAACGTCGGCGTCGTGGGTGCGGATGCCGAGTGCTTCGAACCGTTGCGCGACCACGCTCTTGCCCGCGGCGACGCCGCCGGTGAGCGCGACGACGAAATGCCTGGCCGCGCCTTGCGTCACGGATCGTCCTCGTTCGTCGACCCCGCCAGCACCCGCCCGCAAGCCTTGTCGATGCGGGCCGTGTCGAAGTCGATGTGCTCGGTCTGTGCGACCCAGCGCGTGTGGTAGCGCCAGTCGGGGCTGAACAGGCTCCAGGTCGGATCATGCGAGGGAAAGGCGACGCCGGCCATGTCGATCAGGGACTCGAAGGTGTCGGCCGAAAGCGTGCGCTTGCCGGCGTTGGCTTTCAAGGCGGCCACGCGTGCGGGAAACGCGCGGTCGTACCCGTCCGAATACCAGAACAGCGCCGGGATTTCGTATTCCGGCACGGTGCCGACGCCGTGGCCTTCCTTGTCGCAGGTCGATGTCGGAATCAATTCGCCGTGGTCGGACTCGAACCACAACGCGCTCACGGCGCCGCTGTGTTTCAGCACGTCGATGACCTGCGCGAGCACATGGTCGGTGTACAGGATGGAGTTGTCGTACGCATTGCGCGCACGCTCGATATTCGTGCCTTCGCCCGGCGGCGACACCTGCGTGGGCGTCCAGCGTTCGAACGCCTTGGGATAGCGGTAGTCGTATTTCACGTGGCTGCCCATCATGTGCAGCACGATGAACAGATCGTGGTCGGACTTCGCCAGCGCGTCCTTCAACGGTTGCACCAGATCCCCGTCGTAACTGCCGGGCGCGGTCCATGAGGCGTGGTTCAGCCACTCGACGTGCTGGGCCTCATAGGCATACATCGACACCGGCGAATCGAACTCGCCGATCGCCTGCTGGTTGGAAATCCAGTAGGTCTCGTAACCGGCTTCCTGCATCGCGCGCAGGATCGACGCTTCGTGCCACGGCGCGTTCCATGCCATCGCCGGCTTGCGCCGGGTCAGGATCATCGGGATCGCCGCGATCGACTCCGGCCAGGTGGTGATGAAACGCGTGATCGGCACCAGGTTCGGCAGCTTCGAGAGCTCCGGATTGGTCGCGCGCTCGTAGCCGAACAATTGCCAGTTCGCGCGTCGGCTGCTTTCGCCGATCACCAACACGTAGACCTGACGCCGGTGGACGGCCGGCCCTATCCGCCGCGCATGGAAGCGGAAATTCTTGAACTGCGCGGCTTGCGCGCGCATCTGGTCCCACTCGTGGCGATACGCGACCACGCGCGGAACCAGGCCAAACGGGAATCCGTCGGCGAAGCTGTTGCACCAAGTCCGCAGCGCGCCGGATTCCGTGGCTGACGGCGTGCTGCCGCGGTGGTGGCTTGCCACCGCGACATCCATGCCAAGCGGCACCAGCAAGGCCACCAGCCCGGTACCAAGGACCGCCGCGCGCGACCAGCCACGCCAACGCAGCCGGGCACGCCGACTCGACCACGCCGCCAGCAGCGCAATCGCGAGCGAAATTATCAGCGCGATCGCGAGCGGCACCAGCACGTGGCCGAAGTATTCGCGCGCTTCCAGCGGGTTGGTCGCCACGATGGTCGCGATGATCTGCGCCGAGGTCGGGTGGTGGTACTGCGCGACGTAGAACGCTTCCAGCGGCGCCAACAGCGCGAATGGCGCCAGCAGCAGGCAGGCCAACCATGGCCAGCGCCCCAACAGCGCGAACAACACCGCGAGCGTCGCCAGCGGCAGCACCAGCGCGGCAATCCAGACCGGCGCCGCGTGGTCGTGCCAGAGCCACACGAGGTTGGGGAGCATCAACAGTACAACCAGCGCGCCGGTAGCGACGGTGGGTAGAAGTCGCTTGATGGTTGAACCAGCTGCGTTCACGTTGGTATCCGCCGGTACAGAACGATTCAGAGTGTCACCACCACGCATTCCGTGTGAATCAGTGCTGCCCGCATTCGAGCAGTCGGGTGCGTGGTACTCATGATGCGGGGCTCATGGAAATTTCAGTCTCACCTTGGTTGGTGGGTGCGGTTCACGCGTGCAGCGTCAGCCTGAAGCGCTCGGCGCAGGTTTCAGAATGCCGCAACCGCCCACCGCTTCGGCGTGGTCGAAGTCGGTGTACCAGAATTGGCCAACGATGCGTTCGTGGTATTTCCATTCCGGGCTGAACAGGCTCCACGATTCGTTGTGACCCGGGAACGTGACGCCTGCCATGTCGATCAACGATTCGAAGGTGTTGCCTGAAAGTGAACGCTTGTCGGCGTTGGCGCGAATTGCCGCGATGCGTTTCGGAAACGTCGTCGCGTAGGCGTTCGAGTACCAGAACAGGGCCGGGATCTCGTATTCGTGCCACGTGCCGATGCCATGGCCGATTTTCCTGCAGGTGCCGGCAGGCAGAACCTCGCCATGGTCGGACTCATACCAGAGTGCCGTGACCGCACCGCTTTGTTTCAAGGTTTCGATGATCCGCGACAAGACGTAGTCGGTATACACGATGGTGTTGTCATAACTGTTGCGGATGTTGGTCCCGTGAATCACGTGCCCGCGTTCATCCGACCAGATCGGTTTGAACCGTTCGAATCGAGGTGGATAACGATGGTCGTAATCGTCATGGCTCCCCATCGTGTGCAACACGATGAACAGGTCATGGTTGGAACCCTGCAGAACTTTGCGCAGGGGGGCGATCAAGTCTTCATCAAAGGAGCCGGGATTGTCCGGCGTCGCGCTGTGGTTGACCCAGACCACGTGCTGGGCCTCGTACGCATACATCGCGACCGGTGAGTTGGTTTCACCGATCGGGTACTGATTGGATATCCACCAGGTGTCAAACCCCGCTTCCTGCATGGCCGGCAGGAACGATGGCTCCTTCCAGCCTGCCTGGTTGGAGGTGATGGGTTTGCGGGTCAGCATGACCGGCACGGCCGCGATGGTTTCCGGCCATGACGTGATCATCCGCCTGATCGGAACCAGATTCGCAAGCTTCGACAGTTCAGGGTTGGTGGGTCGCTGGTAGCCGAACAATTGCCAGTGGTCCCGCGCACTGCTCTCGCCGATCACCAGGACATACACCTGTCGTTGGTGCGGCTGCGGTTCCGTCCGGTGTGCATGAAACCGGAAGTTGGCAAGTTGGCGGGCGTCTGCGCGCATCGCCGTCCATTGTTTGATGAAGCTGCCGGTTCGCACCAGCACGCCAAACGGGTAGCCGGGTCCGACGAACGCAGGCCCAGAAGCCGGGCGGTCAGGCATGCTGACAGTTGGAAGCTTCTTCATGGTCACCGCGGAGGCGACTGACAGGGCAATCAGTGGCGTGGCAACGAGGATTGCCAGCGCACCGGCGCGCTGGCGCGAACGCCCGCTCCAACGCAACCCCGCACGATGGTTCAACCAGCTTGCCGCCAGCGCAATCGCCAGGCCCACCAGCGGAGCCGCGATCGCATACGGCAGCGACGGACCCAAAAATTCCCGGATTTCCTGGATGTTGGTTGTGTACAGCGTGGCGATGATCTCGGCCGTGGAGGGTGTCTGGTAGGTTGCGATGTAGAAACATTCCAGCGGTGCGAGCATTGCGAGCGGCGCCAGCAACAGGCAGGCGAGCCACAACCGGCGCCCGAACACCGCGAACCAGGTCGTCAACAGGGCAGACGGGAGCAACAAGGCTTCGATCCATGTCGTGACCGCGTGTGAATAGACCAGCCAGATCACGTTCGGCGACATCAACAGCGCGATCAGCAACACGGTGGCGCCGAGCGCAGGTTTGGGGCTTCGAGGAACAGGGAGATCAGTCATGGTGAATTGTGAGTGCGTAGCCAGCGACGCTCATGGAGAGGCCGCCGGCGTGGAATCGGGTATCACGGCACCGCACTGTTTCCCGAAGATGGCGTGGTCGAAATCGGATTGCCAGAATTGATTCACGAGGCGTGGCCGGTAGCGCCAGTCGGGGCTGAACAGACTCCGGTGATGGTCGAGACCGGGAAAGTCGATGCCGGTCATGCCCAGGATCGAGGCAAACGTGTCACCCGAGAGTGCCCGCTTGTCGGCATTGGCGCGCAGTCCGGCCACGCGTCGCGGAAAGGCGCTCGCGTAGCTATCGGAGTACCAGAACAATGCCGGGATCTCGAACTCGTGCCAGGTTCCGATGCCGTGGCCCTGCCTGTTGCACGTTGCCGTCGGCAGCAATTCGCCGTGGTCGGATTCGAACCACAGCGCCGTGATGGCGTGGCTGTGCTGCAGGACGTCGATGACATCTGCAAGCACGTGGTCCGTGTAAAGGATGGTGTTGTCGT
>DASSRT010000293.1:0-3238 GCA_035701705.1 Rhodanobacteraceae bacterium
CGACATCGTCGCCGAACACGTTCGCCAGCACCCACATCGTCGAGGTATCGGCGATGGTGAAGCACGGCGTGCTGCCGGCGGCCAACGTCTGGCCCGGTGCGATGGATCTGGCGACCACGGTGCCGGCGATGGGTGCGTGGATCACGCCCTGTCCGCTGGCAGCGGGTTTGCCGTCGCGAATCGCCGCGATGGTTTGCGAGTTCATGTGCAACGCCACCAGCGCTTGCAACGCGGCATCACGATTGGCATCGGCGCTCGCCGCATCGGCCTGCGCCTGTGCGTTCTCGCGCGCGGAAATCGCCTGCTGCGCGAACAACGCGCGATCGTTGGAGGCCACGGCATCGGCCGCCTTCGCCGCCAGCACCGTCTGCCGATAGGCGCCCGCGGCCGCGGCGAAATCCGGCGAGGCGACTTCCGCCAGCGGCTGGCCCTTCGCGACGTGCTGGCCCAGCGTCACCAGGACCCTGGTGACCGAACCCGAAAATGGCGCGAGCAGGTCGTTGGCACGGTTGTGGTCGAAATCCACCACGCCGGTGGCGGCAATGCTGGTGTGGTACTGCACCGGCGCGAGCGTGTCGACATGGATGCTCGCTTGCTGTTCCTTCGTCAACGTGACGTTGTGCGGCGTGCTGGATGCAGCCGCCTGCGGCGCATTGCCGGAGCAAGCGGCGAGGAGGCAGATCATTGCCGCAAGCAATGCTGTCGCTGTCGCCGCCACCAGCGCGCTCCGACGCGCGCTGCGCCTCTCACTCCCGTCGTCATTCCGGACGCCGCGCAGCGGCGATCCGGAACCCAGCGACTTTGTCCGGGGAAAGGCGCTGGGTTCCGGGTTCCGGCCTTCGGCCGGTCCCGGAATGACGACTGGGGGAATTGTCCCCCGAGCGCTGACGGCTTCGCTGGCTTGACGATTCACTGCTTTCATCGTGATCACTGTCTCGCAAGATCCTTGTGATGCCACCAGCCACCACCCAGCGCTTGATAGAGCGCGGCGGTGTCGGTGAAACGATTGGCCTCGGCCTGGATCAGGCCAAGGCGCGCCTGCTGGTACGCCTGCTCGGCGGCGAGCAGTTCGAACGTGCCGATGTAGCCGTGCTTGAGTTGCAGGCGCGACAGGTCCAGCGTCGTTTTCGCCGCACGCTCCGCAGTGGCGGCGGCTTGCAGCGCCCTGGCGTCCTGATCCAGCGCCACCAGCGTGTCGGCAACGTTCTGGAAGGCAGCGAGCACGGTGCCGCGGTATTGCTCGGCGGCTTCGACGTACGCGGCCTTCGCCGCACGTTCCTGATGCTTCAACTGGCCGGCCTCGAAGATCGGCGCGGCCAGCGACGCCGCGATGCCCCAGAAGCCGGTGCCGGAGGTGAACACCTTCGAGATCGCCAGCGCGTTGCTGCCGACGTCGGCGGTCAGGTCGAGCTGCGGGAAGCGCACGGCCGCGGCGATGCCGACCGCGGCGCTGGCCGCGTGCAGGTTGGCGCGCGCCATGCGCACGTCGGGACGCTGCTCGACCAGTTGCGACGGCAGGCTGAGTGGCAGCTCGCTGGGCAGGCTCAAGTCGGCCAGCGTGAGCGTCGGCGCCGCGGCACTGGCAGGAAATTCGCCGGTCAGTACCGCCAGCGCATGCTGGGTGGCCGCCCATTGCTTCACCAGCGCCGGCAAGCCTGCTTCGGTCTGCGCCAGTTGCGACTGTTGCGCGGCGACGTCCAGCCTGCTGGCGTCGCCCTTGCGGAATCGCAGCTGCAGGATCGCGAGGCTGTGTTGTTCAAGCTCGACCAGGTTGCGCGTGGCGTCCACCTGCTCGCGCAAGGCTGCTTCCTGCACGACCGTCACCACCACGTTGGTAGTGAGCGTGGTGCGCGTGGCCAGCATCTGGAAGCGCGCGGCCTGCGCCTGCGCCTTCAGTGATTCGCGGCTGCGACGGTTCGCCCCGAACAGGTCGGGCGCATAGGAAATCGTGAGCTGCGGCGTGAACAGGCTGTAGAGGTAGGCGTTGTTGCTCGGCACCGGCGCCAGCGCCGCGGACGGATCGCGTTCGCGGCTGGCGTTGAATCCGGCCGACACGCTCGGGAAGAACGACCCGCGCTGCGCCAGCACGTCTTCGTGCGCGGCGCGCAATGCCGCTTGCGCGGCTTTCAGGTCGTGGTTGTCGGAAAGCGCCTTCTCGACCAGTGCATCCAGCGCCTGCGAGTCGAATCGCCGCCACCAGGCTGCAGGCACCTCGGCACCGGCCTTGAAGCGCTGGGCAGCGCCGCCCGCCACTTGTGCGGTCGCCGCTGTCGTTGCGGGTGGCCGTGCAAGATAGGACTTCGCCGCAGGCGCTGCCGGCGGCTTGAAGTTCGGCCCCGCGGCGCAACCCGCCAGCAGGCAACTGACGGCCAACGCTGCTGCGGCGGATGCGCGCGAATGTGCGTGGCCCGGATTGATCGTGTGCTTGCAACGCATGCCCGGAGCCAGTGTTTTCCCAACACGAAAGATGCAATGTTATATCATCACGTCCATCAATGGAAAGACTGCGATCGTCGGCACGCCGCTTCGGCACTCGCGCCAGGCGCGCGGTTGCAGATGCATCAACGGGAATTGCGGGGACCGCTCAGCGCAACAAGCTCCCCAGCGTCTTGCGCTTGCGGGCACGCCATGGTGCCAGATCGATGATCAGCGCGACCACGATGCCGACGATCGGCCACAGCGTCCAATGTCCGCCGTACCAATGCTGCACGGCGGTGTACCAGAGCAGCGTGGTCGGCAGGAAGATGAACCCCAGCACCGGCCACAAGGCGATCGAAAACATCCCGCTGAACCAGCGGGTGAACAACCACAGCAGCACGATCACCACGCGTGGCGTGGCAAGTGCGAGCAATGCAAGCAGGCAAGGCATGTCAGGGCTCCTCTCGCATCAGATCGATGCGCCAATCCGCGATCCCGGGATCGCCGGGCCTTTCAACTCGACCAGATTGTCTTCCGGATCGAACAGGTAAATCGAGGGACCCTCACCCTCGGCCCCGTAGCGTGAACCGGTCTCGCCCACGCGCGCGCCGTGCTCCTTGAGGTGCTGGATGATGGCCGCTTCGTCGTAACCTTCGACGCTCAGGCAGAAGTGATCCATGTTGCGGGCTTGCGCGCCCGGCGCCGCGCCGCCCTTCCGGCCGAGCGGTCCATCGATATCGACCAGATCTATCAGCGCATCGCCGGCACGCAGCTGGTACAGACCGATCGCAGGCTGGTCCAGTTCCGGCGTGCAGCCGAG
>DASSRT010000294.1:0-2127 GCA_035701705.1 Rhodanobacteraceae bacterium
GCGTGCACTTCGCGCTGCTGGTTCGGATCGAGTCCGTCGGTGGGCTCGTCCAGGATCAGCGCGGGCGGATCGTGCAGCAGCGCCTGCGCGAGGCACACGCGCCGGCGATAGCCCTTCGAAAGCGTTTCGATGGTTTGCGAAAGCACCGTCTGCAACCGCAGGCGCTCGATCATCTCGTCCAAACGCCGGCGCCCCGGGATGCCCGAAAGACCGCGGACACGCGACGCGAATGCCAGGAATTCGGAAACGGAAAGTTCCTCGTAACTCGGCGCTCCTTCCGGCAGGTAACCCAATGCGCGGCGCGCCTTGATCGGCTCCGCCACCACGTCGTGTCCGCACACCCGCGCCCTGCCCGAGCCCGGCATCAGGAACCCCGCGATCATGCGCATCGTGGTGGTCTTGCCCGCTCCGTTGGGCCCGAGCAGCGCCAGCACCTGCCCCGGCAACACCTTGAGGTTCAGGTCGGCCACGGCGTCGATCCTGCCGTAGCGCTTGCCGAGGTGTTCGGTTTCGATCATCGCCCAAGGAACCGCGCGAGTGCGTGCGCAAACTCTAGCAGGGTGCGAAGCGTCGCTCGGCGCCGCGGCTGGTGACGCGCCCAAATTCCGTCGCGACGGCGAGGCCAAAAAAAGGTTCTTCACCCAAGTCCGGGGAAGGCAGCGCGGATCTTGAGGAAGAAGTAGGCGTCATCACGATAGCCGTAGGCGATGCGTTTAATGACCTTGATCTTGTTGTTGATGCCTTCGAGCAAGCCGGTGTGCATCGGCCAGCGCACCCGGCTGAGGATTCCGCGCCAGTAGGGTCGCAGGCACTTGGCGAAGTGCATCAGCGCCGGAATTTCGCTTTCGTTGGCTTGCGTATGCCATTGCCGCCATGCCCTGCGCCAGTTCCAGGCGGTTGAAGCGTTCCACAGCGCCTTGAGCTGTTCCTTCATCACGTGTACGGCAAGCAGCGATTGATTGGCGTCCAGCACCTCGGCCAGGCGGATGCGCTCGGACGCCTGCAGGTTGGCCGGGTTGCGCAACAGCAGCCAATGCGAGCGCTTGACCACGCGGCGTGCCGGTTTGTCGTGGCGCAACTGGTTGGCGGCGTCCACCCGCACCCGGTTGATGACCTCGCGCCCGTATTTGGCGATCACATGGAACAGGTCGTAGATCACCCGCGCATTCGGGCAATGCCGGCGCACTTCCAGATCGTAGGCGGTGTTCATGTCCATGGCCACGGCCTGCAACTGCGCGCAACGCTCCGGCCCGAGCAGCTCGAAGAATGGTCGCACCTCAGCGCGCGAGCGCCCGCGCCCGACCCACAGCACCCGCTTGCGCGTGACATCGACCACCACAGTGGCGTACCGGTGGCCTTTCTGGATCGCGAACTCATCCATCGCGATGCGCGTCACTCCATCCAGATCCACCGGGCCCAGGCGGCACGCCAAGCTCCGGAAGTCGATGGCCTTGGCCGTCTTCCAGTCGATGCCGTACCAGCGGGCGGCATGCAAGACCGAAGTCACCGCACACAATCGCGCCACGCTCTCCGCCAATCGACGCGTCACCCGGCAGTGTGGGTCAAGCCACGCCAGTCGCTGCAGCCGAGGCCCGCAGGCGGGACAGGCCAGCCGCAGCCGCGGCACCCGCAACTCCACCGGGTGCTCGAACAACGGCAGGTCACGGATCCGGCGCATGCTGCGGTCGTGGATCGCTGCCACCGACGCACCACAGCCTGAGCAACAGCGCGCAACACCATCCGACGGAACCAACTCCACGATCAGCCAGCGACGATCGCCACGTTGCTCATGCCGCCAACCCGCAACCCCATATCCCTCCCAGCCACCTAGCTGGGCCATACAATCTCCATCGGCCACGGCCGACCCCAGTTTGTTGCCTAGAGAACAGCAAGTCTGCCCGGTCGGTCGTGCGCCTTCTTCCCCTCAGTTGGGTGAAGAACCAAAAAAAGGCCCGCACCGGGGCGGGCCTTTGTTCAATCGACATGCCGTCAACGGCGGTGGCGCTTCTTCGCCGGCGCCGGGCGCTTGCGCGCCTCGGGTTTCTTGCTGGCGTCGTCGGACTTGGCCGAGTTGTCCGCGCCCTTGGACTCACCCGACCAGATGGCGGGGTCGAGTGCCTCCAGCGG
>DASSRT010000295.1:0-2039 GCA_035701705.1 Rhodanobacteraceae bacterium
CAGATGTTGACCGAAGACCAGTACCTCACCGCAGTCGAGGAACACGGTGACGAGTTCGACGCGCGCATGGGTGCGGAGGCTGTCTATGAGCTGTTGAAGTCGCTGGACTTGAACGGCGAAATGGTGCGCCTGAAGGAAGAAATCGCCTCCACCAATTCCGAGACCAAGCTGAAGCGCCTGACCAAGCGCATCAAGCTGGTCGAGGCCTTCATCGAATCGGGCAACCGTCCGGAATGGATGGTGATGACGGTGTTGCCGGTGCTGCCGCCGGACCTGCGTCCGCTGGTGCCGCTGGAAGGCGGTCGTTTCGCGACTTCCGATTTGAATGACCTGTACCGCCGCGTGATCAACCGCAACAACCGCCTGCGCCGGCTGCTGGAGCTCAATGCACCCGACATCATCGTGCGCAACGAGAAGCGCATGCTGCAGGAATCGGTGGACGCGTTGCTGGACAACGGTCGCCGTGGCCGCGCCATCACCGGCACCAACAAGCGCGCGTTGAAGTCGCTGGCCGACATGATCAAGGGCAAGCAGGGCCGTTTCCGCCAGAACCTGCTCGGCAAGCGCGTCGACTATTCCGGCCGTTCGGTGATCACCGTCGGCCCGACCTTGAAGCTGCACCAGTGCGGCCTGCCCAAGAAGATGGCGCTGGAACTGTTCAAGCCGTTCATCTTCTCGAAGCTGCAATTGCGCGGCATCGCGCCGACCATCAAGGCCGCGAAGAAGTCGGTCGAACGCGAGGAGCCGGTGGTGTGGGACATCCTCGAAGAGGTGATCCGCGAGCATCCGGTGCTGCTGAACCGTGCGCCGACCCTGCACCGCCTTGGCATCCAGGCGTTCGAGCCGAAGTTGATCGAAGGCAAGGCCATCCAGCTGCATCCGTTGGTCTGCACCGCCTTCAACGCCGACTTCGACGGCGACCAGATGGCCGTGCACGTGCCGCTGTCGCTGGAAGCCCAGCTGGAAGCGCGCGCGCTGATGATGTCCACCAACAACATCCTCAGTCCCGCCAACGGCGAGCCGATCATCGTTCCGACCCAGGACGTGGTGTTGGGTCTGTACTACATGACCCGCGAGCTGGCCGGCGCCAAGGGCGAGGGCATGGCCTTCGCCGACGTGGCCGAAGTCCGCCGTGCCTATGAAAGCAAGTCGGTCGAGCTGCACGCCAAGGTCAAGGTGCGTATCCGCGAGGTTGAAGTGGCCGCCGATGGTTCGCACAAGCCCAAGATCACGCTGACCGACACCACGGTCGGGCGTGCGCTGCTGGCCGAAATCCTGCCGGAAGGCCTTGCCTTCAAGCGCATGAATACCGAGCTCACCAAGAAGGCGATCTCGAAGCTGATCAACGCCTGCTACCGCGAGCTGGGTCTGAAGGACACCGTGGTGTTCGCCGACCAGCTGATGTACACCGGCTATCGTTTCGCGACGATCTCGGGCATCTCGATCGGCATCGACGACATGAAGATCCCGGACGAGAAGAAGGGCATCCTCGAAGCGGCCGAGAAGGAAGTGGTCGAGATCCAGGAACAGTTCCAGTCGGGCCTGGTCACCGCCGGCGAGCGCTACAACAAGGTGGTCGACATCTGGTCCCGCACCAACGAGCAGATCGCCGCCGCGATGATGAAGGGCATCGGTTTCGACAAGGTCAAGGACGCCGACGGCAAGGTCCGCGAGCAGAAGTCGATGAACTCGATCTACATCATGGCCGACTCGGGCGCGCGCGGTTCCGCGGCGCAGATCCGCCAGCTCGCCGGCATGCGCGGCCTGATGGCCAAGCCGGACGGCTCGATCATCGAGACGCCCATCAAGGCCAACTTCCGCGAAGGCCTGGACGTGCTGCAGTACTTCATCTCCACCCACGGTGCCCGCAAGGGCCTGGCCGATACCGCCTTGAAGACGGCGAACTCGGGTTACCTGACCCGCCGCCTTGTCGACGTGGCGCAGGACGTGGTGGTGACCGAGCACGATTGCGGCACCTTCGAGGGCCTGACCATGACCTCGATCGTCGAAGGCGGCGATGTGGTCGAGCCGTTGCGCGA
>DASSRT010000296.1:0-6786 GCA_035701705.1 Rhodanobacteraceae bacterium
CGTGCGCATGGAATACCTGATCCCCGCGCGCGGGCTGATCGGCTTCCAGACCGAGTTCCGCACACTCACCGCCGGCACCGGCCTGATGTTCCACGTGTTCGACCACTACGGACCGCGCTCCGAAGGCGTGATCGGCAAGCGCGCCAACGGCGTGATGATCTCCAACGCCACCGGCCCGGCACCGGCCTACGCGCTGTGGGGCCTGCAGGACCGCGGCCGCATGCTGATCGATGCCAACGTGCAGATCTACGAAGGCCAGTTGGTCGGCATCCACGCCAAGGACAACGACCTCACCGTCAATGCCTTGCGCGCCAAGCAACTCACCAACGTGCGCGCTTCCGGCAAGGACGACGCGCTGGCGCTGGTGCCGCCGGTGAAGATGTCGCTGGAACAGGCGCTGGAATTCATCGACGACGATGAACTGGTCGAAGTGACCCCGAAGCAGATTCGCCTGCGCAAGCGGCACCTGACCGAAAACGATCGCAAGCGCGCCTCGCGCGTGGCGGCGTAATTCGGGAACTCGCGTCAACAGTTGTTGCGGAGTGCTGCCGTGCACCCTGCAACGCGGCGAGTCCGGTGCAAGTCCGGATTCGGCCGCACCAACAGGGTGTGGCTCTCGACACCCCGTCAGACGCGTCCGCTCACTCGCGGCAGGACTGTGGCAGGAACTTCACCTCGATGTCCGGGCTGCGGCACTGCCAGTGCAAGGCCGAGAGGTCGCCCTGCGGTACCATGATCAGGTGCTCGCCGCGAATCTGCGACTCCGCGCTGTCGCCGAAGGTCACCACCACCTGGCCGTCGTGCACCGCTACGCTGGAGACGTACTGCCCGGTGATCTGGTCCGGACTCGACATGCCGGCCGCAGCGTTGTCTTCCGGCATCGAGCCATGGCTGGCGATGTATTGCGTCACGGCGTCGCGCGCGGTGTATGACAGCGTGACGCCCTCGGCCACCTGCGCGCGCACGAGATAGTTCTGGTAGGCGGGAATCGCGATCGCGGCCATGATCGCGATGACCGGAATCACCAGGAAGAATCCCGCCGCCACGATGATCAGGGCGATCGCCCAGCCCGGCATGCCCGTCGAACGCACATCCGATGCCGTCGGCAACGCGTCCCGCTCGAACATCGCGAGTGCATCCTTCCGCACCACGCAGCAACCGGCCATCATGTCGTGCAGGCCCTGCTTGCGCGCGGTGAAGCCGGCCATCATGTAGCCGACGTCCATGATCAGGCCGGAAATGAACTTGCCGAAGAACCGCCCGGTCGCGCGGCCAAATCCGATGCGACGACCGTACTCGTCGGTGACGCGCAGACCCATCGCCAGCTTGCCGGGCGTGGCCTGCCATTTCGATGCTTCGCAGATGGCGAAATACAGCCATGTAATCACGATGGCCAGCAGGTAGAACAACAAGAAGCGTCCGACGGGAAACGGCGCATCCGAACCATTCGCGCCGGCAAACACCTGCGGAAATACCCAAATGAACTCAATGGCCAGCAGTCCCGGGACAGTGATGAACCAATCGATGATGTACGCAGCCACACGCCGCCAGAACCCCGCGTGCAACGTGGGCGCGCGCAGATGGTCCGGCAACAGCGGCCGGCCGCGACTCGCTGAATTTTCGTCCATGTTGGTCCCCGACGATCAAACCTTGGATGTTGCCACACGCGGGCACGCGCGACAATTGAAGCGAGTCGGAAGGGTTACCAATCGGCCGACGTGTGTTCCGGCGCCAAGGCGTACCTTCCCCTTGATGCGACGGCGCGTTGCGAGCGCCATCAGCGGCTAAACAGGGAAGTTCGAAAGTCGCGAACCCCGATTTGAGGAATTTGCTTGCACGCCGCGATCCGCCGGGCAGGTCATTCCTCGAACCGTTCGCCAATCGATTCCAGCAAACGCCGGCCGTGCAGCACCGCCAGTATCTCGATGCGTTCAGTACGCACTTCGTAAATCACGCGATAGCTGTACAGGAAGCGCTCGCGCACCGCCCGGTCATGGAGCTCCGGCACGACACGGCCGGCCAGCGGATGCATGGCAATGACATCGCTCAACTCGAACAAGGCGACCACCACGCGTTGCGCATGGTGCGGCGAGTCACGCGCGATAAACTCAGCGATTCCGTCGATGTCGTCGAGCGATTCGCTCGACCAGATCAGTTCGGCAACCATCGCGACAGGCGCTCACGCGCCTGGTCGCGGGTGTAGCTGCGCCCCGCGGCCAAGTCGGCGCGACCGCGCCGGATCTTCTCCAGCACGTACAGGTGATACTGGATGTCTTCCAACGTGGCATCGTCAGGCAAATGCGCCAGCAGTTGCTCTACTTCTTGCTTGGCCGAGATGGGCGCGTTCATGGCGGGATTCACCGCGGGTGCGTGGCGTTCATCTTAGCAGCAGCCAAAGAAGACTGGATGAGAGTGAGGACGACGGCCATTCTTCGTCCTCTGCCACCGGCGCGGCCAACATGTGTTCGGCCGTGGGTTCGAATCCATCCCGAGCCACCTGCTTACACAATCCGGCCTGATGAGTGGCAGCGTGGATCGCCTTCCACTGCTTGGCCGCAACGTGGCTGTAGATTGCTCGGACTTCAGGTCGACGTGCCCACTCTGCGCGCTGGAAAATTGTCCCCGACACCTCTTCCAATTAGTCCCCGCAGACCGAATGATCACGGTGGCGGTTTGCCGTTGGTACAAACATACAGCACATGCCTTTTTCTGTCCGGTGCGAACATACAATCCATCAGGATCACCTTGGCGCCCTTCGCCTCGAGCATTCCTTTCAATCGCTGGGTGCGCACCGAGCTCATGAATCTTTTTCCGAGATAACCCCATGTTTCAACGCAATACGTATGATGGGTACTTGGACAACCATCTCCTACCATTACGGGAGTACTGCCGTCGTATAAACTGATATTCCAGAGGTGGCCGTCCTTCGCGTGCCAAACCAACTTCGAGATACAGCCACTCACTTTACAGAACTGCGACAACGCCTCTCCAAGCTGCTCTGGAGTAATGCCGTCGATGCCTGCAATCGTACGCGGATTGGCCGGAATCATGGCATGACTGCTTGTGAAAACCATGACCACTGTTAGCCAAACCAGACCTTGCAGCATCGATCTCATGCCCCACCTCCGTTGCGCTCCTCATGGGCACGCAATGCATTCTTGTAGTCCTCTGAAGCCTTGCTGGACACGTTCAATGGTTTTTGATGCATTTCTATATTCTGGTTGTAAAGATCCAAGGCCTGGTAGTACGGAGCCCAGTGCGGGTACGGCTCACGCGATATTTTCGAATACACATCAACCATGCGTTGATTTGCTGTGTATGCGGCATCAGCTGACGAACTGACAGCGTTATCCACATATGATGCAAAAATCTGCAAATCACCAAGTGTGTAGTACTGGGAATAAGTATCGTGTTGGTCTATGTTCGGGTGTTCGAACTTACCATAGAACGACCCGATCGCGTTCGCGGCCTGCGCCTTCGGCGCTACGCTACGCTGTGACCATGCAACACCAGCATCACGACTCCAAGCCGAGCACACGCCAGCGCCGTCCGATCCTCCCCGACATGCTGGCACCCGGCCTCGCGGTGGTGTTCTGCGGCACCGCGCCGGGCACGCGCTCGGCACGCGACGGGGCCTACTACGCGCATCCGGGCAACCACTTCTGGCGTGCGTTGTGCGAAGTCGGGTTGACGCCACGCCGGCTGGCACCCGCGGAATTCCGCACCCTGCCCGACTACGGCATCGGCCTTACCGATGTCGCCAAACACGAGTTCGGCTCGGATGCCGAATTGCCCCGTGACGCCTTCGATGCTGTCGCGCTGCGAAGGAAGATCGCGCGCTACCGTCCTGCCATCGTCGCCTTCACCAGCAAGAACGCCGCGCGTGCGGGGCTCGATATTGCGTCGGCCAAATTCACCTGTGGCGAGCACAACGAACACCTCGCGCACAGCCGTGTATTCGTGCTGCCTTCCCCTTCCGGGCAGGCACGCGGGTTCTGGGACATCGAACCGTGGCGTGAGCTGGCAGTGGCAGTGCGTGCACTGCGGCAAGCCGATGACGGCCGTCCCGAAACTCCGCGCTAAACTGGTGCGATGGAATCCATCACGCTGGCCAACCTGATCGACGGCGAACTGCGCGCACCTGCAGGCGCGGCGTACCTCGATGTGTACGAACCCGCGACCGGCAAGGTCTACGCGCACTGCCCCGATTCGGATCCGCGCGACGTCGAAGCTGCCGTGCAAGCCGCGCAGCGCGCCGCACCCGAATGGGCCGCGTTGCCCCACGCCGAGCGCGCGCGCCATCTGCACCGGCTGGCCGATGCGATCGAAGCACGCCTCGACGAACTCGCCGGCGAGGAATCGCGCGACAACGGCAAGCCAGTGGCGCTCGCCCGCAAGGTGGACATCCCGCGCGCGGTCGCCAACCTGCGCTTCTTCGCCGAAGCGGTCACCCAGTGGTCGAGCGAAGCGCACGTCGATGCGCAGGCGATCAACATCACCCTGCGCCAGCCGCTCGGCGTGGTCGGCTGTATCAGCCCGTGGAACCTGCCGCTGTACCTGTTCACCTGGAAGCTCGCACCTGCGCTCGCCGCCGGCAACACGGTGGTGGCCAAGCCCAGCGAGATCACGCCGTTCACGGCGTTCCGCCTCTCGCAACTCGCGGTGGAAACGGGCTTCCCGGTCGGCGTGTTGAACATCGTGCACGGTACCGGCCCCGGCGTCGGCCAGGCCATCGTCGCGCACCCCCAGATCAAGGCCGTGTCGTTCACCGGCTCCACCCGCACCGGCGCGCTGATCGCGGCGGAGGCCGCGAAATCCTTCAAGAAGGTGTCGCTGGAGATGGGCGGCAAGAACCCCGCGATCGTGTTCGCCGACGCCGACCTTTCCGATCGCAACCTCGACACCATCGTGCGCTCGGGATTCTCCAACCAGGGCGAGATCTGCCTGTGTGGCTCGCGCCTGCTGGTGCAACGTTCCATCTACGACGATTTCAGGCAACGCTACCTCGCCAAGGTACAGGCCTTGCGCGTCGGCGATCCCCGCGAGCCCGACAGCGACCTTGGCGCACTGGTCTCGCAACCGCACTTCGAGAAAGTGGCAGCTTGCATCCAGCGTGCACGCGCTGAAGGCGGCACGGTGCTGACCGGCGGCGACGCAGTCACGATCGCGGGCCGCTGCGCCGGCGGCTGGTTCATCGCACCCACCGTGATCGAAGGGCTGTCGCAGGATTGCGCCACCAACCGAGAGGAAATCTTCGGGCCGGTGGTGACGCTGATTCCGTTCGAGACCGACGAAGAGGCCATCGCCATCGCGAACGGCACCGACTATGGCCTCGCGGCCTCGCTGTGGACGCGCGACCTCGCGCGCGCCGAGCGCGTGGCTGCGCGCATCGACTTCGGCATCGTCTGGATCAACTGCTGGATGCTGCGCGACCTGCGCACGCCGTTCGGCGGCATGAAACATTCCGGCGTCGGCCGCGAAGGCGGCAGCGACGCGCTACGCTTCTTCACCGAGCCCAAGAACGTTTGCATCAACCGCACCTGAAGCGGACACACGCCTGCACCAGCCAAGGAGTCGAGATGTTTTCACCCGCCGAAGTGCTGCAACGCAACCGTGAATGGTCGGCCGCCGTCCGCGCGCAAGACACCACATTCTTCGAACGCCTGTCGCGGCAACAGACGCCGAAATACCTGTGGATCGGCTGCTCGGATTCGCGCGTGCCGGCCAACCAGATCATGGGCCTCGACCCCGGCGAGGTGTTCGTGCATCGCAACATCTCGAACCTGGTGCTGCACTCGGACATGAACTGCCTGTCGGTGATGCAGTTCGCGGTCGACGTGCTGAAGGTCGAACACATCGTGATCACCGGCCACTACGGCTGCGGCGGCGTACAGGCGGCGCTTGAAGGCAAGCGCCTCGGCCTGATCGACAACTGGCTGCGCTACATCGGCGACACCCTGGAACGGCACCAGGGCATGGTCGATGCGGTCGCTCCCGCGCAACGCCACGACCGGCTGTGCGAATTGAACGTGATCGAGCAGGTCGCCAGCGCCGCCCACACCACCATCGTGCGGGACGCCTGGGAGCGCGGCCAGCAACTCACCGTGCACGGCTGGTGCTACGGACTCGCCGACGGCCTGATCCACGACCTCGGCATGGACGTCGCACGGTTCGAGTCGCTGGAGGCAAGCTACCACGGCGCGTTGGACAAGCTCTCTCCGGCAACCTGAATGCCGTGACTTGCGGGCCATCGCGCGCGGTCGAAAACAATGGCATCCTGCGAACCAGGCACCCACGTGGAAACGCCATGCGCGTCATTCGTCCTTCGCTGGCCCTCGTCGCGGCAGTCCTGATGCTTGCCCCGTGCTGGCACGCCGCGGGCGCGCAGCTGCCGTCGACATGGCGCGAGCAGCAGCTGGAAGCGATGAACAAGTCCGACGCGGTCATGAAGCGTGCGCACGGCCGCACCGGCCTGCTCGCCCAGTACCAGGTCATGCGACATGCCTACGCCTCGGACGGGCGCGCAGCGTTTCGAGCGATCTTCGGCCAGTACATGTCGTGGTACCAGAGCTTCATCGGCGATTACGCGGACGCCGAACGTGCCTTCTCGATCGAACAGAAGCCGCTGGCGGATGACAACCCGTCACCGATCAACCAGCCCGGTTGGCACGCGCTGCCGGCCTTGGCCTACATCCCCGCGCGCGCCAAGGGCTATCGTGCCGTCTTCCTCAACGAGGCCCACAACATCGCGCTCACGCGCACGCTCACGGTCAGGTTGTTGAAGCC
>DASSRT010000297.1:0-21562 GCA_035701705.1 Rhodanobacteraceae bacterium
TGCGTTGCAGTTCGGTTTCCAGCTCGCGCGGCTCAGCCTGCCACCAGGTCTTGAACGCTTCGAACACGTGTCCGACCAGCGTTGTTTCGCGGCTGCGAAGCACCGTGTAACTGTAGAAGAACAGGTCGATGCGTGGATATGTCAGACGCCCTTGCCGTTCCTTCTCGGCCCAGTAGCGGTTGCCGGTCACGCCCTTGCTGCCGGTGGGCACCACGTCGAACGGACTCCAGAACCTCTCGTACAACGCGCCGACTGGTTTACCGGCGCGCGCGGCCGCCAGAAACACGAAGTTGCGGATCAAGTCGGAAGCCAGCAGCGGCTCGCCGCGTGCATTCAACGTCTCGAAGATCACCTGGGGATCGTCCTCAACCTCCAGTTGCAGCGTCATGATCTGCACGTTTTCCGCCAGCGCCATGTACAGCGCCTGCGCCCGTTTTGGGTCGAATGCTGTGACCGGATCAAGCGGTGCCACGTCGTTGCTGCCGCGAATCCGCTTGACCAGCTCGTCGCTGGGCGAGTGCTCATTCGCGTCTCCGGTGCCCACCAAGTCCACGCCTTGCAGGTAGGCAACGCACGCGAAGTAGAAGTACAGGAACGTCTGTACCAGCAACGGGCGTTCGACCTTGCGCCTGCCGTCGCGTGCCGGATAAGAGGCGCAAACCGCCGCTGCATCATCGGCGGCGTACAGCCGTTGCATCTCATCCTGCCCGGCTTGGGTCGGCCAGACCTTGTGGTAATCGGTTTCCTCTGTGTACGGACCCGGGTTGCGCACCAACGTGTCCAGCATCTTGGGTAGCTGCGGGTCGCCCAGTTGTTGCGCGGCGTGGCGAAACGCCAACAGCAACAATTGCAGGGTTGTGGAACGCTGTTGCCCGTCGATGACTTCGTAGGCCGGTACGCGGCCAAATGGCGGCGTCACGGGCGTCAACACTAGGGAACCCAGAAAATGCTTTTGCAACGGCTTGAGTGTCCCGGCCGCTACGCTTTGCTGGGCAGCATCGCGTTCCAGTCGCGCATCGGCGCGATCCTGGATGTCGGCCCACAGAGGCACCACCTGCTTTTCCAGCGTCCACACATAGCCACGCTGGAAGATCGGAATCTGATATTGGTAGGGCGAGTTGAACAGCCCGGTGACCGTGGTCTTGCTCGGTTGCATTCGGCTTCCCCTGTATCTAAGACGTACCAGTCATCACCACGCGCGCTACGCGGCATTCTCCGTCGACAGCTCAGCTTGCTTGAGCACAAGTTGGGTTGCGCCTTCCGCAAGATCAGGCGGGTAGCCGTACTTGGCGAGCATGCGGCGCACGTTGCGGCGCAGGCTGGCGCGCACGGATTCGCGCTGTGTCCAGTCGAGCTTGGGCATCTGCTTGACCATTTCGGCCAGCTCGCGGGCCATCAGGCGCAGCGTGTCGCTTTGCATGGCCTCACGGGCGGATTCGTTGTCGGCAAGCGCGTCGTAGAACGCGGTTTCTTCGCCGCTCAGGCCGAGTTCTTGGCCGTGTTGTTGCGCTTCACGCAGGCTTTTCGCCAGGTCGATCAGGCGGGCGATCATCTCGGCGGTGGAAATGGCCTTGTTGGTATAGCGCAACATGGCGTCTTCCAGCGCCTCGCGGAACTTCTTGCTCTGCACCAGATTGCTGCGCTCGGTGACGCGAATCTGGTCACCCAGCAGCTTACGTAGCGTCTCCAGCGCGAGGTTCTTCTGTTCCAGCGCCGCTACGCGTTGCAGGAAGTCATCACTCAGGATGTCGAGCCGGGCTTCGTCCAGCCCGGCCACCGAAAACAGGTCGACGACTTCGTCGGCGTCTACGGCGCCACCGATCACTTGCCGTACAGCCGCGTCAATGTCGCGTTGTCGGCCGCGGTTGCCAACGCTTCCGCCTTCGTCGGCCAGGCGCTTGCGGATCATGGCTGCGCAGCGCTGAAAGAACGCCAAGTCTGGCGTGATGTCGGTCGCCTCCTGCCTCGGCACAGCCAGCGCAAAGGCGGTTGACAGCTCTTTGACCAGCGAACGGAAGCGGTGCCAGCCGTCGTCCTGGCCCAGCACGTGGTCAATGGCGCGCAAGTACAACGGCAGCACGTCGCGCGGTTCGGCGTTCAGTGCAGGCGTGTAGTCGCAGCCGTGGAAGAAATCGCGCAGCTTCTCGAACGCGGCCTGCATGGCCGGCACGGCTTCGTCCTGCACCTGCCGCACCGCCTCACCGGTTCCGCCGGCGCGAGTGTAGGTGGCCAGCGCATCCGCCAACTGGTCGGCCAGGCCCAGCAAGTCCACGATCAAGCCGCCGGGCTTGTCGCCATAGACGCGGTTCACGCGCGCGATGGCCTGCATCAGGTTGTGGCCGGCCAGCGGCTTGTCCAGGTACAGGGTGTGCGCCGGCGGGCAGTCGAAGCCGGTCAGCCACATGTCGCAGACGATGACCAGGCGCAATTCGTCGGCCGGGTCCTTGAATCGTTCGGCCAGCCGCTTGCGGGCCGCCTTGGTGCGCACATGGCTGCGCAGCGGCTCGGGATCGTCGTTGCTGCCGGTAACCACCACCTTCATGGCGCCACGTTCGTCGTCCGGGTCGTGCCAGTCCGGACGCAGCGCGCGGATGGCCTCGTACAGGCGCGCGGCAATGTCGCGGCTCATGGTCACCACCATGGCCTTGCCTTCCATCGCTGCGCGGCGTGCTTCCCAGTGCTTGACGATGAAGTCAGCCACGCGCTCAATGCGTTCCGGCGCGCCGACCAGCGATTCCAGTCGCACACGCACCGTGTCATCCGGCTGGTCGCCTTCAAGGTCAGCCTTGATGGCCTGTTCCAGCTCGTCCTCGGCTTCCCTTACGCCTTGCTCGTCCACTTTCAGCTTGACGATGCGCGACTCGTAATACAGTGGCTTGGTCGCGCCATCCTCCACGGCCTGGCGGATGTCGTACACGTCCGCGTACTCGCCGAACACATGAATGGTGTTCTTGTCGTCGCCTTCCAGCGGTGTACCGGTAAAGCCGATGAAGGTGGCATTGGGCAGCCCCTCGCGCATCCAGCGCGCGCCGCCTTCCACGAAGCCGTACTGGCTGCGATGCGCCTCGTCGGCCATCACCACCACGTTGCTACGCTCGGAAATCACGCCATGGGCTTCGGCGAACTTCTGAATGGTGGTGAACACCACGCCACCGGCAGCGCGATCCAACAGCTCCCGCAGGTGTTCACGGCTGGCGGCCTGCACCGGGGCCTGTCGCAGCAGCGCCCGCCCAGCGGCAAAGGTGTCGAACAGTTGATCGTCAAGATCGTTGCGGTCGGTCAGCATGACGAGGGTCGGGTTGGCCATGTGCGGCTCGCGGATCAGCGCGCCGGCCAGCATCAGCATGGTCAGCGACTTGCCGGAACCTTGCGTGTGCCAAACCACGCCGCCGCGGCCGTCACCCTCGGGTTTCAGATGCGCCAGCACGTTCGCGCGTGCTTTACGCACGGCGCGGAACTGGTGATACCCAGCAATCTTCTTGATGATGTCGCCGCGCTCGTCTTCCTCGAACGTGACGCAACTGCGTAGGTAGTCGAGCAGCGCGCGCGGCTCGAACAATCCGTGGATCAAGGCTTCCAGCGTCGGCGCTCCGCCTTCATCGGCCAACGGTCGCCAGGGCATGAAGCGGCTGAGGCCGCTGGTGAGCGAACCCACGCGCGTGAGCATGCCGTCCGAGGCCACGCACAAGAGGTTGGATACAAACAGGTCGGGCACGGTTTGCCGATAACGCCGCAATTGCTCAATGGCGACACCAAGGTCGGCCTGCGTATCGGTCGGGTCTTTGAGTTCAATCACCGCGATGGGCAGGCCGTTCAAGAACACGGTCAGGTCGGTGCGAATGTGCTTGCCCGATTGGGCCGCAACCGTCAGTTGGCTCACCGCCAGAAAATCGTTGGCATCGGGCTGGTCAAAATCGACCAGCCGCGCGCGCGTGCCGCGGTTTTCGCCGGTTTTGGCATCGCGGTATTCCACCGGTACGCCATCGACCAGCAGCCCGTGCAACCAGCGATTGTTTTGCGCAAGGTCGGTGTGCGGCGGGCGCGACACCGTGCGCACCACGTCCTTGACGCTGGCCTCGGGCAAGTCCGGGTTGAGGTGTTGCACGGCGTGCGCCAGCCTTCCCGCCAACAGACTATCGGTCAGCGCATCACGCTCGGCGGCGGGGGTGTCCGGGCCAAGTTCCGGCCCATGGCGCATGTCGTATCCCTGCTCACGAAAGCAGGTCAGCGCACTGGCTTCAACGTCCGCTTCATGCACTATGCGCAACCTTGGCAGGGCGTGATGAATCGGCCAAAGGCCGGAATTCGTCGCCGCCACAGGGGGCAAACCCCGCGGGCCAAGGCGCCGTCAGTTGGCACAGCAAGCGCATTTGCAGTGGGGCATCCGGATTGACACGCACCACGGCAAGCGTGATGGCATCCGCGCTGGCTTGTGCCGTCAGCGCACGCACGTCGCGTGCCAGATAACGCGGCACGTATCCGAGACGTTGCGGCTCGCCATTGCGATCATCCAACACGGCGACCGCGCGTGGATCGTGCGGATTGTCGTCTTCCATTTCAATGCGCAGCAACGTCCCGGCCGCAAGCGAGGCCAGACGTTGTAGCGCCTCGGGCGAGGCGTAGCGCAGACCATGCACGAAAAAGCGCGTGCGGTAGCGACCCTTGGCGTCCGGTTCGGGATGCGGAAACACTTCGAGCGCGTCAGTCTGACGAATGCCCTCGGTGACGCCCAGGATGGCCAACGGATCGGGCGGGTTGTCGGGGTCAAAGTCGCTCCACGCCAACCACGCCTTGAACTCGGGGCGCGAACGCGACAACAGCCGGTTGCTCATCATCGGCAGCAATGCCGTGCTGCGATACACCGCGTGCAGGTCGGTCATGCCGGGGAAGGGATGAAACCCCTTCAAGGTGCGGGCCCCCTCGGTGTAGACGAAGCAATACTCGCCGTCGGCTTGTTCCAGCCGTGCGACCGGCGACCAACCGCCGCGCTCATCGGGAGACCCCACCCGCCACGCAATATAGACAACCCGATTCATGGCTCCTCCGACTCCAGTATCCGGCGCCGGTTCTCCGACAACAAGTTTAGCGTGAATTGACGGCAGACGGCCGACATCCGATCCAGTGGAACGCTGTCCACATAGAACTTGATGGCACCTTCATCCACCATTTCCAACTGCCGCCGCCAAAGGGCCGCTTCGGCTGGCACCTTGGCAGCAAACGCCCTCCATGCGGCCAGTGTGGTCAATGGATGCTTGTCGTTGGGATTGGCGAACAGCGCGGAGCGAGCGCGTTGGGCAAAGTACGGAATCTGGCGATGAACGTCGCGCGATTGCAGCCGTTCGAGCCGCTCGGCATCGTCAAGGTTGCGCGCCAGCGCCGCGCCGTGGTCGAACGAAGGTGCGAGAGAAAGCTCCTTGCCATCCCAGACAGCGCCCCAGTTTTCGTGGTGACGGTCTTGATTCGCCACCCACGCATCCAGCATCAGGTACCCCGCAAACACGCCCGGTGCCGAGTGGATGCCCACTGGTAGAAACTGGCACCAATCGGGGCTTGGCCGTTTCAACAAACGCACCACGCCAAACACCGCATCCACCGTGTGCGCGTGCGCCAAGTAATGCCGCTCGGCGTCTCTCGGGTAGTTCGCATCCACCATGAACAGCAGCTGGTTGCCGTGTGCCAACGCCAACTCGCCGGGCGTGAACGATGCGCACACGACGCCTGGACGGCTGTTGTCCTCGTCGTACGCCATGTTGTATTGCACATGCGGCAGGCCTAGCAACCCGGCCAGCTCGCAAGCAATCTTTTCCGCCCAGTCCTCGCCGGTGCCGCGTTCCTCGGCCTTGAACAACGTCAGGCCGTTATTGTCGTCGTGATACCAGAACTTGGCCTTGGTGCCGAGATCTTCCACGGCTTCGGCACGCGAGGCATGGATGCGGACGACGGGGTACACGGTCAGCCCGTAGCCACCAGCGCGGTAAACTCGACATCCTGCTCGTGCATCAAACACCGCTCCCTTTACGATTCCGGTTATGCCACGGCTTCCATCAACGCCTGGTGGAAACATCCAAAACTTGGCGAGTCCGAACGTGCCGCATCAATTTGTGCCCCTACGGCGCGTGCCGCTTCGATCTTGCGCAGCCCTTCCTTGAAATAGCCATGCCGTTGCATGACGTGCTCGAAGGCTTCCCACGTGCCTCCGGCCACTTGGTCTGAGTGTCGGTGAGCGCGTTTACTGCGAACATTGGCTGAAACGCGCCGGTAAGCTTGGCGCACGGCTTGCCAGTCGCCGAAATACCAAGCCTCCAGCTCTTCAATGGCAATGCGATTGACGATTTGCCACTGCGCATGGCCTGCCGTGGTGCGTGTGCGCAGCCCGGCTTGCCGGGCGATATCTTCCATGCGTTGCTTCAAACGCCGGCAATCGTCATCGTCACGATCCACCACCACGAGGAGGCGCCAGTCCTCGGGCAACCAGTTCGCGTATCCGCGCAATCGCGAAGAAAGACTTCCAAGAAGATCACTCTTTCCTTGAAAGGCATGAACGGCAAACGTTCGATCCTGGGGCAACAACCGCGGCAAAAGAGAATGCAGGAAAGCTTCCATGGAAGGTTCTTCAACCAGCAACTCCACATGCGACCCCATGCTCAGCGCCCCTTGCCAAGCGGACGCGTGGGGGCGCCTTGGTTCACCAATGGGTCACCCACGCTGAAATGGCCTTCCATCCACAAGTGGCCCAGCAGCGCTCCGTTGTCGATGAACGACGTGACGCCACGAATGTCGCTGGCACGTTGCACCTGTGTATAACCATCCTCTCCACGCCAAAGCACGCGCACTTCTTTCGGTCGCAACGCATTCAAGAAGAACGGCGAATGCGTGGTCACCATCAACTGGGTACGTTCGGCGGCCGCACGGCACTCCTCCGCCAGCTCCGGCAACAGGCGCGGGTGCAGGAAGTTCTCCGGCTCCTCGATGCCAATGAACGGCGGTGGGTCCGGGTCGTACAGCAGCACCAGGTAGGCCAGCATCTTCAAGGTGCCGTCGGAGGCAAACTTGGCCAGCACCGGATGGCTGAACGGCGCATCCTTGATCTGCAACAACAAGCGTCCATCGGGCATCGGGTCGGCCAACACGCGCTCGATGCGGGGAACCCTTTGCCTGAGCACGTCGAAAATGCGTTGCAGGCCATCCGGGTGTTGTTCGCCCAGGTACTGGATCACGTTGGCCAGGTTGTCGCCTGTGCGGGTCAGCTGTTCCTGCGGGCCGGCTTCCGGCTGGCCGCGCGCACCCTCGGCGGACAGGTACGACACGTGCCAGCCGGTGATGAAGTCGCGCAACGCCGCCACCCGCGGATGCTCCGCAAATTGTCCCAGAGCATTGACCGCCAGAAGATCCGCGGACTTCAACGGCACCTCGATGCGCCTGTCCTTTTCATCGGGCAGTTCGCCACTGATCGCGCGGCCTATTCCTTCGTGGTACTCCAGAAAACGAAACGGGCGGCCGTGGCTGCCACGCTTCCAGGCCAGCCATTCCTCGGTCACGACGGGCACACCGTTGCGCTCGTCCACCGACAGGTGATAGGTGATCAAGGGATACCCTTGCTCGCGGTACTTGATTTCGATGGTGACCGGGCCGTCGCTGCCGCGCGTTTTCAGCTCTTTCGCACGACCGCGCTTGTCCCAGGCGCGACGCAAGCCCAGTTCGAAGCACTCGGAAAGAAACGCAAACACATCGAACACCGTGGACTTGCCACTGCCATTGGGCCCCAGCAGCACCATCAACGGCGTGATGTCCTTGATCTCGATGTCGCGCAGCGCACGAAAGTTGCGCACGTTGAGCGATTCGATGCGTGCCGGCGCGTTGGACTTCGGCTTGCGATGGGCGGGTGTCATCCGATGGTCTCCGGGACAGGGTTCGCTGCCCGCACTGTACCGGACAGCAGTTTGGGGAGCAGGTAGTCGCGCAATTCGGCGAGTCGGGTGCTCTCCTTCACACAGCCGGTGAGCAACTCGAACAACGGTTCCACCAATTCCTTGTATGCGGTCACGACATTGTCGGTGGGTTCAACAATCGGAAGCGGGCGGAAAGCCTTCTTGCTGATTTCGGCGAATGTGGTGCCGCTGGCGTGAGTCTTGATTGTTTCCATGGACGCTGCCGCCCACTGGTACACATAGGTCGGCGGTAGCATGCCGTCGCAGATCATGGCAATGAACCCCTGGTTGATTGCGGTAGGCACGACAGCGATGGCCAGGTAACCTACCGGCGCGCGCGATGACAACAGTACCGTTCCGACAGGCAACAGGCCGGAACTGATAACGCTGGCCCCTGCATCCGTGATGTGTCGATCCGTATCCAGCAACACGGGATGCCAGAGGTGCGATAAGTCTTTCGGTGTTGCCCAGCAGTGCATGCCGCTGTCCCAATATTCCGGTTTCTTCGTGCTTGGTGTGGCACCGCCTTTCACAGTGACTACTTCGCCGATCGGTTTCACGTCCCAGCCTTCGGGCACGGTGCCGATGTCGGAATCGACGAAGGTGGTGGGCAGCGCGTCGAAGACGGCTTGCGGCATGGAGGGAAAGCCGGTGGCGCCTGCAGCCTTGGCCTTGACCGGCTCGAAGTCCACGAACCACGCGCGGAAGATCGCGCGGGCCAGTTTTTCCAGCGTCTGCACCGTGCGTCGGTTCTGCTCGATCTTGTCGTCCAGTGCACCGAGAACGCCGGCGATGGCGCGTTGCTCATCGAGGCCCGGATGTGAGACCTCAATGCGGTTGAGGTTTCCTTGAGTCAACTTCGGCATCACGGCGCCAGTGAGGTAGGCGTCAATGTCTACATGCCGAAGCGCGTACATGAGAAAGCGCGTATCCGCCCTTTCGCTTCCGGTAATGATGTGTGCGTGGTTGTTGACCCAAAATTTCCCTCTTGCCAAGAATGCTATTGGTGTCTGCCGGGTGCGGAGGTTTTCCCCATCCTCCGCCACCAATAGGTACTCTCCGTCGAAAAGGTAATCGTCGACATGGTCAACGACGCCGGAAGCTCCGTAATAGGGGTATGGGCCAAGTCGACGCTCCGATCCTTTGACAGGTCGCCGCTTTCCGTCGAAGTTGACCGACAAGTCTTCGACGCGGCTCGTGGTCCACTCAGCCGACATCCGTAAGCCCCCCCAGTCGTTCGCGCACCACACCTGTCAGCCGCTCGCCTTCGTTGAAGCATTCCTCCAACTCCGCCAACAACCGCGGGTATTTCTCCTCGAACGGTTCGCCGTCGTCTTCCTGTTCCTCGGCACCCACGTAGCGCCCTGGCGTAAGCACGAAACCCTGTTTGTCGATGCCTTCGATGGTTTCGCTCTTGCAGAAGCCGGGGATGTCCGCGTACTTCCACGCGCCGTGCTCGGCTTCGTTCCACCATTCGGGTGCCGGTTCGCCGCGCCATTGGCGGTAGGCGTAGACGATGCGGCCGATGTCGGTATCGGCATTCGGGTCGCCCATACCATCGGCGATCTGCGTTTCGCCCTCGTCGCCGCCGGTCAGCCGGCGCAGCGTGCGAGTTTCCATGGTGCCCAGCTTGCGGGCGTCGATGAACAGGGTTTGCCCGCTGCGGTCGCGGCCACCTTGCTTCAAGTTGCGGCCAGTCTTGTCGCGGGTGAGAAACCACAGGCAGGCAGGAATGCCGGTGGTGAGGAAAAGCTGTGCTGGCAACGCGACGATGCAGTCCACCAGATCGGCCTCGACGATCTTCTGGCGGATGTCGCCTTCGCCGCCGGAAGCGGAAGACAGCGAGCCGTTGGCCATGACGAAGCCGGCCATGCCGCCGCCGTGGCCGTTGGGCGGGGCGATGTGGTGGATGAAGTGCTGAATCCACGCGTAGTTGGCGTTGCCGGCGGGCGGCACGCCGTAGCGCCAGCGCACGTCGCCTTGCAACAGCTTGGCCGACCAGTCGGAGACGTTGAACGGCGGATTGGCGAGGATGTAGTCGGCCTTCAAGTCCGGGTGCAGGTCGCGCAGGAAGGAGTCGGCCGGCTGCGGGCCAAGGTTGGCCTCGATGCCGCGGATGGCGAGGTTCATGTGCGCCAGTCGCCAGGTGGTCGGGTTGGATTCCTGCCCGAAGATGGAAATGTCGGTGGTCTGGCCGCCGTGCGCATCGACAAAGCGCTGCGACTGCACGAACATGCCGGCCGACCCACAACACGGGTCGTACACGCGGCCATCGTAGGGTTCGAGCATTTCCACCAGCAGGCGCACGATGCAGCGTGGGGTGAAGAACTCGCCGCCCAGCTTGCCTTCGGCCTGTGCGAACTTGCCGAGGAAGTATTCGTACACGCGGCCCAGCGTGTCGCGAGCCTTGGCGCGCTCGCCCTTGAACCCAATACCGGCAATCAGGTCGATCAGACCCTTCATCTTTTCCGGCGCGATGCCGCGACGGGCGTAATCGCGCGGCAGCTTGCCCTTGAGGTTGGGGTTGTCGCGTTCGACGGCGAGGATGGCGTCGTCAATCAGGGTAGCGATGTCCGCACGCGTGGCCTGGTTTTGCAAGTTCTGCCAGCGGGCTTCGGGTGGCACCCAGAACACGCGCTCGGCGGTGTACTCGTCGCGGTTTTCCAGCAGGCTTTCGAGCTGCGGGCCGGCGATTCCATCGGCGGTAAGTTCCGCCTTGAGTTCATCCTTACGGGCTTCGAACGAATCGGAAATGTATTTCAGGAACAGCAAACCCAGCACGACGTGCTTGTACTCGGCCGCGTCTATCGTGCCGCGCAATACGTCGGCGGCCTTCCACAAGGTGTCGGCGTAGTCGAGGTCGGGGTTGCTGGGTTGCGTGTTGTTCATCGTGTTTCCTGGCGGGTACGGCGGCGGCGTGTGTCTTGGCTGCTCGCAGCAAAAGGCGTGAGACGCCGGGCGCTGTCGCGCAAAGGCACTGAAAGCAGGTGTTGCCGTGTGGTCATGCGGGTTCCCCAGGCTGCCCTGCCGATGGCAGGCGGTTTCGTGCGTATCGCCCCATTGTGCCGCATGCGGCATCACACGGCGACCTGCACCATAGCAAGGTGGACATTTTTTCGGTGAGGCGGTTTTAGCCTGTAGCCAAGGCGCTTGGCGCCGTGGGCTGGGGCGGTGCGGTTCTTCGCGCGCACGCGCGCGCGAGGAAAGCGATAGCCACCAAGCCCATCGGGCGGCGGGTGCGAGTTGCTTCTCAGCGGCGACGCGGAGTGCCCTTCGGGCGCGTGGTGTCGGCGGAGTCGTGCAGTGCCTGGGCGACGCGTCGGGCCAGCTCACCCGCGTCGAGGCCCAACACGCGATCCAAGTTCAGAAGCACAGTCAGGCTGGGCTGGCGATGGCCGTTTTCCAGCAGTGACACGAATACCGGGTCGATGTCCGCGCGCTCTGCCAGCACTTGCTGGGTCAGCTTGGCGACGCTGCGTGCGTTGCGCAGTTCAATTCCGAACTGGGTGGCAACCGATTTGGCGAGGCGCTTTGCTGGCATTGGCCCAGCAAACGCGATTCACCTCGCGTATTACATAAACTATAGTAAAAGCCAGAAATTACCAAGTTACCCAAGGAACGGCCAACAAGGGGAGCCGCATGGGGGCAATCAAGACCCACTACGACAATTTGCAGGTGGCCCGGAACGCCAGTCCGGAAGTGATCCGCGCGGCCTACAAAGGACTCACGCAGCGGTATCACCCGGATCGCCATTCGGACGATCGCGCGCGGTGCGAGCGCGTCATGAAGATCATCAACGAGGCGTTCGCGGTGTTGTCCGATCCACGCAAGCGCACGGAGCACGATGCCTGGATTGCGCGTCAGGAAGCAGCGGAGCACGCGACAAGCCCGGCGCAAGACAATCCCGACGCTGCGCCAGCGCGGCCGGACGTACCAGGGTACTACGCGGATGCCGCGCAGGCGTTTCGGCAAAGTCGGGTGGCAAATGATCCCGCGGGAATGCCGCGGGATATGCCCCGGCATGTGCCGGGGCATGATTCGGTGCAGCAAGCGCATGCGGCGGGTGCCGGCGGCAATTCCGGGGCGCCACCCAATCCGGCAGCGATGGCGGCGAGCGATGGCCGTGGCACACGGGCTGCCAAAGGGCGGCGGTGGGCGTGGAACGTCATGAAGATCGTTGTCCTTACCGTCGTCCTCTGGTTGGTGTTCGTGTACAGGGGCAACACGTTCAAGGGGGTGGTAGAGGCGGCGCTGCTTGTGTTGGTTGGGCTTGTGTGCGCTGGAATCGCATTCGGGTTGGGGTGGGCGTCAGCGAAACCCCAGCCAGTAGCTTCGGCATCGCCAGCGGCTATCCCACCACCTGGGGCGACACGGAATGCGCGCAGTACGCCATCCAAGTGGACGTTCATGGACTGGTTCCAAGCGGCCGTGATCGCCTTGATCGTGGTTGGCGGGGTCTACACCGTGGTGAATCGAGTCGCCAGCGAGCGCCCTATCGCCACGACGCGCGCATCGGTCGACCTGGCCACCGCGACCGCAGAAAAACTGCGCGTCGGTGTGCCACGGATGGTGACGAGCGATCAACGGCTGGACAGCGTGACAGCCGATCCGGGGCGCGCGGTCATCTATACCTACACGATGGTGGGGATACCGAACCTCAACATGGACGCCGAGACGGCGAGCCGCTTCCGGCAGCTCATCGTGGCATCCACGTGCGGCGGTTCCAGCAGCGACCTGTTCGCACATGGCATCGCAATTCGCGACCGCTACCTGCGAGACGATGGTCAACTCGTCGCGGATGTCACGATACGCCCGGAAGATTGCCCCCAGCAGGGTTCAAGAACGCCATGATCGGCCATCGTGCTGGCTTCATGGCCGCTCGCTGCATGATCGCCGGTCGCGCTTTGGAGCGTGTGCAATGACCCGCAACGAAAAACGCTTACTCCGCCCCGCGATCAACGCGGTGGCCCACCACAACCGGAATGCGTGGTGGGAGTTGAAACGGCAGATATTCGATGGCGGGTTCCAGTCGTACTACCCGGTGCAAGGCGACTTCGACGCGCCGGCCGAACGTGCGATTGCGGCGCTGCCGCCCGAAACCAAGGCGGCGCTGATTGCGGAATGGCGCGGCGCCGTGCCTGCCCGTACCCAATACACCGATGCGGAAATCCTCGCGGCGTATGCGCGTGTGGTCGTGGAAGCTGTCGTCGAGCGCGCCCGCGCCGCCGCCTACAAGACCGAGAATTGGTGAGCCTGCCGTTCTGGCGCGATGGAGGCCGCAGTCGCGCGCGCGAGGGAAGCGTTGGCCACTAAGCCCACTTGGTACCCGCAGTAGGCATCACGCCGCGTCACCTCCATGGTGCTGCCTCCGCTTGTCTTGTTCCAACCGCCGATGCACCCAACGCCGGTACGGGACAACGAGCAGCCGGCAGGCGGTGCCGTCGCCATTCGACAAGTCAAACCGGATCGTGGCGGCGGGACGAAAATTCCAGCCCGTGGCGCGATGGGTGACAGTCAACGCCGCCAGAACGTTTTCAGGAAGTCGCATCATTTTCAGTGCCTCGTGTTGCGTCCAACTTTCACCGCGTTGCCACGAGGCCCAGAATCAACTTCCCCTGCGGGACCGTGGACACCTGCCCAAGCGCCGCATGCGCTACCGCTTGGTTAGGTCCTATAGATGTACGCGCGGCGTAGCGGTGAAACCGTCAAAAAGCGCTTGTATCGCTACGCGCGGCGTTGCGGTGCTACGCCTTGCCGGTATGCGCGGCGTTGCGGTCAGGTACGCGCCGAGTAGTGGCAGATTTTTTCCTGGGCGTGCGCCGGTACTTCGGTTGCGGTACCTGCCAGCGCCCTGGCCTGGTGCCCACCATCGTCGGGTCGTCCAGCTTGCAAACGCGAGTTCTCGGGTCAATGCACGGGTCAATCGGCCTCCAACCCAAAGCGTACAAGCTGGCACCGATGAACAAGCCACCTTGGCGAGTCTGCACCAGCAAGCCATAGTGCACGGCCTCCCGCCACAGCTCCTTGATGGTGCCCGGCGAAGTCCAGCCGAGTGGGCGCAAGACCGTGCGGCTCGCGGTCAGGTCGCCGTTGTTGTGACCGCTGTATTGACTGGCAATGTCGGTCACCAACGCCCGGCACGGCTTCGACGCGTTCGCCCAGTTTGCCGAACGGATCACTTCGCACGGGATCATTGCAAACCGATCCTTACGCTCGGAGCGACCTTTCTCCTTCCACCGTTTGCGGTTCATGCCGTTACCCTCCCCTGTACTGGTGCGGCAACAGCGGCGCACCGCCGTTCCTCGATGTCTGCAACCAGCGCGCGGGTGGCTTCCGGGTCGAGCCCTGCGATCCGGGCGGCGATGATTTCATCGACCTCGTGCGCGGGCCATCCCACGGCGCGACGCGTCGGATCGGGGGACAGTTTGATTGGCGCGGGAACAAAGCCATCACGGATGGCGCGATCCAGACCGGAATCGGTCAGGCCCACCTGCTTGAGCAGTTCGGGCCGGCGAATGATTCGAAGCATCGTGAGTCCTCCATCGGGGTTCATGGCGCATGTGCGCCGTCGATGGGGGAAAGATTGGCCTTTTGGTGCTGCGAATTCTTGCAATTGCAGAAATCAGGCGTGCAATTGCACAACTAGCTCGTAGCCGCTGTCAGGGCTTCGCTGGCTTTGCCGGCGGGCGCTGCGGGTCAGTCATCGAAATCGCCAGCTTCACGAGTTTTTTCACCGTGCGAGGATCGGGCATGCCGCCAGCCATACCACAGATCGCCCGTACCATGGTCTTGAGGTCGGCGGTGTCCAACGTCCGCTTGCGCAACGCTGGGTTGTTTGAAGGGCCCTCGGTCGCGTTGTAATCGTCAACCAACCTGTTGCACTCATTGACAAGCGCGCCCACGATTTTCAGCAGGCTTGTTTTCACCCTGGGGTCTGGGTTCGCGTCGTCGTTCAAGTCGTCAAAGGCCCCGCGCAGCGCAGCGTACTCGTCTGCCAGTTTCTTGGCCGCGGTGCTGCCCGCTGCGGCGTCGGCTTCCAACTTGCACGCGCGTGCGCGCAAATCCGTGTTCTCGTCTTCCAGCTTCTTCACCTTGGCGCTGCCCAATTCGGTGTTGGCTTCCAGCTCACGCACACGGGCTTGCAAATAGGCCAGCTCCAAGTCGTTCTCCGACAGGGCTTCCAACCTCATGCGCCGAACCGCAATTTCAGCGTCTATGCCGGACTTCGCCCGTTTCTCCTGTGCATCAGGCGGCGCGGGAACGGCTGGCGCTGGGTGAGTCAGCATCCACGCCGACCAGCCACGTCCTCCAAACTCTTGCTTGAGCAGGTGCTCCACCCACTGAGCGCGTTCGTTGGCTTTCATGCTGCGCCCTCGCACGGCCGCAGCACCGTCACGCCGCCGCCTCGCGCACGATGCGCGGATGTTGTGCGGCAATGCGCAACAAGGTTTGCGCGGCGCCGCTGGGTTCGCGCCGGCCAGCTTCCCAATCCTGCAAGGTGCGCACAGATACGCCCATCAAGTCGGCGAACTGCGATTGCGACAGGCCGGTGCCGGCGCGCGCGGCAACCACCCTGGCCCGCGCGGCCGGGATGACTTCATCCTTCTCCACGGTGCCATCCCGGCGCGTCACCCTGCGACGCATGCGACCGTCAGCCAACGGCTGAAACTCGGTCTTGCGCGCCCAGCGACCGTGCTTGGCATCGGCAATGGCTTCGCGCAGCTCAGCATTCAAGTCGCGCCCCTGTTCCCACGCGGCGCGCTGTTTGGCGGTCATCTTGGTCATGGTCTGAACCTCTCTTTCAACTCTCGCAGCAGTGCCGGTTCGACGTTCTCGCGCACATTCTTGGCGTACAGCAGCACCAGCACGATCTGGCCCTGGGCATTGCGCATGAAATAGATCACGCGGTAGCCACCACGCTTGCCACGTCCTGGGGCTCGCCAGCGCAGCTTGCGGCAGCCGGCAGACGCGGGAATCACATCACCGGCGTCCGGGTCGGCCAGCAGTGCGGCTTGCAACTGCGCAAACTCCGCATCGTCCATGCCATACGCGTCTCGGGCTCGCGTGAAAGGCGCCAGCTCGATGAACTCGAACAAGGGGTTATTGTACGGCATTGCGTGACAATAGCAAATGCGGTGTCACAGCGCCAGCGCGGCCAACGCATCCCGCGCAACGTCCTGGCGCAGCTTGCCGTAGTAACGTTGAATCATTGCAATGGATGTGCCGGCCAGGCGCGCGACCGTCAGCGGATCAAGGCCGCCCGTGGTCAGGTCAGTGATGACGGAATGCCGCAAGGTATAGGCCACCGTTCCCTGCGGCAGCTCGGCATCTTCCGCCGCGACGCGCACCGCATCCTTCCAGGTCGTGGGCGTCCACGGCTCACCATCCCAGCGCGAGAACAACGGCGCACTGGGCAGCTTGCCGCGCGATTGATCGGCGATCAGTTTCGCAACCGGGGATGGCAGGGGGATCGTGCGCCCCGCTCCCGATTTATCCTTGCGAATCGTCAGCAGCTTGTTGCGTTTGTCGTAGTCGCCGACGCGAAGGGCGGCCACTGACCCCACGCGCAGTGGAAGTTCGGCCAACGCCTGCAAGAAGGGCTGTGCATCCTCACGCGCATGTCGGATCAGGGACTGGCGCTGCTCACGGGTCAGGTACAGGTCGCGGTGGCCTGAGACACCTTTGATGGGTTTCAGCGGCTGCGCCCACGCTTGATCGGTGCCGACAAAGCCATCCGCCATGGCCAATCGCAGCGCCGCGCGCAAGAACACCATGTTCCGGTTAATGGACGCGGCGGAACGCTTGCGCGGTGGAGGTAACGGCTCCTTGTTGCGGCACTTTTTGCCACGCTTTGGCAGCGCCACCGGCTTGCGTTCCATGCGCCTGCGCCAGTCAGCAACGTGTCCTTTGGCGAGCTTGTCCACCGGAATATCGGCGATCTTGTCCTTGGCGACAAAGCGGTGCACAAAACCTGCCTGGGTGTCCGCACTGGCGTCTCCCTTGTCGGGATCGTCTCGCAGTGCCTGGATGTATCGCTCGCAGGCTTCCAGCACCGTCACAGGACGCAGGGTGCCACCCGCATCCAAGTGCTTGAACCACTCGTCTGCGGCACGGCTGGCAGCGGAGAACCGCTCATTCGGCGGCAAGTGGTCGAATGCCCCCAAGGCGCGCCGTACCTGTCGTTTCTCGACATAGGCGCGTGCGTACCAGGATTGCGCCGTCTTGGTCTTGCGCAAGCCCACATGCTGGCCGGCATGCAACTTGTGCCAGTAGATCGCTTCGCGAATCGTCAGCGCAGTCTGGCCAGAAACCGTCGTGATCCCCGCCTTGCCACCCATGTCAGGCCTCCCGTTTGGACGGCCAAAAGGGCCGTTGCCTACAGATTGCCTAAAGTCTATGGGATGTCATGGTGGCTGTAAATGGCTAAATACTTGATTGTGCAGGCACATGGGGTGTCGTGAACCCCCTATATTTTGCCTTCACACGGCAGGTGTCGCAGGTTCGATCCCTGCACCGCCCACCAGAATCAATGTTCCTGAAAGGCCCGATTCGATGAATCGGGCTTTTTTGCATTTCAGTGTCCCCGAATCGTCCCCGATCGGGTCCGGGCGGGCTCTGCGCGCAGCGCCGAAGGCGCGGAATCGATGGCGCGGACCGGAGGGTCGCTGGACGCATGGTCGCAAACCGACGCGTCTTCCTGCGGCATCGCAACGCGCCGCACGTTCCGGATAGCCTGCAAGGATGGTCAGGCCATGCGAACGCGCGGGTTCGGACCCGGTCACGAATTCGGGATCAGCAGCACCGCACCCGCCTGGATCGCGCCGCCGGACTGGATCTTGCCGGAGTTGACCTGGCGCAGGGCGCGCAGGCTCACACCGTATTGCTGGGCAATTCCGGAAAGCGTCTCGCCGCGCGTCACCTTGTGCATGTCCTGGATCGCATCACGGGCGCCGCCACCGGCCGTGGTGGGCACCGCACCCGGCAACGCGACACTGCGGTTCGAGGTATCGCGCTTCGACGTATCGACCTTGGCAATCAGCGGCGCGCTGGACGGGATGTGCAGGCGCTGGTCCCGCTGCGCCGCGAACCACGTCCCCGGCGGCGGCGTGGTCTGGAAATACTGCTTCACGCCAACCAGGATCGCTTTTGCCAAGCGCTCACGGTCACGCGGGTTGTCCAGGCGCTTCTCATCGCTCAGATTGCTGATGAATGCGGTCTCGACGAGGATCGAAGGCACGTCGGGCGAGCGCAGCACCACGAAGTTCGCGCCCTGCACGCTGTCGCGGTACAGCGGCCCGATCTTGCCGAGCGCGTCCAGCACGTCGCCGCCGACTTCGTGCGCGGCGTGCATGCTGGCACCTTGTGAAAGGTCCAGCAACACCGAAGCCAGCATGTGGTTCTTGTCGTCCAGCGACACGCCGCCGATCAGGTCGGACGCGTTTTCGCTGTTGGCCAGCCAGCGGCCCGCCTCGCTCTGCTTGCCGTGGGTCGACAGCACCCACACCGAGGCGCCGCGCGCATCGCAATAATCGGGACAGGAGTTGGCGTGGATCGACACGAACAGGTCGGCCTTGTGCGAGCGCGCGATCTGGAAGCGCTTCTTCAGCGGCACGAAGTAGTCGCCGTCACGGGTCAGCACGGCCTGCATGCCGGGTTGCGCATCGATCAGCTTGGCGAGGTCCTTGGCGATTTCCAGCGTGACGGTTTTTTCGAGCGTCTTGTCACGGCCGCGCGCGCCGGGATCGTCACCGCCGTGGCCTGCATCCACCGCAATCACCACCGGACGCGGCTTGTCGTGCGCGACATCATCGTCGATGGTGCGCACGATTTGCGGAGCCTTGCCGCTGGGCGTGCCAAGGTCGACGATCAGGCGATAACCGTATTGCCCGGCCGGGGTCAACAGGAAACTCTTGGGATGGGCCGGGCCGTCGAGGTCCAGCACGATGCGGGCCTTGCCCTGGTAATGACCGACGCGAACATCCTTGACCACGCCCTTGCCGGTGGCGTCGCCGACGCCCTTGGCGAACGTGCTGTCATCGAGATCCAGCACCACGCGATCGGGCTTGTCGAGCTGGAAAAGCTTGTATTCGGCCGGACCCGAGAGATCCATGACCACGCGGGTGGAATCGGGCCCGCCCCAGACGCGCACGCCGTTGACCGTGATGGCTGCCGCCGGCGCGGCCACGGCGCTGGCGACACACGCCAGCACGCCGCAGATCACGATCAAAACCGACAGCCATGGACGCAGAATCCCCTTCATGGTGCCGAATTCAACCGCAAGCCACGCCAAATTGCAAGTTTTTCCCTTTGTTATCCGTGGGCTGCGATAAATATGTCAACGACGAATCAGGAAGTTGCGCCAAGTTACGGCGTTGCCGTTGGCGATGATCAAAGACTGGCTGCGGCCAACCAGTCACGCGCACGCGCCGATACGGCGGTGATCCCGGCCGCACGGCCGGCGCCCGCATGTTCCAGCGCCACGTCGAGATCCGCGGCCGGCAACGCGCCGCTGCCGCGCTCGGGCCATTCGACCAGCACGATCGCGTCCGGCGCATCCAGCTCGTCGAGGCCCAGCCATTCCAGTTCGCCGGCTCCGGCGATCCGGTACAGGTCGAGGTGGAAGGCATCGTGTTCGTCGACGTTGTAACGCTCGAGCAGGCTGTAGGTCGGGCTCTTGACCCGCTCGCCCACGCCGAGCTCGCGCAACAGTGCGCGCGCGAACGTGGTCTTGCCGGCACCGAGTTCACCGCGCAGGTAGATCACGCCGCCCTTGCGCAGCGATGGCGCAAGGCGCTGTGCGAGCGCCACGGTTGCGGCTTCGCTCGACAAGGCAACGGTACGATCGGAAGAAGCGGCCAAGGGCGATTCCACGACACGAAATTTCGGCGAGGCCGCGGAGTGTACACGCGGCCATGCCGCGCGACTGGACACCGCGTCGCAGTGGCGATGTGAGGCAAGCGAAGGTTCAGGAATTTCCCGCGCGACCGCTCAGCAGTGCACGCAGGTAGGGAAACAGGTCGGAGGCCAGCAAGCCACGTTCGCCCGCGCGCGCGGCCAGATCGCCGGCGCGGGCGTGCAGGCCGGTTCCGACGCACGCCGCATTCCACGCATCGAGGCCTTGTGCGAGAAGGCCGGCGATCACGCCGGTCAGCACGTCGCCCATGCCACCCGAAGCCATGCCGGGATTGCCCCACGGACAAACCGCGACGCGTCCGGCCGGGTCGGCCACCAGCGAGCCGGCGCCCTTCAATACCACCACCGCCCGGTGTTTCTGCGCAAGCGCACGCGCGGCGGCAAAGCGATCCGATTGCACCTCGCCGGTCGATACGCCGAGCAGGCGTGCAGCTTCGCCCGGATGCGGCGTCAACACGACCTGCGCGGGCAACACGCGGGCTTCGAGCGCCAGCAGGTTCAGGCCATCCGCATCCAGCACGGTCGGCTTGCCCGCATCCAGCGCCGCCTGCCACATGCCGCGGCCCCAATCGTCGTGACCCAGGCCCGGCCCCAGTGCGATCACGCTGGCGCGCGCCAGCAGCGGCTCCATGTTGCGCGGCACATGCACGCCGTGCGGCATCAACTCGGGTCGCGCGGCGAGGATCGCGCCGACGTTGGCTTCGCGGGTGGCGATGCTGACCAGTCCCGCGCCAACGCGTGCCGAAGCTTCACCGCACATCCGGATCGCACCGCCGGCGCCGAGGTCGCCGCCGACCGCCAGCACGTGGCCATAACGGCCCTTGTGGCTGTCGCGGGCGCGCGGCGGCAGGACTTGCGCCGTCAGCATCAATGCATCGGGCGTTTGCACCGAGTAGACGCCAGCGGGAATGTCCAGCGTCGCCAGCGAACGCTCGCCGCATTGGTCCGGACCCTGCGCGGTGAACAGCCCGCGCTTCCAGCCGACGAAACACACTGTCGTGGCCGCACGCACGCAGGGATCGAAGGCGACGCCCATGTCGGCATCGAGGCCACTCGGCACGTCCAGCGCCAGCACCGGCTGCGCTTGCGCATTCAAGGCCTGGATCAGGCGCGCCGCGTCGCCGGTCGGCGCGCGATTCAAGCCCGATCCGAACAAGCCATCCACGTACACGTCTGCTGGCGGCAAGCCGGCATCGGCGCGCGCGACCGCGCCGCCTTCGCGCAGGTAACGTTCACGCGCCAGCGCGGCGTCGCCCGAGGCAGCGTCGCTGGTGGCGATCACGCACGCCTGCAACCCTGCGGCGCGTGCCAATGCTGCCAGCAGGAAGCCATCGCCACCATTGTTGCCGGAACCACACAGCACGCAGAGCGAACGCGCTTGCGGCCAGCGCTGGCGCAGCAAGGCAAGCGCGGCGGCCGCCGCGTGCTGCATCAATTCGATGCCGGGGATGCCGCCCTCGATCGCGGCCCGATCCAGCGCGCGCACCTGCGCGTTGGTGTACAGGATCGTCTGCGGGTCGGGCGTCGGCATGGCGTGATCCTACAATGCGCCCATGCCAACACGCAGCGCCATCGACTTCACCGACCTCGCGCAACGCATCAGGGACTGGGGCGTCGAGCTTGGATTCGCACAAGTCGGATTCACCGGCGTCGAGTTGGGCGAGGACGAAGCGCACCTGCAGGCATGGCTGGACGCAGGCCGCCACGGCAGCATGGATTAC
>DASSRT010000298.1:0-6031 GCA_035701705.1 Rhodanobacteraceae bacterium
GTGCGTGGCGTCACCGATCCGCTGGACGCGGTCGGCAACACCACCAAGGCCGTGACCAAGGGTTACGCAATCGGTTCGGCGGGCCTGGCCGCGCTGGTGCTGTTCGCCGACTACACCCACAACCTGTCCAAGCTGCCGGGGCTGGATGGCGTCACCTTCGACCTGTCGAACCATTACGTGATCATCGGCCTCATCATCGGCGGCCTGATCCCGTACCTGTTCGCCGCGATGGCGATGGAAGCGGTCGGCCGCGCCGCCGGTTCGGTGGTGGAAGAAGTGCGCCGCCAGTTCCGCGAGATCAAGGGCATCATGGAAGGCACCGGCAAGCCGGATTATTCGCGTGCCGTCGACCTGCTGACGAAATCCGCGATCAAGGAAATGATCGTCCCCTCGCTGCTGCCCGTGGTCGTGCCGATCGTCGTCGCCTTCGGCTTCCGCTGGCTGGGCGGCCCCGCGGCCGGCGCGCAGGCGCTGGGCGGCGTGCTGATCGGCACCATCGTCACCGGCTTGTTCGTCGCTATCTCGATGACCACCGGCGGCGGCGCCTGGGACAACGCCAAGAAGTACATCGAGGACGGCAATTTCGGCGGCAAGGGTTCGGATGCACACAAGGCCGCCGTCACCGGCGACACCGTGGGCGATCCATACAAGGACACCGCCGGCCCGGCCGTGAACCCGCTGATCAAGATCATCAACATCGTGGCATTGCTGATCATTCCGCTGCTCGCTGTCGCCGCGCATTGATTGGCTGCAATACCGATGCAACAGAAAAGCCCCGCCCCGCGCGGGGCTTTTCGTATCCGTCGGCATACGGCGTTGATCGCGCAGCGCAACACCACGAAGATGCCGGACCCACCGACGACGCCAGTACTGGCATGCACCGGTTTTTGAAATTCATCACCATCGGCGCACTTCTGCTCGCCACGATGCTGGCATCCGCCGTCGTGGCCGCAGCGCCGCCGACGGGCGTCGACTGCGCTGCCTATCGTCCCGCGGTCACCGATCGCGGCGAGCGCATCCTCACCTATCACTCGGACATCGCGATTGCGGCTGACGGCAGCATGGATGTCACCGAGAACATCTGTGCGTGGGTGCAGCAACAGCAGATCGAGCACGGCATCTACCGCGACTTTCCCACCGACTATCGCGACGCGTTGCACAACCACTATCAAGTCGGCTTCACGGTGCTGGGTGCGACCCTCGACGGCGAGCCCGCCGAATGGCATGCCGCCAAGCGCGGCAACGGCGAACGCGTGTCTATCGGCAGCGCGAACACGTACCTGCCACGGGGCGAGCACGCCTTCACCCTGCACTATCGCGTCACCCGCGAGATCGGTTTTTTCCACGACCACGACGAGTTGTACTGGAACGTCAACGGCACCGGCTGGACGCTGCCGATCGAGAAGATCAGCGCCACGGTCCGCCTGCCGGCGGCGGTGCCCGCGAGCGAACTGAAGGCCACCGGTTACACCGGGATCAAGGGCTCACGCCAGCAGGCGCTCACCACCACCTTGCAGGATGGCGGCGCGCAATTTGCCGCCAAACACGCGTTGGGCCTGCACGAGAACCTCACGATCGCGCTGTCGTTTCCCAAAGGCATCGTCAGCGAACCCTCGCTTTCCCAACGCACGGCGTGGCTGCTGCACGACAACCAGCATGCACTGCAGGGACTCATCGGACTGGCCTTGTTGTGGATGTACTACCTGATCGTGTGGCGGCTGTTCGGCAGCGACCCGGACGGCGGCCCGAAGATCGCGCTGTACGCACCGCCCGACGGCGATTCGGCGGCGGCGCTGCGCTTCGTGCGCGAAATGGGCTACGACGCCAAGTGCTTCACCGCCGGCGTGCTCGGCATCGCCGCCAAGGGCGGACTTGCGATCGAACGGATCGACGACGGGAAGTACGCGGCCACGCGCAGCGAAAATTTCGATGCCAGCGTCCTGCGCCCGGATGAGCAATCGCTCTATTTCACGCTGTTCGGCGGCGGCCAACGGGTAGAGTTCGACCAGGCCCAGCGCGCGCGGATTTCGGACGCGTGCCGGAAGCACCACAACGCGCTGCGCAAGATCTTCCGGAACAAGAATTTCCGCAGCAACAGCCTGTTCGTGCTGCCCGGCATCGTGCTCACGCTGGCGATCCTGTGGAAATTCAGCCACGCCAGCGGCATCGGCATCGCCGGCTCGCTGATCGTGGCGGTGGGTTACGGCGGCCTCGGCGCGTGGTGCGGCTACAGCATCTGGCGCAGCCGGCGCGGCGGCGGCAAGATCACCTGGGGGGCGTGGTGGAACCTCGCGTTCTTCGGCGTGTTCAGCTTGCTGTGGCTGTGGCGCTGGGGCAGCACGGAAGGTTTTGTGTTGTCGCTGGTGGTCGTGGTGCTGATCGCCACCAACGTCGCCTTCCTGGAATGGATGAAGTCGCCCACGCTCTCCGGCGCGCGGCTCGCGAAGCGCATCGACGGCTTTCGCTGGTACCTCGGCGTGGCCGAACGGCAGGAGCTCGATTCGCGCTACCGGCCCGAGTCGAACCCGAAGCTGTTTTCCACCTACCTGCCCTATGCGCTGGCGCTGGATGTCGGCAACGAATGGGCCGAGCGTTTCGCCAAGGCCCTGACCCCGGCGCAAATGCGCGAAGCGCAGCCGGCCTGGTATGTCGGCGGCTACGGTGGCTACGCCGACTTCAGCGGCATCGGACTGGCCAATTTCACCAACAGCCTGTCCACTTCGCTCAGCGGTGCGATCGCGTCCGCGACGATCGCCCCCGGCGGTGGCGGTGGCGCCTTCGGCAGTGGTGGCGGTTTCAGCGGCGGCGGTGGCGGAGGCGGCGGTGGCGGCGGCTGGTGATGCTGGCGGGCGGCAGCCGCGAGGCGTTGCGTTTTCCGGGCATCGCCCGGTCTTCGTTGGCACGTACGCACGCAGCCATGCCACGCACGACAGCCAACGCAGCGCAACAGTTGAAGCGGGTGCGGGCCGCCCCCAAGATTGACCGGCCGCACCACCGACCGACCGCGGCCCAAGGGGAACCCATTTGATCTACGCATTGATCCTGCTGCTGGTCGTCGCCGCGGCGGCCTGGCTGTTCAACCGCATGGTGCGGCTGCGCAACCAGGTGCACGTGGCCTGGAGCGATGTCGACGTGCAGCTGCAGCGCAGGCATGACCTCGTGCCGATGCTGGTCGAGACCGTCAGGGGCTACGCGCATCACGAACAGGGCCTGCTCGAAAACATCGCGAGCGAGCGCAGCGCCGCCTTGAAGGCCACCCAGCCGGGCGCGCGCGGCGCGCCGGAAACCGCGCTCGGCCACGACCTCGGACGCCTGATCGCGCTTGGCGAGGCCTATCCCGAGCTCAAGGCCAGCGCCAATTTCAGCCAACTGTCGAGCCAATTGGTGCAGGTGGAAGACACCCTGCAACATGCGCGCCGCTTCTACAACGGCTCGGTGCGCGAATACAACACCGCGCTGGAAACCTTTCCGGCGTTGTTGATTGCCGGGCCACTCGCTTTCAAGCCGGCCGAATTCTTCGCGGCCGAAGCCGATGCCCGCGCCAATGTCGAGGTCAGCCTGGGCTGACGAAGGGACGCTCCCATGCGCACGCGCCTTGCGATCACGCTGTTCGCCCTCATCACCCTGCTGGCATGCACCGGCACCGCGGTGGCACAGGAGCGCATCCTTGCTTACCACGCCGACATCGCGATTGCCGCCGACGGCAGCCTGGATGTCACCGAGCACATCCGCGTGGACGCCGAAGGCAACCGCATCCGCCACGGCATCTATCGCGACTTCCCGACCGACTACCGCGACCGCCAACACAACCGCTACGTGGTCGGCTTCGAGGTACTCGGCGCCACGCTCGATGGCGCCGCGGTGGACTGGCACAGCGAGCGCCGCAGCAACGGCGTACGCGTGTACCTCGGCGACAAGGACACCTTCGTTGCGCATGGCGAACACGATTTCACGTTGCATTACCGCGTCACCCGTGAGCTCGGATTCTTCGCCGACCACGACGAACTTTTCTGGAACGTCAACGGCACCGGCTGGGATTTCGATGTCGCGAAAATCAGTGCCAGCGTGCGCCTGCCCTCTGCAGTGCCGGCGGACCAACTGAAGGCGTACGGCTACACCGGCGCACAAGGTTCGAGCGAGCAAGCCGTGACGACGACCCTTGAAGCGGGCGGCGCCGAATACACCGCGACGCGCACACTGGGCCCCGGCGAAAACCTGAGCATCGTGCTCGACTTTCCCAGGGGCGTGGTCGCGCCACCCACGGCCACGCGCAAGCTCACGTGGCTGCTGCACGACAACCGCAACCTGATCTGGGGGATCCTCGGACTGGTGCTGTTGTGGGCGTATTACCTGGTGATGTGGAATCGCCACGGCCGCGATCCGGCCTCCGGTCCCAAGGTTGCCGAATACGAGCCACCGGACGGCGATTCGGCCGCGGCGCTGCGCTTCGTGCGCAACATGGGCTACGACAACACTTGTTTCACCGCCGGCATCCTCGGCATCGCCGCCAAGGGCGGGCTGACCATCGAGCGCCGCGACGACAGGAAGTGGTTGGCGCGACGCGCGGGTACCGACGTCACCGCCGCGCTGACAGCGCCCGAGGAGAAACTGCGCGACGCGCTGTTCGAAGGCGGCGGCGAGCTCGTCTTCGAGCAGGCCAACCACGTACGCGTGCAGGCCGCGAGCACCGCATTCAAGGCGGCGTTGAAGGCCGGCTTCGAGAAGAAATATTTCCTCACCAACTACAAGTACCTGCTGCCCGGCCTCGCGATCACCGTGCTGACGGCATGGCTGGCTGCGCTCGGCGGCGGCGCCGGCACCGCCGGCCTGCTGTTGTGGCTGGCCGGCTGGAGCTGCGGCGTCGCCTTCCTGCTCAGCGCGGCCATCCAGACAGGAACCGGCAAGGGCGCCGTCGCCGCGTGGTTCATGGCGTTGGTGTTCTCGGTTGGTGAAGTCGTCGGATTGAGCATGCTCGCCAACCTCGCCGGCTACGCGGTGATCCCGATCTTCCTCGCGCTCATCCTCACCAACGTCGCCTTCTATTTCTGGATGAAGGCGCCGACGCAACTTGGCGCGAAATTGCTCGACCGCATCAACGGTTTCCGCTGGTACCTCGGTGTCGCCGAAAAGCAGGAACTCGACGCCCGCTACAAGCCCGAAGCGCGCCCGGATCTGTTCGCCGCGTACCTGCCCTACGCGCTCGCGCTCGGCGTCGGCAACGCCTGGGCCGAACGCTTCGCCGATGCCCTGACGCCCGCGCAAATGCAGGCAGCGCAACCGGGCTGGTACTCCGGCGGCAACATGGGAAGCTTCACCGGCGCGAGTTTCACCAGCTTCACCAGCGACATGTCCTCGGGACTCAGCGGCGCGATCGCCTCGTCGTCGGTGGCGCCGGGTTCCAGCGGTGGTGGCGGCTTCAGTGGCGGCGGCGGCGGTGGCGGCGGCGGAGGTGGCTGGTGAGGTTTTCGATGGGTCGAACCCGGCGCGGGATCGCGCGCATCGCCTGTCTCGTCGCCTTGGCCATGGTTGCGGCCACGGCGCCGGCGCAATCGGCCGTTCAGGACGACGGACAACCGTCCATCCTTTCCCGCGACACCAAAATCTACGTCCACTACGACGGTTCGATCGACGTCAGCGAGTGGACGAAAGTCAACGCCGCGGCACCGGCCCTGTTCCACCGCGACCTCGCCTATCCCGGCCGGCACATCGACGCCGACGATGTGTTCATGATGGAGGCGGAAGAAAGCGGCGAGCTGACCAACGCCACCGTGACGCAGCTTGGCGACGGCGTGCGCATCAGCGTCCAGCCGACGCGCCAACTTTGGCACGGGCCGCGCACGTTCCACCTCGAATATCGCGTCCTGTACGGCGTCGTCGACGATGACGGCAACAGCCTGTATTGGCCGTTGACGGTAGCCAGCAATCGCCTGCCCGTGCAGCACGCCAGCCTGCGGGTAACGCTGCCGGAAGAAACGCCGTCGGACAAAATCCTCGTCGAATTCCAACTCGACGGCGCCGATCCCGGCGATCT
>DASSRT010000299.1:0-10783 GCA_035701705.1 Rhodanobacteraceae bacterium
CCCAGCATGCCCTGTTCGGGTGTCGGATGGATCAGGCCCATGTCGTGCTCCGGCAATTCGCCTTGGCTAGCCTGCAGCCTTTTTCACCAGCTCGCCGATGCGTTGTGCTTCCGTTGCGGTCAGCTTGAGCACCGCAAACGAAGTCGCCCACATGGCGCCGTCGTCGAGCTTCGCGGTGTCGTTGAAGCCAAGCGTGAGATAGCGGTCCTTGAACTTGCTGGCGGGCTTGAAGAAGCAGACGACCTTGTCATCGGCATTGGCATAGGCGGGCATGCCATACCAGGTCCTGGGAACGAGCTGGGGCGCGGAGGTGCGTATGAGCTTGTGCAAGCGCTCGCACAGGCCGCGCTCGGCTTCCGGGGTCCTGGCGATCGCCGCGATTACGGCTTGCTCGCCATCGGCGCCGCGCTGGTTTTGCTTCAGCTCGCGTGTGCGTTCACGCAGTGCGGCGCGCTCGTCGGCGGTCAATCCAGTGGAAGTTTTGGTGGCCTTGGCGGATTTCCGGGCGGGCATGGCAGACGTTTCCCTTGAGCGTGAGTCCTGGATCGTGGCACGCCGTGCCGAGCCGCGCAAACGATCAGTCCCGATCCGGTGCGCCGAGCGGGAAAAAGTCGCGGTAGGGACGGCCACCCTCGACGCAGCGCGCAAACGACGGGCGCCGCAACAGGCGCGCGCGGTACGCGTGCACGTTGGCGAAAATCGGATCGATGCGGTGGGTCCAGTCGGCGTAGAACAGCGCCGGTGCGGCCGCGCAGTCGGCGAGGCCGAAGCTGCCGCCCGCTGCCCATTCACGTCCGTCCATGCGCTGGTCCAGCCATGCGTAGGCGGTGTCGAGCGTGCGGCGCGCTTCGTCCACGCCGTATGGATCGCGATCGGCCTCGGCGCGAATCCGGTTGAACACGATTTTCTGCAGCGGCGTGTGGATGTAGTTGTCGAAGAACCGGTCCAGCATGCGCACGTCGATTGCCGCATCGGCATCATCGGGAATGAATCGGGTCGGCCCGCGCCGGTGGACGTCGAGATATTCGATGATCGCGGTGGCTTCCATCACCTGCCGCGGGCCCTCCACCAGCAGCGGAAAGCGCTGGATTGGCCAGCGCCGCGCGAACTCGGCGAGGATGTCGGGATTCTCCGGCGAGAGATTCTGGAATTCGAAGGGCGTATCGTTCTCGTACAGCGCCGTCAACACCTTCTGGGTATACGAGGAAAACGGGTGGCCGTAGATGCGCATGGCTTGCTCCGCGTGGTTGGGGCAGGGGTGCAACGAACGACAGGGCAGCATTTCGACAGCGCGTGACCCGGATGCAAAGCCGCTACACTGGCACGGCGAGGTTGAACGATGGCAGCGTCCGAAGCCAGAACCGTCGATATCCGCAATCAGCACCCGCTCTGGGACGAACGCGATTCCCACGGGCGACGGGCGCTGTTGACCGAGATCCTGGCGCAAGTGTCGCATGCCGCGATGCAGGGCGATTCACTCGACACGGTCCTGAAATCCATCGTCGATTGCGTTGCCGGCCGCCTGCCGGTGACGATCGCCAGCATCATCCTGCTGAACGAGTCGCGTACCCACTTCGTCGAAGAGGTGTGGTCTGGCCAGATCAGCCTCGAATTGCCGGCGAGCCTGCCGTGGCCGGTCGATCTGGGCGCCGCGGGGCGTTGCGTGCAAACCGGGCAAAGCCAGCTGATCGCGGACGTGAACGCCGATCCTGACTACGTGCCCGGCAACCTCGCGGTGCGTTCGGAATATTTGGTGCCGATCAGGCACCGCAAGCGCCTGCACGGCGTGCTGAACCTTGAAAGCACCCGCAGCGATTTTTTCACGCCGGAAGTGTGCGCAGTGTTCGAGGCGATCGCCGAGCAGATCGCGGGCGCGATCCACATGACGCGGCTGGTGCTTGAACTCGAGGACGCCAACCGCAAGCTGCGCGAGTTGTCGTTGCGCGATGGCTTGACCGGCATCGCCAACCGCCGTTGCTTCGACGAGCGGCTGGCCGCGGATTGGGAGCGTTACCTGCACGACGGCAAGCCGCTGGCGCTGCTGATGGTGGACGTCGATTGCTTCAAGGCGCTGAACGATGCCCTGGGGCATCTGCAAGGCGACGAATGCCTGCGCGAGCTTGCGACGCTTTGCGGCCGCAGCGTGCGCGGCGAAAGTGATCTGGTGGCGCGTTACGGCGGCGAGGAAATCGTGATCATCCTGCCGGGTTGCAATCAGGACAATGCGGTGCGCGTGGCGGAAGACTTGCGCAAGCGGGTCGAGAAACTGGCGATGCCGCACCCGGACTCATTGGCGGGGCCGTGCGTCACGGTGAGCATCGGCGTGGGCGTGGCACCGGCAGGCGCGCGGTTGGCGTCGGCCGACGTGGTGATCGCGGCGGCGGAAGACGCCATGTATGCGGCCAAGGCGCGCGGCCGCAACCGGGTCGTGGCTACGGTTTGCGCGCCGGATGCCTGACGCCTGGGCGCATCGTCGTCGGGCAGGCTTGCAATAGCGCGCCGGTGGCCCAAGCTTGTGCACATGGCCAAGGGATTCGTCAACGACGATGCGGTGCAGGAACAGATCGACGCGACGGTCGCCGACGCCGTCGCACGTGCGCGCAGCAAACAGCGCACCGGCCCCGGCCTGAGTCATTGCGAAGAGTGTGACGCGCCGATTCCCGCGGCGCGGCGCAAAGCCGTGCCCGGCGTTCGCCTGTGCGTGACCTGCCAAGCCGAACATGATCGCGCAGATGCGACCTTCAGCGGCTACAACCGACGTGGCAGCAAGGACAGCCAGTTGCGCTGAGTCGCGCATGTGGCGTGCCGCAGGCCGGCTCGTTTCCAACAAGCGGCTGGATCGGGGCTATGCTGCGCGGGTCGCTTTGCCGGGGGCTGTCATGAAAGCTGTTCTGGTGTTGCTGCTGTGCCTGCTCACGGCGCCCGCATTCGCGGCCAAGCCCGTGCCGTTGCTGTTGACCCACGTCGGCTTGATCGATGGCACGGGGTCGCCGGTGCAGCGCGACATGACCATCGAGATCGCAGGCAAACGCATCACGGCCGTGTATCCGAGCGGTAGCCAGCCTGCACCAGAAGGTGCCGAGGTGCGCGACCTCGCCGGCAAGTTCGTGATCCCCGGCTTGATCGATGCGCACGTCCACATCACCGATGCCGAGCCTGACATCGCGCACTACCAGACCTTTCTTCACGCGCTGCTGCTCGGCGGCGTGACCGGCATCCGCGACATGGCTGGTGACGATCGCCTGCTGCAGTACCTCGCCGAACAGGCGAACTCCGACACGTTCGCGTCGCCGGATATTTTCTATGTCGCCTTGATGGCGGGCCCGTCGTTCTTCAAGGAGGATTTTCGCGCGCAGGATGCTTCGAAGGGCAAGCCGCTGGGTTTCGCGCCGTGGATGCAAGCGATCACGGCCAAGACCGACATTCCGCTGGCCGTTGCCGAAGCGAAAGGCACCGGTGCCACCGGCATCAAGTTGTACGCGAACCTGCCGGCGCCGCTGGTGGCGGCGATCATCCCGGAAGCGCACCGGCAAGGCTTGCGCGTATGGGCGCACGCAACGGTGTTTCCCGCGAAGCCGAGTGACCTCGTCAATGCCGGCGTCGACACGCTTTCGCACAGTCCGTACCTGGTGTGGGAAGCGGCGCCGAGCGTGCCCGACGACTACCGGATGCGTGCGATGGGTGACTTCGAGCACGTAAAGCCGGATGCGCCGCAGATCCTCCGCTTGTTCGACGCGATGAAGGCGCACAAGGTGATCCTCGACGCGACCTTGCTGGTGTTCAAGAACGAGGCCGAGCGCCATCCGCAAGCTGTCGGCGCCGGCATCATGCCGTGGAGTTACGCGGTGACGCGCCTCGCGCACGAGCGCGGCGTGTTGATCGATGCGGGCACCGACGATGCGGGGTTTCCGTATGGCAAGGACGGTCCGGAAATCGATCGCATGCCGTCGGTGCATCAGGAGATGGCGCTGCTGGTCGCGCACGCTGGCTTCACGCCGCTGCAGGCGATCTGCGCCGCCACCGCAGTGGGCGCCGCGGCGCTTGGCCAGGCCGCCAAACGCGGCACCGTCACGCCGGGCAAGTTGGCGGATCTGGTGGTGCTGAACGCCGATCCGTCGCGTGACATCCACAACACCACGGCGATCGACTTCGTGGTGAAGCACGGCAAGGTGTACGCGCGTGCTCCGATGCATTGAACCCCGGGAAATCAGTGGTTGTGGCGCGGGCCGGTTGTAGCGGGGCGTCCCTCCTAAATACAATACCGCGCAGTTTACTTTAGGTAACGGCGATGCCAGACAACCAACTCGCGCAACCCGGCCAACCCGGCGATCCCGTCATCGTCGTGAGCGGTCTGGGCAAGACCTACGAAGGCGGATTCGTTGCGCTGAAGAACATCGATCTGACGGTTCGCCGCGGCGAGATCTTCGCGCTGCTCGGACCGAACGGCGCCGGCAAGACCACGTTGATCAGCATCATCTGCGGCATCGTCAATCCGGGCGGCGGAATGGTTGCGGTCGATGGCCACGACATCATCCGCGACTGGCGCCAGACCCGCACGATCATCGGGCTGGTTCCGCAGGAACTCAAAACCGATGCCTTCGAGTCGGTGTGGAACACGGTGCGCTTCAGCCGCGGCCTGTTCGGCAAGGCGCCCGACGATGGCTACCTCGAAAAGCTGCTGAAGGATCTGTCGTTGTGGGACAAGCGCAACGCGAAGATCCTGATGCTTTCGGGCGGCATGAAACGGCGCGTGATGATCGCCAAGGCCTTGTCGCACGAACCGCGCGTGTTGTTCCTGGACGAACCGACCGCCGGCGTCGACGTGGAACTGCGCCGCGACATGTGGGCCATGGTGCGCCGCCTGCGCGAATCGGGCGTCACCATCATCCTGACCACGCACTACATCGAGGAGGCCGAGGACATGGCCGACCGGGTGGGGGTGATCAACAAGGGTGAATTGATCCTGGTCGAAGACAAGACCGCGCTGATGCAAAAGCTCGGCAAGAAGCGATTGCGGCTGCAACTGCAGGAGCCGGTGGCCGCGCTGCCCGCTGCGCTGGCGGCTTACCAACTGGAGTTGAGCGGCAAGGGCGACGAGATCACCTACACCTACGACACCCAGGCCGAGCGCACCGGCATCACGGCCTTGTTGAAGGATCTTGCCGCCGCCGGCATCGGCTTCAGCGACCTCAACACACGCCAGGATTCACTGGAACAGATCTTCGTGCAGCTGGTGAAGGAAGACGCATGAACCCCAGTCTCGTGAACATCCACGGCATCCGCGCGATCTATCGCTTCGAAATGGCGCGCACCGGTCGCACCTTGATGCAAAGCATCCTGTCGCCGGTGATTTCGACCACGCTGTACTTCGTGGTGTTCGGCGCGATCGGCTCGCGCATCACCAGCATCGACGGCGTCAGCTACACCGCCTTCCTGATTCCCGGGCTGGTGATGCTGTCGCTGCTGATGCAGAGTGTCTCGAACGCTTCGTTCGGCATCTACTTTCCGAAGTTCGTCGGCACCATCTACGAGGTGCATTCGGCGCCGCTGTCGTATCTGGAAATCGTCACCGGCTATGTCGGGGCCGCCGCGACCAAGGCCATCATCGTGGGCGTGATCATCCTCGTCACGGCGCGCGTGTTCGTCGACTATTCGATTGCGCACCCGGCGGTGATGATCCTGTTCCTGTTGATGACAACGGTCGCCTTCAGCCTGTTCGGTTTCATCATCGGGATCTGGGCGGACAACTTCGAAAAACTGCAAGTGGTGCCGCTGATGGTCATCACGCCGCTGACCTTTCTCGGCGGCAGCTTCTATTCCATCCACATGCTGCCGCCGTTCTGGCAGACGGTGACCTTGTTCAACCCGGTGGTGTACCTGATCTCGGGATTCCGCTGGAGCTTCTACGGCATCGCCGACGTCAACGTCGGCATCAGCATCGCTGCGACGTTGGTGTTCCTGCTGCTCTGCCTTGGCGCGGTGTGGTGGATCTTTCGCACGGGTTGGCGGTTGAAAGCCTGAATGCGCGCAAGGGCGGGCATCATGTCCAGCGCTGACAAATAAGGCTGACAAGTAAACAAGTGTGTCGCTGCGCGCGGTCAGTCACAATAACGCTCGTTCGGTTCGCGTGTGCGCCGGCCCGATATCGCAAACTGGCGGAATTTAACCGGTCAATGGCCAACCGAAAGGCCATGGTGCGCGATGATGGCTGCGGCGAATCCAACTTTTCATGTGCTTGATTCCGATGATGCGGGGCGTGCCGTGGCGCGCTCGCATTGGTTGCGGACGCTCGGGCTGGGACTGGGCACGTTGATGGTCGGCGCCGTCCTGTATCGGCGTGGTACTCCTGCATCGCTGTGGGTGCTTCTGGTGCTGAACGGACTGGCCTGGCCGCAGGTGGCATGGTTGATCCTGCGCCGCTGTGACTTGCCCGTGGCCGTCGACCGGCGCTTCTTCATGGGTGACGTCGCGATGGGCGGGGTCTGGCTTGCGGTGATGCAGTTTGCCGTGTTGCCGAGCGTGGTGCTGGCGACGATGTTCGCGATCGCCGCGATCGCGATCGACGGCACGCACCTGCTGCTGCGCGCGCTGATGGTGCTGGCCGTCGTGTGCGGCGTGGCCGCGGCGGCCAACGGCTTCGTGTTCGTGCCGGCCACCGACATGCGCGAACTGCTGGCGTCGCTGCCGTTGCTGGTCGGATTCCCGGTAGCCCTTGGCTGCATCACGCATCATCTGGCAATGCGCGTGCGCAACCAGAACGAGCAACTCCTGAAGATCAGCAGCACCGACAACCTGAGCGGCTTGATGAACCGCAACCACTGGGAAGTCGCCGCGAACGCGGCGTTGGCGCGCCACTGTTGCGAGGGCGCCGTCATGCTGATGATGGACATCGACAGCTTCAAGTCGGTCAACGACCAGTACGGGCATACCGCCGGCGACGCGGTCATCCAGCGGGCCGGCGAAGTCATCCGCAGCGGCTTGCGCGAAGGCGATCTCGCGGGTCGCTATGGTGGCGACGAGTTCGCCGTGGTGTTGTGCGGAATCGACGCCGGTATCGCTGCTGCGGTGGCCGAGCGGATCCGTTCCAGCGTGGCATGCTCGCTGTTCGAACGCAGCCCGGGATTGCGTTGCACCTTGAGCATCGGGCTTGCAGCGAGCCCGGCCAACCGCAACGTCAGCGACTGGATCAAGGCCGCGGATGCCGCGCTGTACCGCGCGAAACTGGCGGGCCGCAATCGCCTGGTCGTCGCCGGCTGAAGCGTCCGGGTGCTACCATCGGGCCGGGTCCATTCGTTCGAGGATGGGTGCGCGATGGCGGCGACGGCGTACGAACTGGTTGGCGATATCGCCACGTTCCGCATGGGCCCTGGCCACGGGCTCGAGCGCGGCGTGCAGATGATCAAGGATGTGATCGCACAGGCCCGTGATGCCGGCGTCGACAAACTGCTGGTCGACATCACCGGCATTGCCATCGGTCCACCCAACGTGGGCGAGCGACACTGGCTGATGACCGAATGGGCGTCGGTCGGGCGCGGGGCGGTGAAGATTGCCATCGTGATCCGCCCCGAGTTCAGCGACCCGCAGGACTTCGGCACGGTGGTCGCCCGCAATCATGGCCTGAATCTGCGCGGTTTCACCGACGAGGCGCGGGCACGCCAGTGGCTGGCTGGCCAGATCGTCGCGGATTCGCCGAAGGAAGTGCCGCCGGCCTGAAGTTTGGGTGCGACGCGCGTGCTGCAACAACTTGCCATGCGCACGCGGAATGCGTGACCCCCGGCGCCGCTGACGCGCGTCCCGAATTGGTAGCACAATGGCGCTTCCGGATACGAGGAGAGCGCCATGCGCATGTCGACTGCTTTCTTGATCGCCGCGTCGTTGCTGCCGATCGCCGTGCTGGCGCCAACACCCGCGCAGGCGTCCGCGCCTGCGGCCAAGGCTGCCAGTATTCCCGCCTACATCAGCAAGGCCATCGCGGATCCCGCGCGCGCCGCCGACCGCAAGGACGACGAGCGTCGCCAGATGGCGGCGGTGATGGCCTTCACCGGCGTCAAGCCCGGCGACTCGGTGGTGGAGCTGGATCCTGGCCGCGGTTACTGGACGCGGGTTTTCAGCCAGATCGTGGGTCCGAAAGGACACGTCTACACGGTGTGGCCGAACGAAATGGCGAAGTACTCGGCCAAGAGCCTCGCCAACTGGAAGGCGCTGGTGAAGACGCCGCATTACGCCAACGTCAGCCTGCTGCAACAGCCCGCGGCAATGCTCAGCGTGCCGCACAAGGTCGACGTGGTGTTCACCGCGCAGAATTACCACGATTACCACGACCCGTTCATGGGCCCGGTCGACATGCATTCATTCGACAAGCAGGTTTTCGAGGCGCTGAAGCCGGGCGGCGTGTTCGTGATCATCGACCACATGGCGCCGCCGGGTTCAGGTACCAGCGACACCAACACGCTGCATCGCATCGATCCGGCCGTGGTTCGGCAGGAAGTCGAGTCGGCAGGATTCGTGTTCGACGGCTCCAGTGACGCGCTGCTGAATCCGAAGGATCCGTTGACGATTCCGGTCTTCGACAAGTCGATTCGCGGACACACCAGCCAGTTCATCTACCGCTTCAAGAAACCGGCGAAGTGACGCGCATTGCCGCTTGCGGGCTCAGTGCAGCCCGCGAGCGATCGCGTCGAGCAGCGCGTCGGAAGGATCGAGGCTCTGTTCCCAGTACATGATGCCGCCGAGGTGGTGCGCCTTCACGAAGGCCGCCTTGGCGGCGATGGATGCAGGGTCGTCGTAGCTGATGAAGACCCGCGTCTTCGCATTCCACAGCCACGCCGCATCGGCCTGCGCATCCCAGTGCCGGACGAAGCCGTGCTTGCCGATGAAGTCGGCCTTGAGCTGCGGCCACGGCACGAACGCGAGGAATTTCCCGTACGTTTGGTAGAGTCCGTCGTGCGCCGGTTTCACGCCGCCGAATTCGCGCCCGTAGAACGCCACGCCGATGACCAGCTTTTGCGGCGGCACGCCAGCGGCGAGGTACTGTTGGACTGCGCGGTCGGTGGTGCGCGCGGCGCGTGGCGCCAGCGTCGACGCGTGCAGGCCGGCGTGATGACAGGTCGTCGGTGTCATCGCGTTGCAGAAGTCGTAGGTCATCAGGTTGAACCAGTCGACGTAGTGATTCACGGCGGCAATATCCACGCCGCTGGCGAAGGGTCCGTCGGCGACCGCGATGCTGAGGGTGTAATGGCGATCGCCGCTGCGATCGTGCGTCGCGCCGATCCGGTCGAGGCTGGCGCGCACGGCTGCCAGCAGCAGCGTGAAGTCGCGGCGATCATCCGGGCTCGAGGCGATGCCGGAATCGCTGCGGCCCGGATATTCCCAGTCGATATCCAATCCATCTGCGTGATTCGTGGCGACGAGTTGCGCGGCGCTGTCGGCGAAGGCCTGGCGTCCCGCCGCCGTGCGTGCGGCTTCGGAGAATCCGCCCGCGCCCCAACCACCCACCGAAATGTCCACCTTCAATCCGGGATCACGGGCCTTCAGGGCGATCAGCGCTTTCAGTCTGGACGCGGCATCGGTGTCCAGTACCACGCGTCCGGCTTGCACCTTCGCGAAGGCGAAGATCAGGGTGTCGATTTTGTCGAGATCCTTGTCCTGCGCGGGATTCCAGCTGACCGCATAGCCGATGACGCGATAATGCGGCACTGGCCGCGCCGCCAATGCCGGGCCGCAAACGCAAGTGGTCGCGAACATCGCGGTGGCCGCGTACAACAGCCAACGCATCCCGATGCCGCGATCGTGGCGCATGCGATCAGCCGCCGGTGCGCTTTTCGTACAACGCCCGGACGTCCTTCACCAGCAGGGCGTCGCTGGCGGCGCGTGCATAGAACATGTGGCCGCCGGGGTATTCCTTGACCTGCACGCGCGTGGGGTCGCCCATCGCCGGCATCTGGTCCACGGCCAGCACCGACACCATGAACGGGCACGACAGGTCGTCCCAGCCGTGCGCGATCAACACGCGGAAACGTGGATCGTTGGCGACCGCCATGCGCAGCTGGGTGACCGAGCCATCGCGGGCATCGTCGTCCTCGTGCCACAGGCGGTTCACCTGGTAGCTGAGGGCGTTGTAGCGGCCGTCGAACTTCCAGCCGACGGTTTGGGTCACGAAGTTCACCATCGCGGTGGTGGTCGGCGCGATGATCGCGTTGAGGATCGGATCACCCGAGCGTTGGTGCGGTGAATAGGGGAACGGATCCCAGGCGAGGTAGTTGGAATCGTAACGGCTGCCGAGCTTGCCTTCCGAGCGATACACCTCTCGCAGGTAAGCCTGGGTGTCGAGGCGGCCGCCGGAATTCTTCACGAACACCGGATCGAGGCCGGTGAGCTCGGTCACCTTCTTGATCATCGCGGCTTCGGCGGCAGGGTCGCTGCGGCCTTTCATCAGGGCCTCGGCATATTCGCCACGGGTATAGGCGATGATCGGCGCCATGTTGGCTGCGTTGAGCTTGCCTTCGCGTTCGAGGTGCGCGGCGGCGATCGAGGGCAGGGTGGTCATCCACGCCATCGGCGAGACGTACTTGTCGCTCCACGCCATCGGGTCAAGGTAGGGTGAAAACAGCACCATGCCGTTCATGCCGACGCCCAATTGCGTCTGCAGGTAGTACGCGATGCGCGGCCCGCGGAAACCGCCGTAGCTTTCGCCGACGACGTACTTCGGCGATTCCATGCGGCCGTTCTTCACCAGCCAGTCGTAGATGATGCGCGACAGGTAGTGGATGTCGGCGTCGGTGGA
>DASSRT010000300.1:0-14320 GCA_035701705.1 Rhodanobacteraceae bacterium
TCGCCGATCCGGCGCTATCCGGATTTGCTGGTGCACCGCGCGATCCGCTACGCGCTGTCCGGCGGCAAGCCAGCCGCGTACCTCTACACCGAAAGCAAGATGACGGCGATGGCCTCGCATTGCTCGCGCACCGAGCGCCGCGCCGAGGAAGCCGAGCGCGACGTCGACGAGCGCTACAAGTGCGCGTGGATGGAGCAGCACGTCGGTTCCGAATTCGACGGCGTCGTCGCCGGCGTCACTTCGTTCGGGCTGTTCGTGGAATTGACCGAATCGCGGGTTTCGGGCCTGGTGCACATCAGCCAGTTGCGCAACGACTATTACCAGTTCGACGCGCGCCGCCACGAGTTGCGCGGTGAACGCACCGGCACGGTGTTTCGGCTGGGCGACGCGGTGCGGGTGCAGGTGCTGCGGGCGAGCATGGAAGACCGGCGGATCGATTTCAGGCTGGTACGTGATTCAAGAGATTCCTTCCCTCGATCAAAAGCGAAACGATGAGTGGGGCTTGCCAACCCGTTGTGCCTTTTCCTTCGGCGCGGAGTGGGAAGGAGTTCACCCCCTTCCACAGGAAGGGGGTCGCGCGCAGCGCGGGGGGATGTCGCTGCGGAACAAAAGCCATCCCCCTCAATCCCCCTTCGTGCCGAAGGGGGAAGAAATTCAGCTCATTCCTGCGGAAGGGGGTGAGGTCATGAGCGAACACTGGATCGTCGGCATCAATCCGGTCGAGGGCGCACTGGCCAACGATCCCACGCGCGTGCGCGAAATCCTCATCGAGCAGGGCAGCCACAATCCGCGACTCGCCGAGCTGGCCAGCGAGGCCCGGCGCCTCGGCGTGCCGGTGCATGCGCGGCCGCGTGCGATGCTGGACAAGGTCTCCGATCGCGCGCGGCACCAGGGCATCGCCGCGAACTACGAAGTGCCTGCGGCGAAGTCCGAACACGATCTCGCGGCGCTGCTGGAGGCCGATGACGTGTTGCTGCTGGTGCTCGACGGCGTCACCGATCCGCACAATCTCGGCGCCTGCCTGCGCAGCGCCGCCGCGGCCGGTGCGAGTGCGGTGATCGTGCCGCGGGATCGCGCGGTCGGCATCACGCCGGTCGTGCGGCGCGCCTCGGCGGGTGCGGTCGATCGCGTGCCGCTGATCGAAGTCACCAATCTGGCGCGCAGCCTGCGCGAAGTGAAGGACGCGGGTGTGTGGCTGACCGGACTCGCCGGCGACGCGCAGACATCGCTGTACGACCTCGACCTGCGCGGCCGCACCGCGCTGGTGATGGGCGGCGAAGGCGAGGGCATGCGGCGGCTGACGCGCGAGGCCTGCGATCACGTCGCCCGCATCCCGATGCCGGGTGCGATGGAAAGCCTGAATGTCTCGGTGGCGACCGGCGTCGCCTTGTTCGAAGCGGTGCGGCAACGCGGGGGGCACAAATGAACATCAGCATCACCATCGACTGGCCGCTCATTGTCGGCTTGCTCGGCATGCTCGTTACCTTGCTGGCCTATTTCCTGCTGCAGGCGCAGCGCCTGCACGGCAATGGTCTCGTGTACCAGCTGATGAACGCGCTCGGTGCGCTCGGGGTCGCGCTCTCGCTGCTGTTCGGCCAGTTCAACCTGGCTGCGTTCGTGCTCGAGGCGGTGTGGCTGGCGATCAGCATTTACGGCATCGTGGTAGCGCGGCGCAAGCGCATCTGACGCGCGGAACCCACTTGCGGGCGCGGCTATGCTTGGCCGTCCCATGCACGCGCCGATCGATCCACGCCACCAACGCATCTACGCCGCGATTGCCGCGATTCCGCCCGGGCGCGTGGCGAGCTACGGGCAGATCGCGGCGCGCGCGGGCCTGCCCGGTCGTGCGCGACTGGTCGGCACGGCCCTGCGCGGGACGCCCGCCGGCTTGAACTTGCCGTGGTTTCGCGTGCTGCACGCCGACGGCAGCATCGCGTTGCCACGCGGCAGCCGCGGCTTTCGCGAGCAGTCGCAGCGGCTGCGTGCCGAGGGCGTCGAGGTGCGCAACGGCCGCGTGGCGATGGCGGCGTTCGGGCTCGACCACGATCTCGACCGGGCCTTGTGGGGCCTTGATTGGGCTTGGTCAGGGCGTGGCCAGGGCTGGTGAACGGGCCGAACGTTTCGTGACCTGGTTTGAACCATGAGCCGTTCGCGCTGAGCGTAGTGAGCGAAGCGAACGAAGTCGAAGCGCCGGTTGTCCTTCGACTCCGCGCCTTCGACTCCGCGCCTTCGGCGCTGCGCTCTGGACGAACGGACTCAAACGGAACCGGAGCCGCCGAACGGCCACTTGCGCGGCTTGCCGGTGAAGGGAGTAGACTCAACTCTCCGTTTTCAGGGGACGGAGCATGCGGGCGCAAGCGATGTCCATGGAGCCCATGTCCGGTGTCGGCACGCCGCCGCCGTGGTGCGTGCTGGTCGTCGACGACGAACCCGAGGTGCGCCAGGTCACGCGTCTGGTGCTGGCCAACGTCGAATTCGACGGCCGCCGACTCGAACTTCTGGAAGCCGCCAGCGCAGCGGAAGCGGTCGCGATCCTGCGTGAGCGCAACGATGTGGCCGTGTTGCTGCTGGATGTGGTGATGGAGACGCCGCAGGCCGGCCTCGAAGTCGTGCGGCATGTACGCGAGGATATCGGCAACCAGTTGGTGCGTATCGTGCTGCGCACGGGCCAGCCCGGCGAGGCGCCCGAGCTCGATGTCGTGACCGCCTACGACATCAACGACTACCGCGAGAAGACCGAGCTCACGGCAACCCGGCTCATCGTCACCCTCTACACCGCGCTCCGGTCCTACGGCGACCTGCGTACGATCGAGGCGCAGCGTCAGGGGCTGGAGCAGGTGATCGGCGCATCCGCGCAGATCTTCGCGCGCCACAGTCCCAACGATTTCACGCACGCCGTCTTGCAGCAGCTGCAGGAATTGCTGGGCAGCCACACGGACATTTTCTGTTGCGAGTTGCCCGGGCAGCAGCGCGTGGGTGAATCCGGATTCGTCGTGCAGGCCGGCACCGGACGCTTCCAGACGATGCTGGGCCGCGACCCGGGTCCGCAGCTTGCACCCGCCGCGCTGTTCGCGCTGCGCGATGCCTGTCGCGACGGCAGCAGCCGTTACGGTGACGAGGTGTGCGTGCTGCATCTGGCGGCGGGATCCGAGCGGCCGCGCTTGTTGTTCGTGTGCCTGTCCGCAGGCTTCAGTGATCTGGATCGGCGGATCCTGCGTCTGTTCGGTGCCAATGCCGGGATCGCCTGGGACAACCTGCACCTCGCCTCGGAGTTGCTCGACGCGCAGCAGGAGATGGTGTTCCTGCTGGCCAGCACCGCCGAGACGCGTTCGCGCGAGACCGCCAGCCACGTGCACCGCGTCGGCTTGCTGGCGGGCATGCTGGCGCGCGAACTAGGGCAGGACGTCGAACGCTGCGACTTGATGCGACTCGCCGCGCCCCTGCATGACATCGGCAAGGTCGGCATTCCCGACCCGGTGCTCAACAAGGGTGGCCCGCACTCCGAAGCCGAGGCGCGCATCATGCGCACCCACGCCGAAATCGGTGCGCGCCTGCTTGGCCATTCGCAGCGCCCGGTGATGCGTCTGGCGTCCGAGATTGCGCTCACGCATCACGAGAATTGGGACGGCAGCGGTTACCCCGCGGGGCTGGCCGGCGAGGCGATTCCGCTCAGCGGCCGCATCACGATGGTGGCGGACGTGTTCGATGCACTGGGCAGCCGGCGTTGCTACAAGGCGCCGTGGCCGGCCGATGCGATCCGCGGCTTCCTTGAAAAGGAACGCGGTCGCAAGTTCGATCCGGTCGTGCTCGACCACTTGTTCGCGATCTGGGACGAGGCGCTGGCGTTGCGCCAGAAGTTGCCGGACTGAGTACGCGGAAATCCTGCAGGATCAGCTTTCCGCAAGGTCCGCGAACGCGATGCGGAAATGCACGCCGTGGCCCGGTGTCGATTCCATCTTGATCGTGCCGTGCAGCACCTGGGTCACCAGCGTGTAGACGATGTGCATGCCCAGTCCCGAGCCGCCTTGCCCGCGGCGGGTGGTGAAGAAGGGTTCGTAGATGTGCGCGCGCACCTCGGGCGGAATGCCCTTGCCATCGTCCCGGTAATCCAGCAGCACGCGCTGGTCGTCGCGCCTGACCGCTATCGTGATGGTGCCGGGCTTGCCGTCGTCAAACGCGTGGGTGATCGAGTTGATGGCAAGATTGGTGATGATCTGGCTCAGGGCGCCTGGCGAGGTGCGCGACTCCAGATGCTCTGGGCAATCGAGGCTGATGCTGTGCTGGCCGTGCCGCAGGCTCGGCCGCAGTGAGGTCAGCACGTCGTCGATGCACTGGCGGATATCGATGCGCCGCACGTCGTCGCCGGACTGGTCGACGGCGACCTGTTTGAAACTCTTGAGCAAGCGGTCGGCGCGTCGCAGGTTGCGCAGGACCAGGTCGGCGCCTTCACTGGCGCGGGTGCTGAACCCGCGCAGTTCGTCCATTTGCAGCTCGCCGCTCACCACGGATCTGGCCAGGCGTTCGGCTTCGTCGTGCAGCCAGGATGCGGCGGTGACGCCGATGCCGAGGGGGGTGTTGATTTCATGCGCGACGCCGGCGACCAGACTGCCCAGTGAGGCGAGTTTTTCCGCCTCGACCAGTTGCTGTTGCGTCTGCGTCAGTTGCTCCAGCAGCGCGCGCAGCTCTTCGTTGGCGCTCTGCAGTTCATGGGTGCGTTGTTCGACGCGCGACTCCAGCGTTTCGTTCAAACGGCGCAGGGTTTCCTCGGCCTGCTTCAGCGCGGTGATGTCCGAGCTGGTGCCGCTCATGCGCAGTGCCCGCCCGTTGTCGTCGCGCTGCACCACGCGGCCGCGCGTCAGCAGCCAGATCCAGCGGTGCTCGAGGTCGAGGGTGCGGTAGCTGGCTTCGAAGCCGCTGCTGCGGCCGGTCACGTGCTCGCGCATTGCCGCTTCGAATCCCGCGATGTCGTCCGGATGCAGGAAGGGGCGATAGCCCTGCAGGTTCTGGCCCTTGGCCTCGGCGCTGGCGGCGATGTTGGGCAGTCGGTTTTCGCGATGCATGCTGCCGTCGCGCAGGTCGACGTCCCACATTTCACTGCCGCTTCCCCACAGTGCCAGCTTGAGGCGTTCCTCGCTCTCAAGGAGAGCGTCACGCGCGCTGCGCCTGCGCTGCAGGTTCAATTGCACGCGCCAGAAGAATATCCCCGCGACCAGCAGCAAGGCGGCGATGTAGGCGGCGATGGCAGCCGGTGATGCCCAGGCCGGCGGCAGCACCTTGAACGTCATGCTGGCGACGTCGTTGCTCCACGGATCGCCGTTGTGGCGCGCCCGCACCCGCAGGCGGTAGGTACCGGGCGAAAGGTTGGTGTAGTAGGCGACGCGCCGCGCCGCGCCCGTTTCGATCCAGTCCTTGTCATAACCGTCGAGGCGGTAGGCGTAGTGCGTCGACTCGGGTGACGAGTACTCGAGCGAGGCGAACTCCGCGCCGAAATCATCCTGCCGGTAAGTCAGCTGCAGGGTCCCGTTCTTCCAGCGTGCGCCCTCCGGCAGCTTGGCATGGTCGCCGTAACGCTGCCCTCGCAACACGATCGCGGTGATTGCCGGCCGTGCGCTTGGTGGCTGGGCCAGCAATTTCGGCTGGATGATGGTGATGCCGCGCAGGCCACCGAACACCAGGCGTCCGTCTGCAAGGTACGTTCCGGAATTGACCCAGTAGCCGAGCTCGCTGCCGTAGTCGTGGGTGCCGAAATTCAGCACCTGCAGGGATTTCGGGTCGATGCGGCTGGTGCCCTTGAGTGTGCTGGCCCAGATGTACCCGTCGGCGTCCTCGAGGATCGTGCCGATCGAGTCGGACGCCAAGCCGTTGCTGCTGTCGACGGACACAAAGTGATTGCGCGGATCGGCGTGTTCGAGCCGATCCAGCCCGGCGCCATGCGTCCCCACCCAGAGGTCGCCGCGGCTGTCCTGGAACAGTGTGTTGATCGCATTGGACGACAATCCGCTGCTGCCGCCGGCACGGATGTTGTGGAAACGCTTTTGACCCTTCGCGCGCCGGTACAGCCCGGCTTCACGGGTCGCCACCCAGATCGCGCCGTCGCGGGTTTCCAGCACGTGGTTGATGGTGATGTCGCCGATGTCGTCGACGCTGCCGGGTTCGTTGCCCGGGCGATGGTGTACGAACGCGCTGCAACTTGCGCAGCGCTCATCGAGTCCGGCGTCCTTGGTCCCCACCCACAGGGTGCCGGTGGAGTCCATGTACACGTAATACAGGAGATCCGAGCCGAGGCTTCCGGGATCGTGCGGATCGTGGCGCATGTGCTCGAAGCCCTTGCCGTCCGCGCGCAGCCGATCGAGGCCGGCCCCAAGGGTGGCGACCCACAGGCTGCCGTTGCGGGTGCGCGTCACGAACACCACCGAATCACCCGCGAGACTGTCGGGGTCGTCCGGGTCGTGCAGGTAGCGGTGCAACACCCCATGCGCAAGGTCGAAGTGGATCAAGCCGCCGTTCTGCAGCATTCCAACCCAAAGCGTTCCATCCGCATCGCCGTACACCGCGCCCGCCGACGGGTTGGGCAAGGTCAGCGGATCGCCGGGAATGCTGGAAACCTGCGTGACCATCTCGGTGCGCGGGTCGTGCACGCTCAGGCCGTTGGCCCAGCTGCCGACCAGCAACAATCCGTCGCGATCGATGTACAGGCTCCACAGGCGATTGGCGGCCACGCTTTGCGGGTCGGCGGCGACGTAGGCGTAGTGATTGAAGTGCGTGCTGCCGGGGTCCAGCCTTGCCAGGCCGTTGGTGTTTCCGGCAATCCACAGGCGACCATCGCGGTCGAACACCAGTGCGCGAACCTGGTCGTCGGGCAAGCTCCCCGGGGCATGCGCATCGTGTTGGTAATGTTGCTTCAGCGTGCCGTCGGCAGCGAATTGGTACAGGCCGCTGTTGAGCGTGCCCGCCCAGATGTCGCCGCCGGCGCCCGTGGTCAGTGCGTACACATCCAGTGGCGTCGATTGCTGATCGCCGCCCCAAAGCTGCATGTGCTTGCCTTGCCGGTCCACCCGCCACAGGCCGCTGGTGGTGCCGACCAGCAATCCGCCATCCGGCATGGGCAGCAAGGTGTGGACATTTCCCAGAGCCGAGTGCTTGCCCAGCGGTGCGTCATGGATCGTGGCGACACCGGGGTCGATCCATTGCAGGCGGGCACCCAGCGTCGCGATCCAGAGGCGCCCGTGCGCATCCATGGCCAGCGCGGTGACGTTGTCCGACGCCAGAGTTCCTGCTTGACCGGGCTGCGCGCGGAAGTGGGTGAAGCGCCCGCTTGCGGGATCGTAATAGTCCAGGCCGCCGACCTGGGTGCCGATCCAAAGCCCCCCGCGCGGGTCGGCAGCGAGGCAGTTCACGAAATTGTTGGAGAGCGAATCGGGATCGTTGCGTTCGTGCCGGAACGTCAGGAATTCGTAGCCGTCGAAACGCGCCAGGCCATCCTGGGTGCCGACCCAGATGAAGCCCGCGTGGTCCTGGGTGATCGCAACGATGCTGGCTTGCGGCAGGCCTTGCGCAAGGTTGTAGTTGTGGAAGCGGACGTTGCTGATACCCGGAATTTGCGCTGGCGCCGGGCCGGGCAGCAGACACGCAAACACAAGCGCGACCAGCCATGCGCACATGGCCTTGCCAACCCACCCCTGTCGCCGGCCGCCCATGCCGCGAGGCTATCGGCGCGGTTCGGGCATGGCAAGCTTTTCGGGTCGCGCTGGACGCACAAATGCTTGACGCCTGTAGCGACGGCCGTTGTAATAGGCGGTTCGTGACCCGCGTTCGCGCAAGGCGGACGCCTGCGGGGTGACGGCAAGCGTGGCCAAGTAGCTCAGTTGGTAGAGCAGGGGACTGAAAATCCCCGTGTCGGTGGTTCGATTCCGCCCTTGGCCACCATTTCTTCTGACGTTCGGCGGCACGGTCGTCCGCGATGCGCGGATCCCGTGTAGCGCCTGTCGTGGCAACACGCTTTGTGCAGGAGCGCCGGAAGGCGCGATGCGTGTTGCAAGATTGCCGCATGTTGGTCGCGGCTTCCGCCGCTCCTACGCCGCTCCTACGCCGATCCTGCGTGGCGACCGTGGACAAGTTTTGTGCAGGAGCGCCGGAAGGCGCGATGCGTGTTGCAAGATTGCCGCATGTTGGTCGCGGCTTCCGCCGCTCCTACGCCGCTCCTCGCCGCGCCTATGCCGATCCTGCGTGGCGACCGTGGACAAGCTTTTGCAGGAGCGCCGGAAGGCGCGATGCGTGTTGCAAGATTGCCGCATGTTGGTCGCGGCTTCCGCCGCTCCTACGCCGATCCTGCGGTCGCGCCTGCACAAAGCGCAAGGCATACTCGGCGCGCTCACCGAGTTGGCGCTCGGCGAACACGAACAGCAGGCGCTGCGGTTTTACCTGTTCGCGCGCGGCCCGCGGCAGTGACCCGCGTCAATGTCTGGTCAGCAATTTCAGCATGTGCTGGAAACGCTTGCCGTACGGGGGATTCAGCAGCCCGACACCGTTGAAGCGTGCCTGTCGAAACACCGGTTTCAGTTTCGAAAACGCATCGAAGCCGAACTTGCCGTGATACGCACCCATGCCGGAATCACCGACGCCGCCAAACGGCAGGCTGTGTTGGACGATGTGGTAGAGGGTGTCGTTGACGCAGACGCCGCCCGCGAGTTGCCGGCGCAGCACGCGCCGCTGCACCGCCTTGCTGCGTTCGAACAGGTACAGCGAGAGCGGGTGCGGCCGCGCGTCGACGAAGGCGAACGCCTCGTCAAGCGTGGCGTACGGAACCAGTGGCAGCAACGGACCGAACAGTTCTTCACGCATCAACCTGCTGCCCGGATCGACATTCGTGAACAGGGTGGGTGCCATGCGCCGCACGACATCGCTGGTTGTGGTGGTGAGCGGATGCGCGATGGCGCCGTGTGCAATGGCGTCGTCACGCGTCGTCGCCAGCCGCTCGTACTGGCGATCCGTGATCACGCTGGCGTAGCTGCTGCCGTCGGCGAAGTCCGGATACAGGCGTGCGAAGACCTTGCGTGCGGTGTCGATGAATGCCTGTTCGCGATCGCGCGGCAGCAGCACGTAGTCGGGCGCGATGCAGGTTTGCCCGGCGTTGACGCATTTGCCGTAGATGATGCGTTCGACCGCATGCTCGAAATCCGCGCCGGGGCCGATGATGGCGGGCGATTTGCCACCCAGCTCCAGCGTCACCGGAGTCAGGTTGTCGGCGGCTGCGCGCATCACCAGTCGGCCGACCGCGGTGGAGCCGGTGAACAACAGGTGATCGAACGGCAATGCCGAGAACGCTTGCGCGACATCGGGTCCGCCATTGACGACGGTGACGGCGCCGTCGGGGAAATGGCGCGCGCACAATTCGGCGAACAGTGCCGAAAACGTCGGCGTGTATTCGCTCATCTTCACCATCACGCGGTTGCCCGCGGCCAAGGCGTCGATGACCGGGCCGACGGCAAGGAACAGCGGGTAATTCCACGGCACGATGACGCCGACGACGCCCACCGGTTGTGCCATCAAGGTGGTACGCGCCGGCAGGAACCACAGCCCCGCGAAACCGTGGCGCGGACGCATCCAGCGCTTGCCGTGGCGCAGGGCGTGGCGGATGGCCGTGAGCGACGGGAACAGCTCCAGCAGTTGCGTTTCCTCGACAGGCCTGCAGCCAAAATCCGCGCCGATCGCCTTGCAGATCGGCTCCCGATTGTCCAGCAACATGGCGCGCAGCGTGCGCAGGCGTGCCGCGCGCGTGGCCCAGTCCGGGCAGGGCTCGCGCCGGTGCGCTTCGCGTTGTTTCTGCAGCAGCGCTGACAGGTCGCTTGCGTCGGTCGCGGCGGAATCCATGGCGTTCTTCAGGTCGAGCGGCGGGCCAGCGTCAGTATTCCACACTCATCTTCCGGCGGCTCGCTTTGCAAGCGAGTGCCGCAGGCCGTCCAGCGGGCGGATTCAACGCGTGTCGAAGCGCACTCAGGCCTTCGCCTTCGCGTACTGTCCTGGTTTGTAGTGGCCCGGTTCCGAGCGGAACGGGATGGCGAGGCGGTTCCAGCCGTTGATCGCAATGATCGCGAAGGACAGGTCGGCCAATTCGCGCTCGCTGAATTGTTTGCGTGCCTCGGCGTACAGATCGTCGGAGACGTCGCTTTCCGAAACGAGCGTCAGGGCCTCGGTCCAGGCCAATGCGGCGCGTTCGCGCTCGGAGTAGAACGGCGATTCGCGCCACGCGTTCAACAGATAAAGACGCTGCTCGGTTTCGCCGGCGGCGCGCGCGTCTTTCGAGTGCATGTCGAGGCAATACGCGCAGCCGTTGATCTGCGAGGCGCGCATCTTCACCAGTTCGAGCAGGTTGTGTTCGAGGCCGCAGGTGTCGACGTGTTCCTGCAGCGCGCGCATGGCCTTGAAGCCACCGGGTGACGCTTGCGCATAATTGAGACGTTGGGTCATGGGCTGGATCTCCGCATCAGTGGAACGGTACCGGCGCGTGGTCGCTCGCGGCCGGATGCATGAAGAAATCATGCAGGTATTTTTCACCCTCGTCATCGAGGATGGTGACGACCGTGTTGAGCTCCGGATGCTGCTCGCGCACCCGTCGCGCCGCAATCAGGTGTGCGCCGGAACTCGGCCCGCAGAACAGGCCGCGCGTGCGCGCGAGCTTGCGCATCTCGGCCACTGCTTCGGTGCTGGAGACGCTCAAGGTGTCGTTCACCAGTTCGCGGTGGTGGGCAAAGATACCCGGAACGAAGCCGTCCGAGATGCCCTCGATCTGGTGCAGGGCGACTTCGCCGCACAGGATGGTGCGCGATTCGGACGGCTCCATCGCGAACAGGCGCACTTTCGGATTGACCTTGCGGAACGCTTCGCCGACGCCGATCAAGGTGCCGCCGGTGCCGACGCCATGCACGAAGGCATCGGGCGTGCGACCTTCAGGCAGCTGCGCGAGGATTTCAGGGCCGAGCCACTCGCGGTTTTCCTCGACATTCCATTCCGACTCGAACTGGCCGGGGAAAAAGAAGCCGGGCTGGTTGCCCAGTTCGCGCGCCCGGTTGAGCGCGTCGTTGACGTGGAAGGTGCCGCAGAACAGCACTTCGGCGCCGAACGCCCGCGAGATCGCCACGCGCTCGCTGGACAGGCCTTCGGGCATCACCACGATCATCCGGTAGCCCTTGACCGCGGCGACCATTGCAAAGGCGTTGCCGGTATTGCCGCTGGTGGCCTCCACGATGGTGTCGCCGGGTTTCAATCGCCCTGCGGCCTCGGCGCGCTCGACGATGTGCCTGGCGATACGCGCCTTGATGGAACCCGACGGATTCAGGTATTCGCACTTGGCGAATACGCCGTCGATGTCCAGCAGCGGCGTGTCGCCGATGGCATCGAGGATGTTGCTGGAAACGGTTGGATAGCGGATCGGCATGGTGGTGGCCTCGCAAGCGACCAGCCAGTATCGTCCTGCGCCGGGGCCGAGCCGCTGACGCAGGTCAGATGTTGCGACGCCGGCTCGCGGCGCGCAGCTTCACCAGGCTGACGCGGACGCGGCGGCGTCGTCGGTCTTGAGCGCAGCGGCGGCCTTCTTGCCGTTGGCGTGGATGCCGGCGAGGGTGTAGGCGGCGAGGCCGGCTTGTGCATCGACCAGTGCGGCTTTCAGTTTCGCTTCGAGCGCGGCGTCACCCTTGCTGTCGGGAATCGCGCCATTGCCCAGCCCCTTGCACGGGGTGCCGGGGGCAGCATCGAAACCCTTGCCTTTCGGGCCGACGAGGCAATTGATGACGTGTTGCATGTGCGCGTGCCCGATCTCCACGGTGTCGGCGGTCGAGGACATCACCGCGTGCGCGTGCGCGGTCAGGATTTCATCCTGCGCGGAATGCGTCGGCGCAGGGGCCGCAAATGCCATCCCGCTTGCGAGGACTCCGGCGATGGCGACAACCAGCAACTTCTTCATGATGACCTCCAGTGGACAGCTGCGATGAACGTGCCGACCAGCGTAAGCGAGGCAATGTCGTCGGAACGTGCAGCCGGTCGAAATATTGGTGCTTCGTTCACACAGTCTCGAACAGCACCATGAAGCCGAAATCCATGTGCACCTGCATGTGGCAGTGGAACAGCGTCAGGCCGGGCTGGTCGGCGGTGAAGTCGACTTCGGTGGTCTGGAACGGTGGCACCAGCACCACGTCCTTCATCACGCCGGCGGTCGGATGGCCGTGCAGGTTGACCAGTTCGAACGTATGGCGGTGCAGGTGCAGCGGATGGATGTCGTCGCTGGCGTTGCGGAAACGCAAGCGGTAGCGGCGGCCGAGCTTGAGCTTGCGGTTGACCGGCATGCTCTTCCAGTCGTACGCGACGCCGTTGACCCGCCACTCGTTGAAGCCGTGGATGGCGCCTTGCCGCTCGGTGATCAACATGTCGATCACTTCATCCGGCTTGCCGACCTTGCGCTTGGGATCGGCAAACCTGAGGTAGTCCCACATGAACTTCGGTGGCGCCTGCCATTGCGGCTTGCCGGTGGCGCCCGCGTATTCGACCACGATGCCCATGCCGCCTTCGCGGTCGCCATCGGCGAGGTCACCCAGCACCCACACGCCGGGGTGGTTCATTTTCACGATCGCCGACACGCGTTCGGCCGCCCCCAGCCACAGCACCGGCACTTCGGCGGGATGCGGAACCGGATTGCCGTCCAGTGCGATGACCTTGAAGGCGTGGCCGGGCAGGGCGAGGCTGCGGTTCTCGGTGGCGCTGGCGTTGATGGCGTGCAGCAGCACGCGCTCGCCGCGTTTCACCCGGATGGGCTCGCCGTGCCCGAGCGATTTGCCGTTGATCGCGAACGCGCCGTAGGCCAGTTCGTAGCCCGGTGCGACTTTGCCGGCGTTCGGGTCGGACTTGGCGGCGATCGTCACCAGCGGCAGTTCCATGCCCTCCGGCGCCATGAACGGGCTGTCGTCGTCCATCCGCGAAAAGTACGGCAGGAATTCCTTCAACGTCAGGAATACCTCGCGATCGTAACTGCCCGGGTCGTGTTTTGGTTCAATGTAGACGGGGCCGGCCTGGCCCGAATACAGGCCGCGCGACAGGTCGTCGCCGGCCCGCACGTGCGTGTGGTAGAAGCGCAGCCCGGACGGCGTCGGGGTAAAGATTTCGCGGCGGTGGCCATGCGCCGGCACCGGTGGCGTGCGTTCCTCGTCGGCGCCATCGACGCTGTCGGGCAGGTATTGGCCGTGCCAGTGCACCTGCTCGTCGTCGCCGGTGTCGTTGAAGATGTCGATGGTGACCGGCTTGCCTTCCTGAAAACGCAACAACGGGCCGGGGAAATCGCCGTTGTACAGAATCGTCGAAACCAGTTTGTCGGGGCTGAGTTCCAGCACGCCGCGCGCGATGCGCAGGGTGTAGTCGGCCTTGCTGTCAGCGGCGAGTTTTGCCGCTGCGGATGTTGACGACGACGACATGCTGCCTGCGAGCGCATCGGCCGCGGGCGCAAGCCCGGTGGCCAGCGCGGTGAGGCTGGCGGTCTTCAGGAAATCGCGACGATCCACGGGTGCCTCCGGCGACAACGCAAATGCGAATCATAAACGGTTGCGAAGGTCGCTGCTCCAGCGCGGAGCCACGCGGGTATCACGGATCGAGCGGTCGATCCGTGGCAAGTGCCGGACGAGATGAGCCGCAGATCAATCAGCGGTGGTGAATGGCTGGCCGCGGTGCACGCTGGTAGCGGGTGCCGAGGATCACGTCCCACAAACCCGTGGTCACGCCGAAGTTGGCGTCCGGGTGATAGTGGTGGATGTTGTGGAAACCCACCCAGCGGCGCATCGTCGCGCTCTTGAAGCGATGCACGTGGATGACCACGTGGCTGAGTCCGTAGGCCGCGTAGCCTGCGGCGATCGTGCCGGCCAGCAGCAACGCATAACCGGTCGGGATGGCCAGCGCGAACAGCCCGCCCAGCGCGGCCATGAACAGCGGCGGCATGAAGAACGGCAGGGCGTCGTAGCCGAGCGGATCGTCATGGTGGTGGTCGTGGCCGGCGCGGAACGGGCCGGTGTTGCCGTGGAACAACCAGCGATGCGCGGAATATTCCAGGAAGGTGAAGGCGAACAAGCCACACAACACGGTGAAGCCGGCGGGCAGCAGGCGCATGTCGCCGTACCAGATGCCGGCGGCGATCAGCAACACGCTGATCAGGCAATCGCTGGTCAGGCCGGCGCGCAGGTTGAAACGGCTGACCGACAGGCGTGCCAGTGGCCGGGCCACCCACCGCAGGGGTGCCGGCAGGCGCGAACCGGCGGCATTGCTCTCGGCGGGCGGGGCGGAAGCC
>DASSRT010000301.1:0-2163 GCA_035701705.1 Rhodanobacteraceae bacterium
CGGTCTTCTCGGCGAGGATCTTCTCCCACGCCTGCCAGCCGCCGGTCTTGCGGTAGTTGTCGATCGTCCACGGCGTATCGAAATGCAGCGTGGTGTAGACGACCTGATGCTGTTGTGGTTCGGGACCGTATGCCATATTCATTTCTGCTTTGGGTAGGAGCGGCGGCGGCCGCGACCGCACTTCACGCGAATCGTTCGGGCCTCGCGACCCTCCTACAACGTCACTTCAATCCATCCAGAATTTCATCGACCTTCTCGGGCGTCAGCTTCTCGTGATAGTGGCCATCGACCACCATCATCGGCGCGCCGCAGCAAGCCGCGAGGCATTCCTCTTCCTTCTTGAGATAGATGCGCCCGTCGGCGGTGCTGCCGCCCAATTTCACGCCGAGCTTCTTCTCGCAGTGCTGCACGATGCCGTCCGCACCGTTCAGCCAGCACGAAATGTTGGTGCACACCGCGACGTTGTGGCGCCCGACCGTTTCGGTCTCGAACATCGAATAGAACGTCGCAACTTCGTAGGCGTACAACGGCGGCTGGCCGAGGTACTTCGCGGTCGCCACCATCAGCGCATCGGTGAGGTACCCACCGTTCTGTTCCTGCGCCGCCATCAGGCCCTGGATCAGCGCCGAGCGCTTGCGTTCGGGCGGGAATTTCGCCGCCCAATGGTCGATGTGCGCGCGCGTGGCGTCCGTCAACGCGACCATCGGGTCGACGTCCTTGACCTTGTCGAAATTGCCGGTGGCTTTCATGCGCAGTCTCCCCATGATTCGCAGGGAACGCGTTCTTCCCCCTTCCGCAGGAAGGGGGACCGAGGGGGATGGCCTTTGCTACCGATCACGGCACCCCCCGCCACTTCGCGGCGACCCCCTTCGTGCCGAAGGGGGTATTCGCGACATGTAGTGCGCGAGTGATCATCGATCCACCTCCCCGAACACCAGATCGAAGGTGCCGATCATCGCCACCACGTCCGGCAGCATGTGCCCGCGCGTGGTTTCGTTGGTCGACGACAGGTGCGCGAAGCCGGGCGCGCGCAGGTGCACGCGGAACGGCTTGTTGGCGCCATCGGAAACCATGTAGCAGCCGAATTCGCCTTTCGGCGCCTCGACCGCGGCGTAGGTTTCGCCGGCCGGCACGCTGTAGCCCTCGGTGAACAGCTTGAACCAATGGATCAACGCTTCCATCGATTCCTTCATGTCCTCGCGCCTGGGCGGCGCGACCTTGTAGTTCTCGATCATCACCGGGCCGGGGTTCTTCTTCAGCCAATCCACGCACTGCAGGATGATCCGCCCCGACTGGCGCATCTCGTTGACGCGCACGAGGTAACGGTCGTAGCAATCACCATGGGTGCCGACCGGGATGTCGAAATCGACCTCGGCGTATTTCGCGTAGGGTTGCTTCTTGCGCAGGTCCCACTCGATGCCCGAGCCACGCAGCATCGGGCCGGTCATGCCCAGCGCCATCGCGCGCTCGGGACTGATGATGCCGATGTCGACGGTGCGCTGCTTCCAGATGCGGTTGTCGGTGAGCAGCTCTTCGTACTCGTCGACCTTGTGCTGGAAGTCCTTGGCGAAGGCTTCCAGGAAATCCAGCATCGAACCCTCGCGCCACGCATTCATGCGCTTCAGGTCCTTGCCCTTGTGCCAGGGCGATTCCTTGTACTGGATCATCTTCGCCGGCAGGTCACGATAGACGCCGCCGGGGCGGTAGTACGTGGCATGCATGCGCGTGCCCGACACCGCCTCGTAGCAATCCATCAATTCCTCGCGCTCGCGGAACGCATACAGGAACACCGCCATCGCGCCGAGGTCGAGCGCGTTGGAACCGATCCACATCAGGTGGTTGAGGATGCGCGTGACTTCGTCGAACAGGGTGCGGATCCACTGCGCGCGTTCCGGCGCTTCGATGCCGACCAGCTGTTCGATCGCGCGCACGTAGGCGTGCTCGTTGCACATCATCGACACGTAGTCGAGGCGGTCCATGTAGCCGATCGAGTGGTTGAACGGCTTGGACTCGGCCAGTTTCTCGGTGCCGCGATGCAGCAGGCCGATGTGCGGATCGATGCGCAGGATGGTCTCGCCTTCCATCTCCATCACCAGGCGCAGCACGCCGTGCGCGGCCGGGTGCTGGGGCCCGAAGTTCATGGTGTAGCTGCGGATTTCGCCG
>DASSRT010000302.1:0-5216 GCA_035701705.1 Rhodanobacteraceae bacterium
CCGGGCGAGGACAACGAGCCGATCGTCGAGCGCAACACCCTGCTCGACGAAGCGCTGGTGGAGAAGCTCGACGCCGCCGGCGTGCAGAGCATCAAGGTGCGTTCGCCGATCACCTGCGAGTCCGAGTTCGGCGTGTGCGCGCTGTGCTACGGGCGCGACCTCGCGCGCGGGCACCTCGTCAACATCGGCGAAGCGGTGGGCGTGATCGCCGCACAGTCGATCGGCGAGCCCGGTACCCAGCTGACGATGCGTACGTTCCACATCGGCGGCGCCGCTTCGCGTGCGGCTGCCGTGGACAACGTGACCATCAAGACCACCGGCAAGCTCAAGTTCAACAATCTCAAGACCGTCAAGCACTCGCAGGGTCACCTGGTGGCGGTGTCGCGTTCGGGCGAAGTCAGCCTGATCGACGCCAACGGCCGCGAACGCGAACGCTACAAGGTGCCGTACGGCGCGACCATCCAGGTCAAGGACGGCGCCGAAGTGAAGGCGGGCCAGACCGTCGCCAACTGGGATCCGCACACCCATCCGATCGTCACCGAGGTGGCCGGCCGCGTGCGCTACATCGACTTCGTCGATGGCGTGACGGTGCAGTCGTCGATCGACGAACTGACCGGCCTCGAAAGCGTCGTCGTGACCGATCCCAAGCGCCGCGGCAGCAACGCCAAGGACCTGCGTCCAGCGGTGCGCCTGGAAGACAAGAAGGGCCAGGACCTGAAACTTCCGGGCACCGACATTCCGGCGCAGTCCTACCTGCCGGCCGGTGCGATCGTGTCGATCCAGGACGGCGCCGACGTCGGCGTCGGCGACGTGATCGCGCGTATCCCGCAGGAATCGTCCAAGACCCGCGACATCACCGGCGGCCTGCCGCGCGTCGCGGACCTGTTCGAAGCCAGGAAGCCCAAGGAGCCGGCAATCCTGGCCGAAGTCTCGGGCGTGGTCAGCTTCGGCAAGGACACCAAGGGCAAGCAGCGCCTGATCATCAAGGACGCGGACGGCAACGAGCACGAGGATCTGATCCCGAAGTGGCGTCACATCGTGGTGTTCGAGGGCGAGCACGTCGAGAAGGGCGAAACCGTGGTGGACGGCGAGTCCGATCCGCGCGACATCCTGCGCCTGCTGGGCGTCGAGCGGCTGGCGGCGTACCTGGTCAAGGAAATCCAGGACGTCTACCGCCTGCAGGGCGTGAAGATCAACGACAAGCACATCGAGGCGATCATTCGCCAGATGCTGCGCAAGGTCGAGGTCGTCGAGCCCAACGACACCACTTATTTGCGTGGTGAGCAGGTCGACCGCATCCTGTTCCGCGAGACCAACCGCAAGACGGAAGGCCGCAACGAACATGTGGCCACCGCGATTCCGGTGCTGCTTGGCATCACCAAGGCCTCGCTGGCCACCGAATCCTTCATTTCGGCGGCTTCGTTCCAGGAGACCACGCGGGTACTCACCGATGCCGCGGTGCGCGGCAAACGCGATGACTTGCGCGGCCTGAAGGAAAACGTTATAGTGGGGCGCTTGATTCCTGCCGGTACCGGATTGGCCTTCCATGCGCAGCGCAAGAGCACGCCTGGCCTGACGGACGCCGAGATGGAAACGCTGGCCAACGTGTCTGCCGTGTTCGAAGAGGCGGGCGAATCCGCTGGCGAGACGCCGCACACCGCGGCCTGATGATGACCCCGCCGCGCGCCTCGTGCGCGCGGCACCATCGAAATGAGGCGCAACGGATGCGCTTCGTGTTCGAGAGCAGGATGCTCAGGCGGCGCGAAGGCTTGTCCAGATTCGTGATTCCGTGTTAAAATTCCGCTTCTGGGCAGACCGGGTTTCCGGTCTGCCCTTGATTTTTCCCAATTCAACGGTTTTTCCAGGACATCCGGTAAATGGCAACTGTCAACCAGTTGGTGCGCCGACCGCGCAGCCCGAAGACCTACAAGAGCGACTCTCCGGCATTGCAGAACTGCCCGCAGCGTCGCGGTGTGTGCACGCGCGTGTACACCACCACCCCGAAGAAGCCGAACTCGGCCATGCGCAAGGTGGCCAAGGTCCGCCTGACCAATGGCTACGAGATCATCAGCTACATCGGCGGCGAAGGCCACAACCTGCAGGAGCACTCGGTGGTGCTCGTGCGCGGCGGTCGCGTGAAGGACCTGCCGGGTGTGCGTTACCACACCGTGCGCGGCTCGCTCGATTGCGCCGGCATCGCCAAGCGTCGCAAGTCGCGTTCCAAGTACGGCGCCAAGCGCCCGAAGGCTTGATGTAGGGCGGGCCTCGACCCGCCGACCCCAAGACCATGGCGGGCCACGGCTCGCCCTACGGAAGATCCAATATGTCACGTAAAGGTTCCCATCCCGCCCGCGTCATCCTGCCGGACCCCAAGCACGGCAGCCAGCTGATCGCGCGCTTCATCAACATGGTGATGCAGAGCGGCAAGAAGTCGGTTGCCGAGAGCATCGTCTATGGTGCGCTCGACCATCTGGGCGAGAAGAACCCCGAGCCCGTCGCGCTGGTCGAAAAGGCGCTGAACAACGTTGCGCCCGCGGTGGAAGTGAAGTCGCGGCGCGTCGGTGGTGCCACCTACCAGGTGCCGGTCGAAGTGCGCGCATCGCGCCGCACCGCGCTGGCGATGCGCTGGACCATCGAGGCGGCGCGCAAGCGTGGTGAGACCTCGATGCCGCGCAAGCTGGCGGCGGAGTTGCTGGAGGCCTCGGAGAATCGTGGCGGCGCAGTCAAGAAGCGTGAAGAAACCCATCGCATGGCGGAAGCCAACAAGGCCTTCTCGCACTACCGCTGGTAATTGGTTTGCGCGCGTCCGTAACGGGCGCGCAGCAGAAAGGCCGTTCTTTGAATTATTGAGTCGATCATGGCACGCACTACCCCCATCGAGCGCTATCGGAACTTCGGCATCATGGCCCACATTGATGCCGGCAAGACCACGACCACCGAGCGCATCCTTTTCTACACCGGCGTCAATCACAAGATTGGCGAGGTGCACGATGGCGCGGCCACGATGGACTGGATGGAGCAGGAGCAGGAGCGTGGCATCACCATCACTTCCGCCGCCACCACGGCGTTCTGGAAGGGCATGGATGGCTCGATGGACCAGTACCGCTTCAACATCATCGACACCCCCGGACACGTCGACTTCACGATCGAAGTCGAGCGCTCGTTGCGCGTGCTCGATGGCGCGGTGTTCGTGCTGTGTGCGGTCGGCGGCGTGCAGCCGCAGTCCGAGACGGTGTGGCGCCAGGCCAACAAGTACAAGGTGCCGCGTCTCGCCTTCGTCAACAAGATGGATCGTACCGGCGCCAACTTCGACAAGGTGGTGTCGCAGCTGAAGTCGCGCCTGGGTGCGCGCCCGGTGCCGATGGTGGTGCCGATCGGTGTCGAGGACAACTTCGAAGGCGTGGTCGACCTCATCAAGATGAAGGCGATCATCTGGGACATGGCGTCCCAGGGCATGAAGTTCGAGTACCAGGACATCCCGGCGAACCTTGCCGACAAGGCGGCCGAAGCGCGCAGCTTCATGGTCGAGTCCGCTGCGGAAGCCAGCGAAGACCTGATGAACAAGTACCTCGAAGAGGGTGACCTCGACGAGGCCGGGATCATTGCGGGCCTGCGTCAACGCACGCTGGCGAACGAAATCATTCCGGTCTATTGCGGCACCGCCTTCAAGAACAAGGGCGTGCAGGCGATGCTGGACGCGGTGGTGAACCTGCTGCCGTCGCCGACCGATCGTCCGCCGGTGGCGGGCGTGGATGAGCTCGACCACGAAGCGCATCGCGACGCCAGCGATTCGGCGCCATTCTCCGCGCTCGCGTTCAAGATCATGACCGATCCGTTCGTCGGTTCGCTCACGTTCTTCCGCGTCTATTCCGGCACGCTCAATTCCGGCGACCAGGTCTACAACCCGGTCAAGTCGAAGAAGGAGCGCATCGGCCGCATCCTGCAGATGCACTCGAACGACCGCAAGGAAATCAAGGAAGTCTGCGCCGGCGACATCGCCGCGGCGGTCGGCCTGAAGGACGTCACCACTGGCGATACGCTGTGCGCGGCCGATCACGTGATCACGCTCGAGCGCATGACGTTCCCGGAGCCGGTGATTTCGATGGCGGTCGAGCCGAAGACCAAGTCCGACCAGGAAAAGATGGGCATGGCGTTGTCGCGCCTCGCGCAGGAGGATCCGTCCTTCCGCGTGCGCACCGACGAGGAGTCCGGCCAGACCATCATCTCCGGCATGGGCGAGTTGCATCTCGACATCCTGGTCGACCGCATGCGCCGCGAGTTCAACGTGGAAGCCAATGTCGGCAAGCCGCAGGTGGCATATCGCGAAACGATCCGTTCCAGCGACGTCAAGTCCGACTACAAGCACGCCAAGCAATCGGGCGGCAAGGGCCAGTACGGCCACGTGGTGATCGAGCTGTCGCCGATCAGCGATGCCGATCGCGCCGATCCGAAGATCGCGCCGTTGATCAAGGACGACTTCCTGTTCATCAACGACATCACCGGTGGCGTGATTCCGAAGGAATTCATCCCCTCGGTCGAAAAGGGTCTGCGCGAGACCATCACCAGCGGTCCGCTCGCCGGCTTCCCGGTGGTGGGCACCAAGGTCAAGCTGGTGTTCGGCTCGTACCACGACGTCGACTCGTCGGAAATGGCGTTCAAGATCGCGGCATCCATGGCGTTCAAGCAGGGCTTCGCCAAGGCCTCGCCGGTGCTGCTTGAGCCGATCATGAAGGTCGAGGTGGTGACGCCGGAAGATTACGTCGGCGACGTGATGGGCGATCTTTCCCGCCGTCGCGGCATCCTGCGCGGTCAGGAAGATACGCCTTCGGGCAAGACCATCGATTCGTTCGTGCCGCTGGGCGAGATGTTCGGTTATGCGACCACCATCCGGTCGCTGACCCAGGGCCGCGCCACCTTCACGATGGAATTCGACCATTACGCCGAAGCGCCGAACAACATCGCCGAGACGATCATCAAGAAGAGCTGACGAGAGCCGGGTCCCGGGTCCCGGGTCCCGAACAAAGATTCATCCCAAGCCGCAGAACTGAAATCCGCCAAGAACTTGCAGACAGCAGAAAGGTAGAACGCCATGTCCAAAGAGAAATTCGAGCGCAAGAAGCCGCACGTGAACGTGGGCACGATTGGTCACGTTGACCATGGCAAGACGACGCTGACGGCGGCGCTGACGAAGGTGGGCGCGGAGCGTTTTGGCGGCG
>DASSRT010000303.1:0-3411 GCA_035701705.1 Rhodanobacteraceae bacterium
CGAAATGATGACGATCACGCCGCGCTTGCGCGGCATGGTCAGCGCGCAACTCGATCTTGCCGCCTTCACCGGTTTCGCCCTAGAAGATGGCATGCAGCCGCTGCGCATTTCGGCGGCCACCCAGGTGCGGCGTGGACTGACCACCGTCAAGGAAGTGTTGTCGGTGTTGCCGGCGGGCGAGTGACGCACGTGATTGCGCGCTCGTCGCCGCGCGCGCCGATGCGGCGTCAGCGAATCGCCAGCGCCACCACCAGCCCCAGCCAGACCACGCCGCCGACCCAGTTGTTGTTGCGGAAGGCGGCCAGGCAGGCCTGCGGCTGGCGCCAGCGCATGTTCCACAGCTGCCACGCGAACAGCAGCAGGGCGACGCCGAGCCCGGCGAGCCATGGCCATTCCAGTTGCGCGCGCTGGCCGACCAGCAGCAGGGTGAACAACAAGGTCGCCATCAGGATCCCGATGATCGGCAGGTCGGCGTCACCGAACAGGATCGCGGTGGACTTGGCGCCGGCGCGCAGGTCGTCATCGCGATCGACCATCGCGTACTCGGTGTCGTAGACCACCGAGAACACCACGTTGGCGAGGAACAGCAACCAGGCAAGTGGTGGCACGTCATTGGTGATCGCGGCATAGGCCATCGGAATGCCCCAGCCGAAGGCCGCACCCAGCACCACCTGCGGCAGTTGCGTGTAGCGCTTGGCGAACGGGTACAGCGCCGCCAGCGCGGCGCCGACGAACGAAAGTTCGATGGTCAGCCGATTGGTGAAGGCGAGCACCAGGCCGAAGCCGGCCAGGCACAGCACCACGAACACCAGCACTGCTTCCCAGGGTTTCACGCGTCCGGCGGCGAGCGGCCGGCCCGCGGTGCGCGCGACCTGCGGATCGAGCTTGCGGTCGGCGAAGTCGTTCATCGCGCAACCGGCGGCGCGCATCACGAACACGCCGGCCGTGAAGACGGCGAGGTACTTCCACGATGGCAGCAGCTTGTCGGAAGCCAGCCACAAGGCCCACCAGGTCGGCCACAGCAACAGCAGTGCGCCGATCGGGCGATCCATCCGCACCAGCACCAGCAGGTCGCGGGTCTTGTCGCGCCAACCCATCGGCAATGCGCGCAACAGGAATTCGATGGTGCGGGTGGAACGGGGCGACGCATCCGCCGGGCGCGAGGTGTCGGGCCGCGGCTCGGGCGGCAGCTCCAGCGCGCGTGCATCGAACAGCGGCAGCGGCAACTCCACCTGTTCGAGCGGCTTGGCATTGCGGTGTTGCGCGCGGCTGCGTTTCTTCTTGTGGGCCATGCTCGACGATAGGCGGATTGCGGACGAACCCTTGCCAACAATAGCGGTGGCGGGGACCGGATATTGCGGCGTGTTTCGCGGGCCGTGCCGGAGCGTAGATTGTCGCGCAGCCGCAGCCGCGCTCCAACCCGACTGTTACTGACGGCACAAACATTGATTCGCGCGCGCCGTTATGCTCGGTCGAATCGTGCGCCGAGGGGACAACGCGATGGGCTTCTTCAGCAGTCTGGTGCGGCACAAATCCGTGGAGCAGTTGCAGGCTGACGCCGGCGCAAGCCGCGACTTCCAGCGCAGCATGGGCGTGTGGCAGCTCACCGCCATTGGCATCGGCGCGATCGTCGGTGTCGGCGTGTTCGTGCTGGCGCCGCACGAAGCTGCGCTGCACGCAGGCCCGGCGATCATCCTGAGTTTCCTGATCGCCGGCATCGGCAGCGCCTGCGCGGCGCTCGCGTACGCCGAGTTCGCCGGCATGATCCCGGTCACCGGCAGTGCCTACACCTACGGCTACGCGGTGCTGGGCGAACTGCCCGCGTGGATCATCGGTTGGGACCTGCTGGTCGAATATGCGCTGATCGTCGCGGTGGTGGCGGCGGGCACCTCCAACTACCTGCAATCATTGATCCACCAGATCACCGGTTGGCAATTGCCGCTGGCCTTGCGTGCGGCCTACGGCGAAGCCGACGGTGCGGTGTTCAACCTGTGGGCGGCGGTGGTGGCCTTGCTGATCGCGGGCCTGCAGATTTTCCGCACCGAGATCGGCGCGCGCTTCAACACCTTCGTGGTGGCCCTGAAGGTCCTCGGCGTCGCCATCGTGATCGTGGTCGGCGCGTTCTTCGTCGACCCGAGCCTCTGGCATCCGCTGATCCCGAAAACCATCGTGCACGCCGACGGTTCGCTGCAGTACGGCTGGGCCGGCGTGATGGCGGCGGCCAGCATCGTGTTCTTCGCCTGCTTCGGCTACGACACCCTGACCACCGCTGCCGAGGAATCGAAGAATCCGCAGCGCGACCTGCCGTGGGCGGTGGTGCTGTCGCTGGTGGTGTCGATGACGATGTACTTCGGCGTCTCGCTGGTGTTGACCGGGATGGTGCACTACACCCAGCTCAACGTGCCGGCGCCGGTGAGCGCGGCGTTCCAGGATCGCGGCCTGCACTGGATTTCTGGCGTGATCAACGTCGCCGCGGTCGCCGGCATCGCCAGCGTGGTGTTCGCCTTCATGCTCGGTGCGGCGCGGATCTGGTTCGCGCTGTCGCGTGACGGCCTGCTGCCGCGCTGGTTCGCGAAGAGCCATCCGAAATACAACACGCCGTACCGGCCCACCGTGATCCTCGGCATCGCCACCGCGATCGCCGCGGGCTTCGTGCCGCTGACCGAACTGGCCAAGCTGGTCAACATCGGCACGCTCTCGGCCTTCATCCTGATCTGCGCCTCGGTGCTGATCCTGCGCATCCGCAAGCCGCACCTGCAACGCCGTTTCCGCACGCCGTTCCTGTACGTGCTGGCGCCGCTGGGCGTGGTGTTCTCGCTGTTCCTGATCATCGGCTGGCCATGGGTCATCGACGGCCATTTCCGGATGATTGGCGGGCTCGATCGCGACACCTATATCCGTTTCATTGTGTGGATGCTGATCGGCTTCGCGATCTATTTCGGCTACGGCATGCGCCACAGTGCCTTGAATCGCGATGGACAGGGGCCGCGCTAGACTGGGTCCTTCTGCCAAACACGATGGAGAGAACCGCCGGAGACCGTCGCGAGCGAAGGCAGATTGCGGGACGCCGGAGCGGAGCAAGCGGAACGTACACGTCAGTACGTGAGCATTGCGAGCACCGCCGGCACGCAAGCTGTCGAGCGCAACAGGTCGTCCGGTGGTTCGTAGCATGTTGGATCTCTACTACTGGCCGACGCCGAACGGCCACAAGATCACGCTGTTCCTCGAAGAGGCCGGCCTGGCCTACACACTGAAGCCGGTCGACATCGGCCGCGGCGACCAGTTCGCGCCGGCGTATCTGGCGATCTCGCCCAACAACAAGATGCCGGCGATCGTCGACCACGATCCGGTGGGCGGCGGCGCACCGATCAGCGTGTTCGAATCCGGCGCCATCCTGCTGTACCTCGCCGA
>DASSRT010000304.1:0-25280 GCA_035701705.1 Rhodanobacteraceae bacterium
TCCCGAAGCTGTTGCCGCGCAAACCACCGCCAATGCGCGCGCATGCTTTCGCATTGGCGCGTAGCGAGCCGTTGCCGAAGCGCGCTGCGTGATGAATGAGGGTTGCTGGCGTGGCCGCTGTTACCGGCGCTATGCGCCTGCCGCTGCGACGCGCCAGGCCCGGATCGCCAGTTGCCAGCGCACCGGGCGCGGCGTTTCCGCATCGCCCCAGGCGGCGAGCAAATCTTGCGTGATCGCCGCGATGGCATCGCGACCGTGTTCCCTTCGATAACGCTGGGCCGCCGACCACGAGTCGAGGTAAGCGAGCAGGTGCCGCGCGGGCCAGTCGACACGCAGTTCCATCGTTGGCGCCGGCACGGATGCAAATGGCAATTCGAATGACGCGTAACCCTCGTCGACGAAGCGTCGTTCCGGCGACCAGCAGGCGCCGAGCGTGTCGTCGTAGAGTCGCGCGATGATGGCGTCGACCGCGGGCGTCACGCTGCAACCGGCATAACACCATGCCGCAAACAACGCGCCCGGTTTCGCGACTCGCTGCACTTGTGCCGCGAAGGCCGGCAGGTCGAACCAGTGCAGGGCTTGCGCGACGATGATGGCGTCGGCGGAGCCATCCGGCAGCGTGGCGTGTTCGCCGCGCTCGCAGCGGTACTCGATGTTCGGACGGGCTTCGGCATTGCGGATCTGTTCGCGGCTCGGGTCGCTCGCGATCATGCGCTCGAAACGCTCCGCCAGCGCGACGCTCGCCTGGCCATTGCCGCAACCCGCATCCCATGCGCAGGCGCGTGACGGCGACGCACCGGCGATCCAGTCGAACAGCGCATCCGGATAGTGGGGTCGCGCGGCGCGATACAGCTCGGCGTGCGCAGAGAAGTGGTCCTTGAAATTCATCGCCGTGTCGCCCTCGGTGTGCCCGCCGGGGATCCCGCACTGACGTGCCGATGCTCGCCCGGCGCGAGACCATCCAGCGCGTGCGTGCCGATGCGCGTTCGGATCAATCGCAAGGTGGGCAGCCCGACCGCGGCGGTCATGCGCCGCACCTGCCGGTTGCGACCCTCCTGGATCGTGAGTTCCAGCCATGCGTCCGGGACCGACTTGCGAAAGCGTACCGGAGGATCGCGCGGCCACAGCCACTCGGGTGCTTCGGTGATCAGGCGCGCGACGGCGGGTCGGGTCAGGCCGTCCTTCAACGCGACGCCGCGGCGCAGGTGCTGGATCGAAGTCGCGTCCGGCCTGCCCTCCACCTGCACCAGGTAGGTTTTGGATTCCTTGTAGCGCGGATCGGTGATCCGGTGCGCGAGCGCGCCGTCGTCGGTCAGCAGCAGCAGGCCTTCGGAATCGTAGTCGAGGCGCCCCGCGGGATACACGTTCGGCGGCAAGCCGAATTCACCCAGCGTGCGCCGTGGTGGCGTGCCATGGTCGGTGAATTGGCACAGCACGTTGAAGGGCTTGTTGAAGGCAATCAGCATCGTGCCGGCATCCCCGGTGGTGGCGTGGGTCGCGCCGGGCTGCTTGGCGGCAAGCGCGCAACCCGCGACAATGGCTGCTTGCCTGTTGCCCGGAAGGAAAGCTCGATGCCTGCCACGCCCACCATCATCTACACGCTGACCGATGAAGCGCCGTTCCTCGCGACCGCATCATTGTTGCCGATCATCGAAGCCTTTGCTGCGTCGGCAGGCGTGGGCTTTGCAACGCGTGACATCTCGCTGGCCGGGCGCATCCTGTCGCAGTTCCCCGAGCGGCTGCAGGACAACCAGAAAGTGGTGGATGATCTGGCCGAGCTGGGCCGGCTGGTGCTGCAGCCCGAGGCCAACATCATCAAGCTGCCGAACATCAGCGCATCGCTGCCGCAGCTGAAGGCCGCGATCCGGGAGTTGCAGGGCCAAGGCTACGCGCTGCCGGATTATCCCGACGCGCCGAAAGACGACGTCGAAAAGGACGCCAAGGCGCGCTACGACCGCGTCAAGGGCAGCGCGGTCAATCCGGTCATCCGGCAAGGCAATTCCGATCGACGCGCGCCGGCTTCGGTCAAGGCCTATGCGAAGAAGCATCCGCACAAGATGGGTGCGTGGAGCGCGGACTCGAAGACCCACGTCGCGCACATGGATGGCGGTGATTTCTATGGCTCGGAAAAATCGCGCACGCTGGACAAGGCCGGCAGCCTGAAGGTCGTGCTCGAAGGCGCGGATGGGCAGGCGCGCGTGCTCAAGGAGTCGATCAAGGTCGCGGCCGGCGAGATCGTCGATGCCGCGGTGATGAGCCACAAGGCGCTAGCGGCCTTCATCCGCGCCCAGATCGCCGACGCCAAGGCGCAGGGCGTGCTGTTCTCGGTGCACTTCAAGGCCACCATGATGAAGGTGTCCGATCCGATCATGTTCGGCGTGGTGGTCAGCGAATTCTTCAGCGACGTGCTCGGCAAGCACGCCGAGGCGCTCAAGCAGGCCGGCTTCAATCCGAACAACGGGCTCGGCGATTTGTACGCGTGCCTGCCGAAACTGCCGGAGGCCGAACAGGCGGCGATCAAGGGTGGCATCGTCGCCGAATACGTGCAGCGTCCGCCGCTGGCGATGGTCAATTCCGAACAGGGCATCACCAACCTGCACGTGCCGTCGGACGTCATCATCGACGCCTCGATGCCGGCGATGATCCGCGACTCGGGCAAGATGTGGAACGCCCACGGCGAGCGCCAGGACGTCAAGGCCGTCATCCCCGACCGCAGCTACGCCGGCATCTACGCGGTGGTGGTCGAGGATTGCAAGGCGCACGGCGCGTTCGATCCGGCGACGATGGGCAGCGTGCCCAACGTCGGCCTGATGGCGGACAAGGCCGAGGAATACGGCTCGCATGACAAGACTTTCCAGATTCCCTGCGCGGGCGTGGTGCGCGTCACCGATCAGGACGGCCAGCAGATCTTCGAGCACGCGGTCGAGGCCGGCGACATCTGGCGCATGTGCGAAACCCGCGACGCGCCGATCGCCGACTGGGTGAAGCTGGCGGTGTCGCGCTCACGCCTGTCCGGCACGCCGGCGGTGTTCTGGCTCGATCCCGCGCGCGCCCATGACGCCGAAGTGCTGAAGAAGGTCGAGCGTTACCTCAAGGACCACGACACCACGGGCCTCGACATCCGCAGCATGGCGCCGGAAGACGCCATCCGCTTCTCGCTTGCGCGCATCCGCCGTGGTGAAGACACCATCTCGGTGACGGGCAACGTGCTGCGCGATTACCTGACAGACCTGTTCCCGATCATGGAGCTCGGCACCAGCGCCAAGATGCTGTCGATCGTGCCGCTGATGGCCGGTGGCGGACTGTTCGAAACCGGCGCGGGCGGCAGTGCGCCCAAGCATGTGCAGCAGTTCGTGGCGGAGGATTACCTGCGCTGGGATTCGCTCGGCGAATTCCTGGCGCTTGGCGCTTCGCTCGAACACCTCGGCCGTACCTGCGGCAATCCGCGCGCGCAGGTGCTGGCGTCGGCATTGGATGCGGCCACCGGCCGCCTGCTCGAAACCAACAAGTCGCCCTCGCGCAAGCTCGGCGAACTCGACAACCGCGGCAGTCATTTCTATCTCGCGATGTACTGGGCGCGGGCGCTCGCCGACCAGCACGACGACGCCCAACTCGCCACCCGTTTCGCCCCGCTGGCGGCGCAGCTGGAAGCCGCCGAAGCCACCATCGTTGGCGAGTTGAACGGCGTGCAGGGCCAGCCGGTCGAACTCGACGGCTACTACCGTCCCGACATGCAGAAGGTGGCTGCCGCGATGCGTCCCAGCGCGACCCTCAACGCTGCGCTGGAGACGTTCGAGCACGGGGAGTGACGCGACGCCCACGGGACCGTGATTTCAGGTAGTGGCCCGAGCTGAAATTCCGTTCGCCCCCGGATCAAGTCCGGGGCAAGCCCTGAGCTTTGGCCCGAAAGTGCCGAAGTCGAAGGGCAGCATGCGTTTCGACTCCGCCCGCTGCGCGGGCTACGCTCAACGCGAACGGAAAAGACTCAAACTGCACCACGACTTGATGTAAAGGTAGCTTGACATGTCGTGGGCGGGCCGGTAACTTGTCCCTGTCAATGTTGCTTGACAGGACGAGACGCCCGCACCATGACCCGATTTTCGTACAAGCGCTACAACCTGTACGTGCTGCTGCTGATGGCGGTGTACATCGCCGTGCTGTTCTGGCTGTGGCCATTGGCGCGCGGCGCGGGCGAGAGCTGGTTGAAGATCGTGCTGGCGATCAGTCCGGTGGTGCCTGTCGCCGCGGTGATCGCCCTGATGGCGCACCGGGTGCTGGCGAGCGACGAATTGCAGCAGCGCCTGCACTTGATGGCGCTGGGCATCGCCACCGCCACGGTCGGCACGCTCAGCCTCATCGGCGGCTTCCTCGTTGCCTCGAAGGTGTGGAACGTCGGCGGCGACGTCCTGATCTGGGTGTTTCCCGCGTTGTGTGTTGTCTATGGCGTGACCCGGATGGCCCTGAGCCGCTGGTACACGGGTGCCTGGGGCATGCGGGATTGCGCATGAAGAACCGCGTGCGCGAATTGCGCGAAGCGCATGGCTGGTCGCAGGGCACGCTGGCCGAGCATCTGGACGTGTCGCGCCAGACCATCAACGCGATCGAGACCGGCAAGTACGACCCCAGCCTGCCGTTGGCCTTCAAGCTGGCGCGGCTGTTCAAGCAACGCATCGAGACGATGTTCGACCCGGATGAGGGACGCTGAATGAAAATGAATGCACGGATGGGCCTGCGCGTCATCGCGATCGTGATCGCGCTCGGCGTGATCGGTTGGCAATGGTTGGGGCGCCACCACCACAAGGATGCCGCACCCGCGGCCGACGTCGCCGCAGCCGCGAGCAGCGCGCCCGCGCCAGCGCCTGCACCCACCAAGCCGGCCGCGTTGGCGACGTTGAAGGTGGGCACGCTGACCTTGACGGCGTGCCAGCTGAAGAAGCCGCACAGCAGCGCGACGATTCCCGCGTTCTGTGCGGATTTCCCGGTACCGGAAAATCGCGCCGACCCGCACTCGCGAACGATCAAGCTGCGCGTTGCCATCATCAAGTCCGAATCGGCGCTGCCGGCGCCGGACATGGTGACCATGCTCGCCGGTGGCCCGGGGCAATCGGCGATCGACACCTATCCCGAGATCGCCGGCGCCTTCAAGCCGCTGCTGAAGCACCACGACGTGCTGCTGGTCGACCAGCGCGGCACCGGCGGCTCGAATGCCTTGTCCTGTCCGCAGGCCGAGAAGGCGCAGAAGGCCAGCGCAGACCTGCCGTTCGACGCGGCGCGCGCCAAGCAAGACATCGCGCAGTGTCTGGCCGAGGTCGAGCTGAAGGCGGATCCGCGCTACTACACGACGACCATCGCGGTCGCCGACCTCGAAGCCGTGCGCCAGGCACTGGGCGCACCGAAGCTTGACCTTATCGGCATCTCCTACGGCACGCGCATGGCACAACAATACGCCGGCACGCATCCGGACGGCGTGCGCAGCATCGTGCTCGACAGCGTTGCGCCGAATTCGTTGATCCTCGGTGAAACCTTCGCGGCCGATCTCGAACGCGCGCTCAAGCTGCAGGTCGCAAGTTGCGTTGCCACGCCGGCGTGCGACAAACAATTCGGCGACTGGCGCAAGACGCTGCTGGACCTGCACGCCAGGCTCGTGGCCACGCCCGTCCCGAACGTGAGCTTCCGCGATCCTCGCACGTTCGCGACGGTCACCCGCACCGTCAACGGCGACACGCTGGCCGGACTGGTGCACCTGTTCGCGTACAACGCGCAGGCCTCCGCGTTGCTGCCGCTGGACATCCAGCAGGCCGCCAAGGGCAATTACCAGCCGTTGCTCGGGCAGGTCCAGATCGGCAAGGGCGATCTCGATGCCGGCATGAATGGCGGGATGCAGATGTCGGTGATGTGTGCCGAGGATGCGCCGTTCCTGACGCCGCGCCCGCAGGACGACGACACCTTGTTGGGGCAGATGCCGATCAAGCGCATCGAGGCCGCCTGCTCGGTGTGGCCGCGCGGGGCAATGCCGAAGGATTTCCACCAGCCGTTCAAGTCGTCGATTCCGACCTTGATCCTTTCCGGCGAACGCGATCCGGTGACGCCACCGCGTTTCGCGCAGGAAGTGTTGAAGGGCCTGTCGAACGGCCGCGTGCTGGAACTCAAGGGCATGGGCCATGGCGAACTCGCCATCGGCTGCATGCCGAAGCTCGTCAACGAATTCATCGACAAGCTCGACCCGAAAACGCTGGATGCCACTTGCCTGAAGCGGATCGGGCCGATTCCGGCGTTCGTGAACTTCAATGGAGCCGCGCCATGATAGAAGTAAAAGACTTGCACAAGGCCTTCGGCGAAGTGAAGGCCGTCGATGGCGTGAGCTTCAGCGCGCGTGACGGCGAGATCACCGGCCTGCTCGGCCCCAATGGTGCCGGCAAGACCACCACGTTGAGGATGCTCTACACGCTGATGAAGCCGGATGCCGGCCAGGTGCTGGTGAACGGCATCGACGCGGCGGTCGATCCGCTCGGCGTTCGCCGCCAGCTCGGCGTGTTGCCGGATGCGCGCGGACTCTACAAGCGCCTCACCGCGCGCGAGAACATCGACTACTTCGCGCGCCTGCATGGCGTCGACGAGGCCGTGTTGCAGGCGCGCCGCGAGAAGCTGGTCGACGCGCTGGAAATGCGCGACATCCTCGATCGCCGTACCGAAGGCTTTTCGCAGGGGCAGCGGGTGAAGACCGCGATCGCGCGGGCGCTGGTGCACGATCCGAAGAACGTGATTCTCGATGAGCCGACCAACGGCCTCGACGTGATGGCGACGCGCGGCCTGCGCAGTTTCATGCGCAACCTGAAGGCCGAGGGCCGCTGCGTGTTGTTCTCCAGCCACATCATGCAGGAGGTCGCGCTGCTGTGCGACCGCATCGTGGTGATCGCGAACGGCCGCGTGGTGGCGGATGAGACGCCCGACGCGCTGCGCGCACAAACCGGCGAAACCAACCTCGAGGATGCATTCGTGAAATTGATCGGCAGTGAAGAAGGACTCGCCGCATGAACGCCACGATGACCGTATGGTGGAAGGAAATCCGCGAAAACCTGCGCGACAAGCGCACGGTGATGAGCGCGCTGATCTACGCGCCGCTGATCGGGCCGGTGCTGTTCGTGGTGATGATGAACCTGATGGTCAACCAGCAGATGGCCAAGGCCGAGGGTCCGCTGAAGGTGCCGGTGATCGGCGCGCAATACGCGCCCAACCTGATCAACGCGCTGGAACAACAGGGCCTGGTACCGATGCCCGGGCTGGCCGATCCCGATGCCGCCGTACGCAACCGCGACACCGACGTGGTGCTGCGGATTCCTGCGAGCTATCCGCAGGCGTGGAATGCCGGCAAGCCGGCGGAAGTCGAGGTGATCTACGACGCCTCGCAGCAAGGCAGCAGCACGCCGCGCGATCGCCTGGAAGACATGCTGAACCAATACAGCCGCCAGCAGGGCGCGTTGCGTTTGCTGGCGCGCGGGCTGTCGCCTGCGATCGCGGCACCGGTGATCGTCGCCAAGCGCGACCAGTCCACGCCGCAATCGCGCGCCGGCATGCTGCTCAGCATCCTGCCCTATTTCTTCGTGCTGGCGATCTACATTGGCGGCATGTACCTCGCGATCGACCTGACCGCTGGCGAGCGCGAACGGCAATCGCTGGAGCCGTTGTTCGCCAACCCGGTGGCGCGCTGGCGCATCCTCGTCGGCAAGCTCGGCGCAATCGGCACGTTCTCGCTGGTGAGCCTGGTGATCACCGCGGTCGCCTTCGTGATCGCCGGTTACTTCCTGCCGACTGCGAAACTCGGGATGGCGTTCGATCTCGGCGGCGCCTTCGTGGCGAAAGCCATCCTGCTGGAGTTGCCGCTGATCGCGCTGTTCGCGGTGCTGGAGACCATGGTGGCCGCCTTCGCCAAGACTTACCGCGAAGCGCAAACCTACCTCAGCCTCGTGATGTTCGTGCCGATCCTGCCGTCGATCGTGATGAGCATGATGCCGGTGAAGGCCGCGCACTGGATGTACGCGGTGCCGCTGCTCGGCCAGCAGGTCGGCATCAGCGACCTGCTGCGCGGCAACCCGGTGTCCGCCGGCGAGATCGGCCTGGCGCTGGTGTGCGGATTCGCGGTGGCCGCGATTCTGGGCGTGATCACCGCGCTCGTCTACCGCAGCGAGCGGCTGGCGATCTCGGCCTGAGCGAGCGTGCCGCGCCGGACCCTCCCCGCGTGCGGGGAGGGTGGCGGCAAGCGATCAATGCGACGCGCTGCTGGCGCTGGCTGGCGTGGCGCTCGCCGCGGGTGCCGGCGGTGCGGACCCCGCCACCATCGCCACCTGCTTGCTGCGCGCCTGCTCGGGCAACACCACGTTGGCGAGCCGGGTGTCCTTGCGCAACAGCGTGACTTCATCCGCCATGATGTGCGCGGCCTCTTCCAGCTCGATGTCCTTGGCCTGCTTGGCCGCCTTCTCGCGTGCCACCGAGGCTTTCACGTTGCGTTCGCCTGCGGTCAAGCCGTCATCCGGTTCCAGCGTGATGGCCGACACGTCGCCCAATGCTTCGCGCCGGGCCTTGAAGGCAGCGTCCTGCGCGTCCTGCTTCTTGCGCTCGGCCTCGCGGGTTGCATAGTTGAGCGACACGCTCTTCTGGTCGTGCAGGGTGCGTGCTGCGGCGATTTCGTCCAGCAACAACTTCCACGCCGGATCCTTGGCGGCGCGCGCGTCGTGCTCGGCGGTCAACGGCGCGATCAGCGGCTTCTGGCTGGCAACGGGCGTGTAGTCGGCCGCTGGGATATGCGTCCACGGCAGCGCGTTCGGGTAGCTGGATTCGCCGTAGTCCTTGTAGCCGACCGAGTGCGGGAACAGGATGTCGGGCGTGACACCATGCAGCTGGGTGGAATCGCCGTCGACGCGGAAGAATTCGGCGATGGTCGTCTTCAATTCACCGAGCGTGGGTTTGGTGTTCATCGCCAGCTGGTCGAGGGGGGTGAGATTCTGCACCGTGCCCTTGCCGAAGGTTTGCTCGCCGATGATCAAGCCGCGGCCGTAGTCCTGGATCGCGGCCGTGAAGATCTCGCTGGCCGAGGCCGAGCCGCGGTTGACCAGCACCGCCATCGGGCCCGACCACAGCATGGTTTCGTCGGAGTCCTGCTCTTCGACCCGGCCGCGGCTGTCGCGTACCTGCACCACCGGACCCTTGCCGATGAACAAGCCGGAGAGGTTGATGGCTTCAGAAAGCGAGCCGCCACCGTTGTCGCGCAGGTCGACGATCACCGCGCCGACATGTTCGGCCTTCAATTGCTTCAGCAATTTCGCGACGTCGCGCGAGGCGCTGCGGTAGTCGGGTTCGCCGCGACGGGCGGCGTCGAAGTCTTCGTAGAAGCTGGGCAGGTCGATGATGCCCACCTTGATGGTGCGACCGCCGTCCTTGACGTCGATGACCTTCTTCTTGGCGACCGAATCGGCGATCGTCACCTTCTTGCGTACCAGCGTGATGAGTTCGGGTTTCGCGTCCGGGCCACCTTCGCCGGGCAGGACTTCCAGGCGCACCACGGTGCCCTTGTGGCCGCGGATTTTCGCGACCACGTCGTCGATGCGCCAGCCGACCACGTCTTCAAGCGCGCCGCATTCGCCCTGGCCGACGCCGACGATCTTGTCGCCGACTTCGAGCTTGCCGGACTTCGCCGCCGGGCCGCCCGGCACTACTTCGCGGATCACGGTGTATTCATCGTGTTCCTGCAGCACCGCGCCGATGCCTTCCAGCGACAGTTTCATGGTGATGGCGAAGTTCTGGCTGGCGCGCGGCCCGAAGTAGTTCGTGTGCGGGTCGATCGCCATCGCGTAGGAATTCATGAACGTCTGGAACACGTCCTCGCTGTCGAGCTGGTGCGCGCGATCCAGGTAGGTCTCGTAACGGTGCGACAACGTGGTGCGGATTTCGGCATCGCTCTTGCCGGCAAGTTTCAGGCGGATCCAGTCGTTCTCGACGCGGGCCTTCCACAGCGCATCGAGCGCCGCCGTGTTGGCGGCCCAGGGAGCCTTTTCGCGGTCGAACTGGTAGGTGCCGTGGCCGTCGAGATTGAAACCCTGCTTCAGCAGCTGCAGCGCGTACGCGGTACGCTCGCCGGCGCGCTGTTCGTACAGGTTGAAGATCTGGAACGGAATCGACATGTCGCCGTTCCAGATGGCGTCGTCGAGCTTGGTGCGGTCGGGCGCGAACTTGTCGAGGTCGGCTTGCGTGAAGAACAGCTTGCTGCCGTCCAGCGCCTTGAAGTAGGCGTCGAAGATCTTCGCCGACATCGCGTCGTCGAGCGGCAGGGCCTCGTACTGGAAACGCGTCAGCAGGCGTGCCGCGAGGATCGCCGCCTGTCCCTGGGACGCGGTGGGTTTGAGTACCGGTGCCGGGGTGATCTTGTACTTGGCGGCCGGCACGGCGGCCAGCACACTGGAAGCCGTCGCCGGGCACGCGGGCGCGGCGGTGGCCGTCGCGGCGCGCGCGCCGAGTGAAGTGACGAGAGCGATCAGGACAACGAAGACACGCTGCAACATGGATATTCCTCGACCAGCCGGGAGCGCCCGGCCGTGTGCGCCGAAGCGCGGTTGACAATGCAAAAAAGCGCCAGCCGTTCGCTGACGCGGGAAGGGACGTGAGACGGGCGAGTGCTGCGCGACCGGGCGCGACCCGACACTACGGTATCGGAAAACAAGGGTCCGGGATACAGCCGCAAGTCATGCTGCAGCGTGGGACAGCGCGGAGTCCGCGTCCTGCGGCAACAATCCGAATTGTCGACCAAGTTCTGCAACCAGCGCATCCTCGACGTCGGCAAGCCGCGACGGTCCACCCAAGTCTAGCATTTGCACTACCTGAAGGCCGGCGTAACCGCAGGGGTTTATGCGATGGAACGGTTCCAGGTCCATCGCGATGTTGAATGCCAGCCCATGGAAGGTGCAGCCGTGGCGAACCCGCAGGCCCAGCGCCGCGATCTTGGCATCGGCCACGTACACCCCCGGCGCGCCGGGTCGGCGCACGGCCACGATGTTCCATTCGGCAAGCGTGTCGATGATGGCCTGCTCGATCCGGGTGACCAGCTCGCGCACGCCCATTTTCAGGCGGCGCAGGTCCAGCAACGGGTAGGCCACGATTTGCCCGGGCCCGTGGTAAGTCACCTGGCCGCCGCGATCGACGTGGACCACGGGAATGTCACCCGCCGCCAGCACGTGTTCCGGCTTGCCGGCCTGGCCGAGCGTGAAGACGGGATCGTGCTCGACCAGCCACAGCTCGTCGGGCGTGTCCGCATCTCGCGCGTCGGTGAAAGCCTGCATCGCATGCCAGACGGGCTCGTAGGGTTGGCGGCCGAGGCGGCGGACGAGCAGCGGTCGGGACTCGGGGTTACGACCTCCCCCTTCGCGTGTGAAGGGGGATTGAGGGGGATGGGTTGTCATGTCTCGACATTCCCCCGCCGCTTCGCGCCGACCCCCTTCGGGCCGAAGAGGGTGAATGCGAGCGTAGCGATGCGCTCCGAGTTCCGGATGACGGCGTTCACAACGTGTACCGGATGTCCGGATCGGCGCGCAACGCCACGTGCGCGGCGTCGTATTTCTCGCGGCTGGGGCAGTTGAATACCACGCTCACCGACACGTAATTGCCCTGGCTCGACGGCCGCTCGCGCACGCTGGCATCGAGTACCGTCAAGCCAAGACCCTGGAGGATTTCCGGCACACGCGCACGCAGGTTGGCATCGGCCTTGCCCATGGCGGTGATTTCGAAACTGCCGGGGAACTGGAAGCCCTGGCCGTCCTGCTTCTGGAGATTGTCGAGTTCGCGCATGGGCACGCTTTATTGAGTCGCAGCCGGTGCCGACACCGGTGTGGCCGCACCCACCGACACGGCAGGTGCCGGCGTGGTGGTGTTGCCCTTGTCATGGTGGAACCACAACAGGATGGTATCCCACAGGCGCGTGAAGAAGCCGCCTTCCGGCGCCGCCTTCATCACCACCAGCGGTTCGCTCAGCAGCGGCTTGCCGTCGAGCGTGATGTTCAGCGTTCCGACCTGCTGGCCTTGCTTGAACGGCGCAACCATCAGCGAAGGCATGTCCAGCGTGGCCTTCAACTTGTCGTACTGCCCGCGTGGAACAGTGACGCTGGCGTCGTGGGCGATGCCCAGTTCCACGTTGTCGGCTTGCCCCTTCCACAGTTCCGGCGTCGCCAGTACCTGGCCGGCGTGGTACGGCGTGTCGGTGCGGAAGAAATTGAAGCCCCAGTTGAGCAGCGCCTCGTCGCCGGAGGTGGCGGCGTTCATGTCCGGGCCGCCCATGACGACCGCGATCAGGCGCATGCCGTTGCGTTTGGCCGAGGCTGCCAGGCAGAACCCGGCTTCACTGGTCGAGCCGGTCTTGATGCCATCGACGCTGGGGTCGGTCCACAGCAACGTGTTGCGGTTGTGTTGCTCGATGCCGTTCCACTTGAACGATTTGATCGCCGAGATCTTGTATTCCTCGGGAAAATTCCTGATCAGTGCGCGCGAGAGGATCGCGATGTCGTGGGCGGTGCTGTAGTGGTCGGCGGCCGGGTAGCCCGAGGCATTGACGAAATGCGAGCCGGTCATGCCAAGGTGCTGCGCGTAGGCGTTCATCATGCCGGCGAAGGCCTGCTCGGAGCCGGCCACGTGCTCGGCCAGCGCGATCGCGGCGTCGTTGCCGGACTGGATGATCATGCCGTACAGCAGGTCTTTCAGCGGCACGTCCGAATTCAGCTTCAGGAAACTGGTCGAGCCGTCGGTGCCGGCGCCACCGGCACGCCAGGCGTGCTCGGAAATGTGGACCTTGTCGTCGAGGTGGATCTTGCCGGCTGCCAGCTCCGAGTTCACCACATACTCGGTCATGATCTTGGTCAGAGAGGCCGGTGCGCGGCGCGCATCCATGTCGTGTTCGCTGAGGATCTGGCCGTTGGCGTAATCCATCAACACCCACGCCTGGGCGTTGGGTTGCGGCGCCGGCGGTGTCGGCAGCGACGGGATGGTGGGCACCGGTTTCGGCGGTGTCGACGGCTTGGGCGGCACGGCCTGCGCGAACAACGTGCCGGTGAAGGCGACCAGCGAGGCCAGCAACATGCAGCGGGAAAACTTGGTCATCAGAGTCTCGTATGGGGTCGATCGTCACGATCGCTGGGTTGGGAAACTTCCTATCCTACGTGGCCGCTGCGGGTGTGTGGCAACCCGCGCGGTCATCCATGGCCTGACTTCTCACTGCCGCCGCTTCGAACAAGCCGTGTGCGGGCGACGGCTCACCAATGTGGCTTGTCACTGTACGGCAACCGAAGCGTGCGGCAAGCCCAGCGCATCCAGCCGCGCGGTCGTGCGATCGACGCTGTCGACGTCCGGCAACGGCCCGATCTGCACCCGTTGCAGCGTGCGTCCGGCGGAGGTGAATGCCACCACCCGCACCGGGCCGACGTTCAACGCCTGCAAGCGCGCCGCCAGCCGGGCTGCGTTGCCGGCATCGGCAAATGCCCCGACCTGCAGGTACAACTGCGGTGGATGCCCCGCCGGCAATGGGACAGCGGCCGCGGCCGAGGGTTCCGCGTTCGGGTGCGCGGGATCGATGCCTTGCACCCGCACGAGGCCGGTGCCCTTGGGCCAGATGCCGATCCGCACCGCCGCCGCCAGCGACAGGTCGATGATGCGGTTGGGCACGAACGGACCGCGATCGTTGACGCGCACGATCACGCTCTTGCCGTTCTCGAGGTTGGTGACACGCGCGAAGCTCGGCAGCGGCAGCACCTTGCTGGCAGCGCTGAACTTGTACATGTCGTAGGTTTCGAGATCCGACGTCTTGTAGCCGTTGAACTTGCTGCCGTAGTACGAGGCGATGCCGCGCTCGTCGTAGCCTTTGGCGCTGGCCAGCACGCGGTAGCGGTTGCCCTTGACCGTGTACGGCGACTTGTTGCCGTAGCGCGCCTTCGGCTCCACCACCGGCACCGGTTCGGGCAGCTTGGCAAAATCGATGCCCGAGATGTCGGGGGTCGAATCGTTGCGTTGGTGGTAGCGTTCCGATTGCGACAATTGGGTGTTGTCGCGCACGCCCGGCGCAACAGTGCCGGGCGTCTTTGCTGCAGGCCGCGACGGGTTGGACGAGCACGCCGCCAGCGCCAGCAGCGCAAGCGGCAGCAAGCAGCGCAGGCCCGATGACATCGCGCCCGTCGTCATCGCGCCGTGGGCGCCTGCGCGGTGCCGCGCGCAATCGCAGTGGCCAGCTGCGTGACTGCCATCGCGTACAGCGGACTGCGGTTGTAGCGGGTGATCACGAAGAAATTATGGAACGTCAGCCAGTACTCGGGACCCTTCGCGCCGTCCAGCGTCAGCAGTTGCGCAGGCAGCGACGGATCGACTTGCGCGGTCGGCGCGTAGCCCAGTGCGGTGAACTGCTCGAGCGGAGCCTGCGGTGCGGTGCTGGCATACGCGGGCGCGGCGGCGGCAGTCGTGCTCGGGTCGGCCTCGATCGCGACGGGTTGGCCGGGTTGCCAACCGTGTGCGTGGAAATAGTTGGCGATGCTGGCGAAGGCGTCCGGCAGTGAGGCCATCAGGTTGATGTGGCCGTCGCCATCTTCGTCGACCGCGAAGTCGCGGATGCTGGTCGGCATGAATTGACCGAGACCTTCGGCGCCCGCGTAGGAGCCGAGGATGTCGGCGATCGGACCGGGCAGCTTGTCCGCGGGCAGCTCCAGCAGGGTCTTCAACTGGTCGGCGAAAAACGCCGCGCGCGGCGGATAGTGGAAGGCCAGCGTCACCAACGCATCGAGCACCCGATAGTTGCCGGTATGTGCGCCGTAATTGGTTTCGACGCCGATGATGGCGACGATGTACTGCGGCGGCACGCCGTACTGCTTGCCGATCTGCTCCAGCGATGCGCGGTGCTGGCGGTAAAACGCGATGCCGGCGTCGATCCGCTCCGGCGTCACGAAGATCGGCCGATAGGCGCTCCACGGCTTGCTTTCGGCCGGTCGGCTGATGGCGTCGAGAATGCCTTGCTGGACCACCGCGCCGTCCAGCAACGCCTGCAGGTCGGCCGGATTCTTGCCGGTGGCTGCGGCGATTTCCTGCACCATGCGGGTTTGGGCGGCGGCTGCATCGATGACGCTTGAAGCGCCTGCCGGATTCTGGGTGGCGCTGGCCCAGGCCGGCAGGCATGCCAGCGCGAGGGCCGGCAGCAGGAGTTGAAACCGAGGAAACATGCGTGAATGGTGGGTGGTGAAGGTTGCGGCACAGCCTAGCATGCGCGTCGCCTGCAGCCGGGCAGCCCGCGAGGTGCATGTGATGCGCGCGCCGTGCGGTGGCTCCGGTGCACTTCGGAGCTGACCATGGTGCCTGTGCGCCACCTCCGGGCCGCGCCACGCCAGAATGTGATTGACTTTGCATTTTCAGGGTGGCAGAGTCACTCGCTCTACCGATCCGCGACGCGGCGCTTCTCGAGGGTCGTAGTGCGGCAAGCGCTACGGGTCGCGTCGATGGATCGGCAAGGAGCGGGAGGGGTCCTGCGTGGGATGCGCATTTTCCAATGCCGAGCCGCGATGCATGCCATGGATGTGGCGTGTACGGGGTGGTGCCCGCGGAACGTTCGCGCGGGTGGCCAGCCGGTGGCGCAGCAGGCAACCCGCCGGTGCCGAGGTGGCGCAGACGGACGGTGTTTCGGCACGGTGGCGCGCTTTTCACACCACCGCTCGGGTTTCATTTCTCCAGGAGACACGGTATGGCCAAGCAAAGCAGTCAGAAGTTCATCGCACGCAACCGCGCGCCACGCGTGCAGATTGAGTACGACGTCGAGATCTTCGGGGCCCAGAAAAAGGTCCAGGTTCCGTTCGTGATGGGCGTGATGTCCGACCTGTCCGGTTCCAACAATTCCGAATTGCCAGCGGTTGACGAGCGCAAGGCGCTCGAAATCGACGTCGACAACTTCGACAGTCGCCTGCAGTCCATGAAACCGCGGGTGACCTTCGCGGTGCCCAACACGCTGACCGGCGAGGGCAACCTGAGCGTCGACGTCAGTTTCGAGAACATGGACGACTTCTCGCCGGCGGCGGTGGCACGCAAGGTCGGCGCGGTCGCCAAGCTGCTCGAAGCGCGCACCCAGTTGGCCAACCTCAATACCTACATGGATGGCAAGGCGGGCGCTGAAAAGCTGATCGCCAACGCGATCCGCGATCCGGCGCTGTTGCAATCGCTGACGTCGGCTCCCAAGCCGGGCGCCGCTGACGAAGCCGAGAAGGAGTAAGCAAGATGGCCGCCCAGAAAGCAACCGAAACCGCCCAGAGTGCGGAACAGACAGCCGAGGCTGGTGGCGATTTTGCCGCCCTGCTGAGCAAGGAATTCAAACCCAAGAGCGAACGCGCCAAGGAAGAGGTCGAGTCCGCCGTACGTACCCTTGCCGAACAGGTGCTCGGCAAGTCCGACATCATCTCGGAAGATCTCACCGAGACCATCAATGCCTACATCGGTGAGCTCGATCGCAAGATCAGCGAGCAGATGAACCTGATCATGCACCACGAGGATTTCCAGAAACTCGAAGGTGCGTGGCGCGGTCTGCATTACCTGGTCAACAACACCGAGACCGACCAGCAGTTGAAGATCCGCGTCTTCAACATCTCCAAGAAGGAGCTCGGCAAGACCCTCAAGCGCTACAAGGGCACGGCGTGGGACCAGAGCCCGATCTTCAAGAAGGTCTACGAGGAAGAATACGGCCAGTTGGGCGGCGAGCCCTACGGCTGCCTGGTCGGCGACTATTACTTCGACCACAGCCCGCCCGACGTCGAGCTGCTGAACGGCATTGCCCAGGTGGCCGCCGCCTCGCATGCGCCGTTCCTGGCCGCGGCCAACCATAGCCTGTTGGGCATGGAAAGCTGGAACGAGCTTTCCAACCCGCGCGACCTGGCCAAGATCTTCTCGACGCCCGATTACGCCGCCTGGCGTTCGTTGCGCGAATCCGATGATTCGCGTTACCTCGCGTTGGCCATGCCGCGCACGTTGTCGCGGCTGCCCTACGGCGCCAAGACCGACCCGGTCGAAGAGTTCGATTTCGAGGAAGACACCTCGGGCGCGGATTCCTCGAAGTATTGCTGGCAGAACGCCGCCTACGCGATGGCTGTCAACATCACCCGTTCGTTCAAGATGTACGGCTGGTGCTCGCGCATCCGCGGCATCGAGTCCGGTGGTTCGGTCGAGGGTTTGCCGGTACACACCTTCCCGAGCGACGACGGCGGCGTGGACATGAAGTGCCCGACCGAGATCGCGATCACCGACCGCCGTTCGGCCGAGCTGGACAAGCTGGGCCTGATGCCGCTGGTGCACCGCAAGAACTCGGACATGGCGGCCTTCATCAGCGCGCAGTCCCTGAACAAGCCCGAGGAATACGACAACCCGGACGCGACCGCCAACGCGGCGCTCGGTGCGCGGCTGCCGTACATGTTCGCCTGCTGCCGCTTCGCGCATTACCTGAAGTGCATCGTGCGCGACAAGATCGGTTCGTTCTCCACCCGCGAATCGATCCAGAACTGGCTGACCAACTGGATCTCGCAGTACATCGACGGTGATCCGGACAACTCCAGCGAGGAAACCAAGGCACGCAAGCCGCTGGCCGCGGCCGAGGTGGTGGTCGAGGAAATCGAAGGGGCGCCGGGCTACTACTCCTCGAAGTTCTTCCTGCGGCCGCATTACCAGCTGGAGGGCTTGACGGTGTCGTTGCGGCTGGTGTCGCGCCTGCCGTCGGCGGCCAAGGCCTGAAGGCCCGGAACGGACCCGGGCACGAGGAATCGGGGCGCCGTGCGGGGGCGCCACGGGAGCGCTGATCGCAGCCGGTCGATTTGCGGTGCGGTCGGGTAGATCACTTCATCAACGGAAAATCGAGGAGAAGACTCATGTCATTCGACATGCATATCAAGTTCGAAGGCGGCAGCGTTGCGGTCAAGGGTGCATCCAACCATGCCAAGCACAAGGGCGAAATTCCGATCCTGGCGTGGTCCTGGGGGCTCAGCAATACCGGTGACCTGCATTCCGGTTCCGGTTCGGCCAGCGGTGGCAAGGCCAACATCCAGGACATTTCCATCACCAAGTACGTGGATGGCTGCTCCAACGCCCTGATCGACGCCTGTGCTACCGGCTCGCGCATCGAAAAGGCCTGGCTGTACGTGACCAACGCGACCGGCGAGCAGACCGACTTCATCACGCTGGCGCTGGACAAGGGCGTTTTGATCACGTCGCTGTCCACCGGTGGCAGCGGTGGCGAAGACCGCATCACTGAAAACATCACCCTGCACTTCGGCAAGTTCACCTATTCGTTCCAGGAACAGGACGACAAGGGCAAGCCGACGGGTGGCAAGAAGGAATTCGCGTACGACATCACCCAGGTCAAGAAGGCCTGATTGATCGACCCGGACGCATTGCCCGTAAGTGCGTCGGCAGGCCGTGGCAGCACGGCCTGCTGGCGCCATTCGGCGGTGCGGATGCAAAGACAGACGATTCCACCAGTGTTCGGTTGAGTCGGGTCGGACCCGGGCCGGCATTCCCGGCGAGCGTCGCAACGTACGTGCGGGGTCACGCCTGCCCACTTTTCTCACCGAGGGGTACTGCATGACACCGGAAACCGCCCTGAAGGAAGGCCACCTGGATGAAGCGCTGCAGTTGCTGGTCCAGGAGGTACGCAGCAATCCATCGGACGTGCGTCGCCGCATTTTCCTGTTCCAGTTGCTGGCCTTGCGCGGTGAATGGGAGCGCGCCCAAACCCAGTTGAACGTGGTGGGTGAACTCGATCCCGTCAACAGCCTGATGGTGACCGCCTACAGCGCGTTGCTGCGCAGCGAGGCGGACCGCAAGGCGGTGTTCGAGGGTCGCCAGACGCCCGTGATCGTGGGCGAGCCCGAAGCCTGGGTTGCGCTGTTGCTGCAGGCGCTGAAACTGGATGCTCAGGGCAAGCACGCGGAGGCTGCGCCGTTGCGCGCGCAGGCACTGGAAGCGGCCGAGACCAGCGCCGGCACGATCGACGGCAAACCGTTCGAGTGGATCGCCGATGCCGACCCGCGCTTCGGGCCCTGTCTCGAAATCGTGCTGGAAGGCGGTTATGCATGGGTGCCGTTCTCCCGCATCCAGCTTTTGAAATTCGACCCGCCCGAGGATCTGCGCGACAAGATCTGGGCGCCGGTACAGGTGACCTGGCGCAACGGCGGCCAGGCGATCGGGTTCGTGCCCACGCGCTATCCGGGCTCCGAGCAATTCGGCGATGACGCCTTGACGCTGGCGCGCAAGACCGACTGGATCGCCATGACCGAAGACGTCTACGTGGGCCGCGGCCAGCGCATGTTCGCCACGGATGCCGAAGAATTTCCATTGCTCGACGTGCGTTCGATCGAGTTCGCCGCAAGCTGACGAGTCGATGCCATGGCCGAACTTACCACCCAGGAACGGCTGCAGCCTTCGTTGCTGGATCGCCTGACCGACGATGAGCCGGAGAAGCCGGTCGAGAGCCGCGACAAGCGCGTGATCTCGGCTTCGAAGCTGCGCGAATGCGTGACCCGCGACATCGCCTGGCTGCTCAACTGCGTGAACCTGGGCAAGGACGAAATCCTGTCCGACTATCCGGACGTGGCCCGCTCGGTGGTCAACTTCGGTATTCCCGACCTGACCGGCGCGGCGGTCGCCGGCATCGACAGCGTGGTGTTGCAGCGGCAACTGCGGCAGGCCATCCATACCTTCGAGCCGCGGCTGACATCGGAAACCCTGCAGGTGATGGTCGGTGCCGACGCCAAACGCATGGACCAGCGTTCGCTCAGCTTTCGCATCGACTCGGAAATGTGGGCGCAGCCATTGCCGCTGAACCTTTACCTCAAGACCGAGGTGGATCTGGAAACGGGCCGCTTCCACGTTGCGGATACGGGGGGCTGAGCGCCATGGACCCGCGACTGATCCGTTACTACGACCGCGAACTGCAATTCGTGCGCGGCATGGGCGCCGAGTTCGCGCGCGAATATCCGAAGATCGCCGGACGCCTGGGCCTTGAAGGTTTCGAATGCGCCGACCCGTACGTCGAGCGGCTGCTGGAGGGCTTCGCGTTCCTGACGGCACGGATCCAGCTGAAGCTCGATGCACAGTTTCCGGTGTTCACCCAGCACCTGATGGAGATGGTGTATCCGCACTATCTCGCGCCGGTGCCGTCGATGGCCGTGGTGCAGTTGCACCCCGATCCCAAGGAAAGCGCGCTCGCCACCGGCTACACGGTCGCCCGCCAGACGGCCCTGCGCGGCGTCGCGGCACGCGACGAGCGCACCGCCTGCGAATATCGCACGGCCCAGGACGTCACCCTGTGGCCAATCGAGCTGAAGGCCGCCAAGTATTTCGACACGCCCGCCGCGTTGGCTGCCGCCGAAGTGCCGGTGCCGGAAGGGCGCACGGTGCGGGCCGGCCTGAGCCTCAAGTTCCAGGTCACCGCTGGCGCCGAGACGAAAATGTTGCCGGTCGACAGCCTGCCGGTGTTCCTTGCCGGCGCCGACGAATTGCCCAAGCGCATGTACGAGCAGCTGCTCGGCAACGGCGTCGGTTTCGTGGTGCGCGCGACCGGCAAGAGTGGCGTCGTCAGCGAATTCCTCGACGCCTCGCACATCCGCGCCAAGGGCTTCGCCGACGACGAGGCCTTGTTGCCCCAGAGTGATCGCTCGTTCAGCGGGTATCGCCTGCTGCAGGAATATTTCGCCTGCCCGGAACGCTTCCTGTTCGCCGAGTTCGCCGGCTTGAAGCGCGTGTTCGCGCGCATGCCGGGTGCCGAGTTCGAGATCATCGCCTTGTTCGATCGCAGCGTCGCGCGCCTGCACAACGCCGTCGGCGCCGACAACTTCCGGCTGTACTGCACGCCTGCGGTCAACTTGTTTCCGCGCCGCGCCGACCGCATCCACCTGAAAAGCGGAATGGTGGAATACCACGTGCTGGCCGATCGCGCGCGGCCGATGGATTTCGAAATCCATTCGGTGAGCGACGTCGAAGGCTACGGCGATCGCCAGGAACCCGAGCAACGCTTCCAGCCATTCTACGGTTGCGACCAGCGCATCTGGCACGCACGCAGCAGCGCCTTCTACACCGTGCGCCGCGAGCCACGCCTGCTGTCGAGCCGGCAAAAGCGCGATGGCGCGCGTTCCAGCTACGTGGGCAGCGAAACGTTCATCTCGCTGGTGGATGCCAGCGACGCGCCGTTTTCCAACAGCCTGCGCCAGCTGGGCATGCGCCTCGCGTGCACCAATCGTGACCTGCCCTTGCAGATGCCGGTCGGCAAGGGCAGCACGGATTTCAGCATCGACACCGGTGCGCCGGTGACTTCGATCCGCTGCGTGGCGGGGCCCACCAAGCCGCGCGCGTCGATCGCGAGCGGCGAGTCGGCGTGGCGCCTGATCAGCCATTTGCAGCTCAACTACCTGTCGCTGATCGACAGCGACGCCAACGAAGGCGCTGCCGCGCTGCGCGAGATGTTGACGCTGTATTGCGACGAGTTCGACGCCAGCGCGCGCCGCCAGATCGAGGGCGTGAAATCGGTGCGCTCGCGCTCGGTGGTGCGGCGCATCCCGGTGCCGGGGCCGATCACGTTCGGACGCGGACTGGAAATCACCCTGACCTGCGATGACGGCGCCTTCGAGGGCACCGGCGCCTTCCTGCTCGGCGCCGTGATGCAACATTTCTTCGCGCGCTACGCGTCGGTGAATTCCTTCACCGAAACCGTCTTGCGCACCCTGGAACGCAACGAGGTGGCCCGATGGCCGGCACGGCTCGGCAAGCGCCAGATCCTGTAGCGCTGCAACGCGCGCTGCAGGAAACGCCGGAAGCGTTCGAGCTGTTCGAGGCGCTGCGCCGGATCGAGTGCGCGTATCCCGAACGCCCGCGCCTGGGTGAGTCGACCCGCCCCACCGACGATGCGGTGCGCCTGGGCGAAACGCCGTCGCTGGCGTTTGCGCCGCGCGACATCGACGGGCTCGAACCCGGTGTCGATGGTCGTCCCTCGCGCCTGAGGACGCTGGCCTTCGGGCTGTTCGGCCCCAACGGCCCGCTACCCCTGCACCTGACCGAGTACGCGCTGGAACGCAGCCTGCACGCCAAGGACAAGACCCTGGCCGCGTTTGCCGACCTGTTCCACCATCGCCTCATCAGCCTGTTCTACCGGGCCTGGGCGGATGCCCAGCCAACCGTGCAGCGCGACCGCGCGGAGCGCGATCATTTCCGTACCTACATGAACGCCCTGGTGGGTCTGGCGACACCCGATCTCGCGGACCGCGACGCGCTGCCCGATCGCTTCAAGCGCTTCTTCACCGGACGCCTCGTCTCGCAGGCGCGCAATGCGGAAGGTTTGCAGTACCTGCTCGGCAACTTCTTCAAGATCCGCGTACGCGTGATCGAGTTCGTGGCCGAGTGGATGCGCTTGCCGGTGGATGCGCACCTGCGCCTCGGTGCTTCCCGGGACGTTGCCTGCCTCGGCCGGACTGCGGTCGCGGGCGAATACGTGTGGGGTGCGCAGCAACGTTTTCGCCTGCGCATCGGGCCGATGTCGCTGGAACGCTTCAATGGATTCCTGCCGGGTGGCGAGACCTTGAAGCAACTGGTCGCCGCGGTGAAGACCTATGTCGGCGAAGAAAAGGCGTGGGACGTGCAGCTGGTGTTGAAGCGCGAGGACGTGCCATCCATCCAGCTTGGCAAGTCGGGCCGCATCGGCCTGTCGACCTGGATGGGTACGCCGCGGGGCAACGTCGACCCCGACCATGTCGTGATGCGGCCGGCAGGCTGAAGCAGGCACGCCCACCACGAACCACCGATTCGATTCGCAGCAAAGTGACGTTGAACACAACTCGAGAAGGATAGATTCATGGCCGAGATCAGTCGCACCGCGTTGTTTGGAAAGCTCAACAAGCTCGCCTACCGGGGCATCGAAAGCGCCACGGTGTTCTGCAAGTTGCGCGGCAACCCGTACGTCGAGCTGGTGCACTGGATCCACCAGATCCTGCAATTGCAGGATTCCGACCTGCACCACATCGTCAAGCAGTTCAACATCAATCCGTCCAATCTCGCGCGCGATGTCACCGAGGCGCTCGATCGCCTGCCGCGCGGTTCCACCTCGCTGACCGACCTTTCCAGCAACGTCGAGGAAGCGGTCGAGCGCGGCTGGGTGTTCGCGACCCTGATGTTCGGCGAAGCGCAGGTGCGCACCGGCTACCTGATCGTCGGCATGCTGGAAACGCGGCACCTGAAGAATGCGCTGCTCGGGATTTCCTCCGAATTCGACAAGGTCAAGCTGGAGACCCTCAAGGACAAGTTCGACGAGGTGATGGCCGGTTCGCCCGAGGAAGGCCAGGCGTCGAGCGACGGCTTCCAGGTCGGCGGCGGGGCCGCGCCCGGCGAGGCCAGCGGCGCGATGGGCCCGGCGCAGATGGGCAAGCAGGAAGCGCTCAAGCAATTCACGGTCGACCTCACCGAACAGGCCCGCGAGGGCAAGATCGATCCAATCGTCGGACGCGACGAGGAGATCCGGCAGATCGTCGACATCCTGATGCGGCGCCGCCAGAACAACCCGATGCTGGTTGGCGAGGCGGGCGTCGGCAAGACCGCGGTGGTCGAAGGTTTTGCGTTGCGCATCGCCCGCGGCGACGTGCCGCCGCCGCTGCAGGAAGTGTCCCTGCGCGCACTCGATGTCGGCTTGCTGCAGGCCGGCGCCAGCATGAAGGGTGAGTTCGAGAACCGCCTGCGCCACGTGATCGAGGAGGTGCAGTCCTCGCCCAAGCCGATCATCCTGTTCATCGACGAAGCGCACACGCTGGTCGGCGCGGGCGGTGCGGCCGGTACCGGTGATGCGGCGAATCTTCTGAAACCGGCGCTCGCGCGCGGCAACCTGCGCACCGTCGGCGCCACCACCTGGGCCGAGTACAAGAAGCACATCGAGAAGGATCCCGCGCTCACCCGCCGCTTCCAGACCGTGATGGTCGACGAGCCGAGTGAAGAGAAGGGCATCCTGATGATGCGCGGCGTCGCCAGCGTGATGGAAAAACACCATCGCGTGCAGATCCTCGACGAAGCGCTGGAAGCCGCGGTGCGCCTGTCGCACCGCTACATCCCCGCGCGCCAGTTGCCGGACAAGGCGGTCAGCCTGCTCGACACCGCCTGCGCACGCGTGGCGATCAGCCAGCACGCGGTGCCGCCGGAAGTCGACGACACCCGCAAGCGCATCGAGGCGCTGGAAACCGAACTCGCGATCATCGGCCGCGAGAAAACCGTGGGTGTCGACGTGGCCGAGCGCGAGGCCTCCGCCAGCGAAAAACTTGCGACCCAGAAAGCCCGCCTGGAAAAACTGGAGGCAGACTGGCAGGCCGAGAAGGAACTGGTCGAACAGGTGCTCGCCTTGCGCGCGAAATTGCGTGGCGACGCGGCGCCGGTCGAGGGCACCGGCAGCAAGCTGGAGGAAGCCGCCAACGCGGCGGCGAATGTCGATGCTGAAATCGAGGCCGACGACGCCAGGGAGTCCGGGCAGCCCGCCCCCGCCGCCGGCTTGAGCGATGCCGAGCGACTCGCCACGCTTGCGGAACTGAAGGGCCTGCAAGCGAAACTCGCCGAGCTGCAGGGCGAGCATCCGTTGATCCTGCCGACGGTGGACTACACCGCGGTGGGTTCAGTGGTTGCCGACTGGACCGGCATCCCGGTCGGGCGCATGGTGCGCAGCGAACTCGAAACCGTGATGAACCTTGCCAGCATCATGGGCCAGCGCGTGATCGGCCAGGACCACGCGATGGAAATGATCGCGCGGCGCATCCAGACCAGTCGCGCAGGGCTCGACAATCCCAACAAGCCGATCGGTGTGTTCATGCTGGCCGGCACCTCCGGCGTCGGCAAGACCGAAACCGCGCTGGCGCTCGCCGAAGCGTTGTACGGCGGCGAGCAGAACCTCATCACCATCAACATGAGCGAGTTCCAGGAGGCCCACACGGTCTCGACGCTGAAGGGTGCGCCTCCCGGATACGTCGGCTACGGCGAAGGCGGCGTGCTTACCGAGGCCGTGCGGCGCAAGCCCTATTCCGTCGTGTTGCTGGACGAGGTCGAAAAGGCCCATCCCGACGTGCACGAAATCTTCTTCCAGGTGTTCGACAAGGGCGCGATGGAAGACGGCGAAGGCCGCCACATCAATTTCAAGAACACCCTGATCCTCTTGACCACCAATGCGGGCACCGAGCTGATCGCCAACCTGTGCAAGGACCCGGAACTGATGCCCGAGCCCG
>DASSRT010000305.1:0-4682 GCA_035701705.1 Rhodanobacteraceae bacterium
GCTACACCGGGTTGTCGCCACAGGAAGCGGACTTCCAGGGCCCGATCCTGAATTCGGCGTTCTATCCGAACGGCTGGTACTGGAACTATTACAAGCACCACTACAGCAAGGTGTTGCCGAGCTTCAACGTGAAGTTCGAGCTCAACCAGGACGGCAGCCTGCTGGCCCGTTTCTCGGCTTCGCAGACGTTGACCCGCCAGGATTACGGCCAGTTGGCCGGGTTCCTGAGCTTGTCTGATCCACAAACCGCCACGGTGCTTGGTTCCGGCAGTGGCCCCAACCCGCGCCTGAAGCCAATCCTGTCGACCAACTTCTCGGGGTCGCTGGAGTGGTACTTCTCGCATCGAGGCCTGTTGTCGGTCAGCCTGTACTCGATGGACCTCAACAACTACTACGACTACGGCACGACCAAGGGCACCTACCTCAACAGCCGCCTGACGTTCGACAAGAACACCAACCCGAGCGGGGCGCCGATCTACAGCGACTACATGATCAGCATCCCGGTCAACGTCAACGCCAGTCTGAAGGGTGTGTCGCTGAGCTACATCCAGCCGATCGGCGAGAATTTCGGGGCGTCGCTGAACTACACCTACGCCAACGGCCACTCCTCGGGCGGTACCTACCTGTACAACCCCGATGGTACGCAGGGCACCAGTCAATCGGCAGGCAACCGGCCATTGTTCGGCACCTCGAAGAACACCGTCAACGCGTCGGTCTTCTACGAAGATGCGCACTTCAACGCGCGCGTGAACTACACCTACCGTTCGAAGTTCTACGACGGAATGATGGCGGTGACCGCCGGTCCTGGTGCGTATCACACGCCGCCGCTGCTGCCGTACTGGCAATCGGGGCAGGGTTACCTGTCGTTCTCCGCGGGCTACAAGCTCAATGATCACCTGAGCTTCTCGTTCGACGCGATGAACCTCAACAACCCGAAGCTGCGCTACTTCGTCAATGGCCGACAGGCGGGCCTCGACTTCGGCAATGCGCCTGAAGCGTTCTACGTCAACGGGCGTCAGTACTACTTCAACGTCAACTGGAAGCTTTGATGGTGCCGACACGCACAAGCAGGTAAGCGCATTCCTCTCTCCAGCGTTGCGGGCCGGTATGGCATCCCGGCCCGTTTTTTTTGCGCTTGCCGCGGTGCCTGTAGTGTTGACCGGAGGGCGCCATCGTTGGACCGTTGCAGGATTGATTCCGACCATTGCACATCGAAGGGAAGGACATGAACGACACGCACGCGCTCGACCGTCACTGGCAACGTGCGCGTGCGTACCTGCGGTCGTGGCAGTTGCCCGCCGCGCGCGCGCAATTTGAATCACTGCAACGATTGGCGCCGGCGGATGTGCGCACTTGCCTGCTGGGTGCGGTGTTGGCCTGGCATGGCGACCATGTGCGCGAATCCGCGGCGCGTGCACTGGACGCGGCAACGCGTGTTCCTGACGACGCCGAGTTGCTTGCGGCGACGGTCGAGGCCCTGCTGCAGGCCGGTGAATCGGCTGCCGCGCACGCCTTGTTGTCGCATCCTGCATGGCAGCACGCCAGCGACGTCGAGGCGTTGACGGCGTACGCCGGGTTCCTGCAGGACTTCAACCAACCCGCTGCAGCTCTCGCAACGCTCGACCGGTTGGCGACGTTGCAGCCGGACAACGCAGCGCTGCAGCTTTTTCGCGGCCAGCAGTTGGAATATCTCGGCCGGCTGGATGAGGCCGAAGCGTGCTATCTGGATTGCCTGCGCCGTGATCCGGGCTGCGGTCGCGCGGCGTACTGGCTGGCCCGCCTGCCGCAGGCAGCCTTGCGGCACGATCTGCAGCCCCTCTTCGAAGCCGGATTGCAGGCGGCGACGCGCGGCACGTTGATGCATGCCGCCTTCGAGTTCGCGCGTTACCACGCGCATGAAACCCATGGCCAATTCGGCGAAGCGTGGGACGCACTGGTGCGTGGCAATGCGGAAATGCGGGCCGCGTGCGCGCCTGCCGGTGGATCGCAGGACGTGGGGATGCAGCGCTTCGTCGCGTCGCTTGCGTTGCATCCGCCAGAAGTTTCGGCGCGCGCCGTGGATTCTCCGTGTCCGATCTTCATCGTGGGCTTGCCGCGTTCAGGCACCACCTTGCTGGAACGCATGCTGTCCAACCATTCGCAGGTGGCGACGGCGGGTGAGCGGGTGGATTTCGGCAACGCCCTGCTGTGGGGTGCAGACACGCGGCTGCTGTTCGGCGAGGCGTTCCTGTCGCGCGTACCGACACTCGACTGGCCGCAGGTCGGCCGGCGTTACCTCGCGCAGGTCGGCTGGCAGGCGCGCGGCAAGCCGTACTTCATCGACAAGCGGCCCACCAACTGGACCATCGCCGGCCTCATCCATTGCGCGTTGCCGCAGGCGCGCATCATCAACGTGGTACGCGATGCGATGGACGTTTCCTTCGGCAACTGGCGCACGCTGTTTGGCGACGCCTATCCGTGGGTCTACGACTTCGCCGACCTGGCCCGCCAACATCACGACTACACCGCGACGATGCGGCAGTGGCACGCGCGTTTCCCCGGCGCGGTACTCGACGTGGCGTACGCGGACCTGGTGCAAGACCCGGCCGCCACCCTGCACCGCGTGTTCGACTTTTGCGGACTGCCGTGGGAAGCCGGTTGCGAGGATCCACGCCGCAACGCCGCGCCGGTCACGACGCTCAGCTCCGCGCAGGTGCGCGGGCCGATCGACAGCCATGGCATCGGGCGCTGGCGCCGCTACGCGATGCAATTGGAACCCTTGCAGCGCCTGCTGCAGCCGGACACCGCCACGGATGCGGTGGGCAAGGCGTCGGCATGAGCGCGGGGCTGCCGCGCCTCGCCAGTGTCGATGCGCTGCGCGGCATCACGGTTGCGGCGATGCTGCTGGTAAACGATCCCGGTGACTGGAGTCACGTGTACTGGCCACTGGACCATGCGGCGTGGAACGGCGCGACGCCGACCGATTTCATCTTTCCGATGTTCCTGTTCATCATGGGCGTGTCGATCGCGCTCGCGATCGTGCCGCGGCTGGAACAGGGTCGCCCGGCCGCCGCGTTGCGCAATGCGGCGCTGTGGCGCGCGCTGCGCATCATCGCGCTGGGAGTCGCGATCAATGCGCTGGCGGCGTGGCTGATGCCGGGCCGCGACATGCGCTGGCCGGGCGTGCTGCAGCGGATCGGCGTGTGCTTCGCGGTGGCGGCGTGCCTTGCGATCTACTCGCGGCGGCGGACGTGGTGGATCGTGATTGCGGCGTTGTTGCTTGGCTACACGCTGATCCTGCATGCAGGTGGCACGCTCGCGAAGTGGGACAACATCGCCGATCGCGTCGACACATGGGTGTTCGGACACTGCGTGTGGGATTTCAACCACGCAAGCTTGCAGGGGCACGATCCGGAAGGACTCCTGAGCACGCTGGGCGCGCTGGCGACCAGCCTGCTCGGCTTGAATGCCGGCGTGTGGCTGCGCGAACGGCGCTGGCGAGCGCTTGCGGTCTTGGGTGTGTCCACGCTCGTGGCGGGTTGGGTGTGGTCACACTGGCTGCCGTTCAACAAGAACTTGTGGACGCCTTCGTTCGTGCTGTGGACGGCCGGGTGGAGCGTGCTGGTATTGCTCGCGCTGTACTGGCTCATCGAGATTTGCAGGGTTCCACCCATCGGCCGCCGCTTCGGTGTCAACGCGATCGCGGCCTATGCGGGTTCGGAAGTGATGCAGGTATTGTTGCCGGCGACCGGGTTGGACGTGCTGCTGTATCGGCCGCTGAGTCGGTTGTTGACGCCGCTTGCGGGGCCGTATGCGGCATCGCTCGCGTTCGCGCTGTTGTTCGTCGTCGTGTGGTGGGTGATCGTGTACGTGATGGATCGCCGCCACTGGTACATCAGGATATGACGCGCGGCCGGTGGCGCTGCGCGACCGATGGAGGAGCAGGCTGATGCACAAACGCACGGGGTGGCTGGCGGTTGCGATACTGGCATTGGGTGTCGGCGTGGCCTGTGCTGCGCCCGCCGCAACCGTGATTTCCGATCCGGCGCCCGCGGTGCAGCCGCCATTGGTGCCCTTGCCGGCGCGCATCACGTTGCAATCGGGCAGCTTCACCGTGACCGCGCAGACGCCGGTGCTGGCCAATTCCGGCGATGCCGCCACGCGCTTCACCGTCGAGCATTTCATCTCAACGCTCGCGCGCACCAGTGCGTTGCACCTGCGCAGCGCGGCTGCCATCAACACACCAGCACGGGGCGCGATCGAGTTCGTGCTCGATCCCGGTGCGCCGGTTGCACAGCGCGAAGGCTACGCCATCGACGTGTCGGCGGCTGGCATCCGCGTCGTCGCGCGCAACCCGTCTGGCCTTTACTACGGCAGCGTCACCCTGTGGCAACTGCTGACGCCGGGCGGTGTCGCAACGGATGCCGTCAAGGTGCCGGTGCTCCATATCGAGGACTGGCCGCGTTTCCAATGGCGCGGGTTGATGCTGGATTCCGCGCGGCATTTCCAGAGTGTCGCCGACATCGAGAAGCTGCTCGACTGGATGTCGCTCGACAAGTTGAACGTGTTGCACTGGCACCTCACGGACGACCAGGGCTGGCGGCTCGAAGTGCCGAAGTATCCGCTGCTGACGAAGATCGGCGGGTGCCGCAAGGCGGTCGGTCCCGACGCGGCGCTCACCGGTGGTCCGGACAAACCGTATT
>DASSRT010000306.1:0-8223 GCA_035701705.1 Rhodanobacteraceae bacterium
AGCCGAAGGCGAGGTCGGTGGGGGACAGGTCGGATTCGGCGTCGAAGTGGTAGTTCTCGCGCGACAGCACGCGCGCGGTCAGCGAGAACTTCGCGAGCGGATGCAGGGTGGCGTCCCTGAACGCGATCGGCGGTTGCGGCGATTCGAAATCGGTCTGCAGCGGATCGTCGGGAGCGATGACGCCATCGGCGCGCGAGACCGGGCGGCCACTCCACCAGAACCAGTCCGCGACCAGCAGGATCGCGAGCAACACCCATGGCCGCCAATTGCGCATCGAACCCCTGCCGCGATGTCACGCAGGCAATGTTACTTCACGCCGATACAGCGGCGGCGAGGCGCTTGCGCACCTCGCCGCCGCGGGGTTTCCGAAGGCTGCGGTGATCGCTCAGCGGTTTTCGACGCTGGGGTGCAGGCGCTTCACCAGGTGCAGGGTGTTGGTGTCGGTGTGGTGAAGTTCCTTGCCGCCAAGTGCGGCAAGCTTGAGCACCAGGTCCGACGTGTAGGTCATGGTGCCGTCGGTGTTGAGCTTGAAGGTGCTTTCGAAACGCTTGAGTTCGGCGCGTTGCGACAGGTACTTGTTCTGCAGGATGCCGTAGTTGGGATCGCCCGCGGTGGCCTTGAAGGTCAGCTGCTTGTCGCGCGGCTTGGCAGTGCAGCCAGCCAGGATCCCGATGCCGCGACCGAACACCACGACGCGCATGGCTTGCGCGTTGGCCTTGTCCCAGATCATGTACCCGACTTCGTCGTGGAACGGGTTCATGGCTTCCTCGCCATGGCGCCACGCCGTGTTCTCGTATTTCAGTCCTTCGATGTGCTGCTGGCCGTTTTCGGTGGTGGGGATCGGATGGAAGCTGAAGCGTTCGAAGTAACCGGTCTTGGATGTCTCGTCGTCCTTGTTGTGGTACGACAGGTCGACACCCACGTTGCCTTCCCAGTCGCCGACCAGCCACGTCAACGGCCCGAGCAATTGGGGACCCTGGATTTCTTGCGTTGGCTTCGGCATGGCTGTTGCTCCTCGCGGGATGGGTGGAGCCCACACCGTAGCACGCAGCCGTTTGAAGTCACAATCAATAGTTTTTATCGTGTCGATAGCATGTGGCTATCGTGCAGGGCGCGAATCAGCGATGCAGGTGGCCGGCCGCCTCGGGCTGGTAATGGATCGCGGTGACCTTCAGCCGGTGTACCTGGCCACCCTGGCCCGGCCAGTCGATGCCCTGGCCGACGCGCAAGCCCAGCAGTGCGCTGCCCACCGGCGCCAGCACCGAGATGCGCCCGGCATCGGCATCCGCGTCCTTCGGGTACACCAGGGTCAGCGCGTGGTGCTTGCCGTTGGATTCATCCACGCAGTCGGCGGAAGAATTCATGCTGACCACGTCGGCGGGCATGTCGGCCGGTTCGACCACTTCGGCACGATCAATTTCCGAGCGCAGGCGCGCTGCCGCCGGGGTATCGCGCAGCGCGGGAGTGTCCAGCAACGCTTCGATGCGTTCGACGTCAAGTCGCGAGAGGATGATGGATGCGGACATGTCACTGCCTTGCGTGGGGCTTCCGCCCAACATATTGGCGCTGGCGTCGTTTCTCAACCGGATGCGGCACGGTGGCGGGGTCGAGCAGGGCCGGAGGCAGGGTGCAGAAGGCTTTCGCCAGCTGCAGCAGGAACGGGTGGATGGCGGAACTGCGCCGCCAGAACATGGCCAGCCGGCGGCTGGGTGCATGGCCACGAAACGGCGTCAGGTGCACGTTGCCGGTGTGCGCAATGGGTGGCTGCACCGCGAGCAACGGCAACAGTGTGACGCCGACGTTCGCGGCGACCATCTGCCGCAGGGTTTCGAGGCTGGTGGCACGAAAGCCCTGCCGCTCGCCCGCGCCGGACATCCGGCAAACCTCCAGCGCCTGGTCGCGCAGGCAATGGCCGTCTTCCAGCAGCAACAGGGGATGGTGTTCGAGGTCGGCGATTTTCAGCGATGCGCGGTTGGCCAGTGGGTGGGCCTCGGGCGCTGCCAGCATGAAGGGTTCCTCGAACAGGAATTCCGCGTGCAGGGTGTCGTCGTGGACCGGCAGCGCGAGGATGGCGGCGTCGAGCTTGCCCTCGCGCAGGCGCTGCAAGAGCTCCGGCGATTTCTCCTCCACCAGCAACAGTTCAAGGCGCGGGAAACGCGCGCGGATCGCGGCCATCACGTGCGGCAACAGGTATGGGCCCAGCGTCGGGAAGATGCCGAGGCGCAGGCTGCCGGCAGCCGGGTCGCTGTCGCGGCGCGCGATGCGCTTGATCTGCTCGACTTCGTTCAGCACCTCGCGGGCGCGGGCGACGATTTGCTGGCCGGCTTCGGTGAGCAGCACCTTGCGTGGCGCGCGTTCGACCAACTTGACGCCGAGTTCTTCCTCGAGCTTGCGGATCTGCGTCGACAAGGTCGGCTGGCTGACGAAGCTCGCTTCGGCGGCGCGCCCGAAGTGCTTGTGGTCGGCAAGGGCCACGAGGTAGTGGAGGTCCCGCAGGTTCATTTCGATGCTCTGGACAAGCCGCGGCGTTCAGGTTGGCAGCTGCCGCGGGGGGTGCATGAAATATACCGTGTCTATCAAACATATTCCAACAATCAATTTGAATGATTGATAGCCGGCCCATACCCTTGATGGCGAACGATGGCACCCGCCGAACGTTCGACGATTCCAATCAACAACCTGGAGCTTTGCATGCTTACCGTCGGCAACAACTTCCCGCACTTCCACCTGAAGGCCACCGTTTCGATCGACAGCCTCGACAAGGCTTTCAGCGACATCGACAACAACACCTACAAGGGCAAGTGGACCTGCGTGTTCTTCTACCCGAAGGACTTCACCTTCGTGTGCCCCACCGAGATCAAGGGTTTCGCCGATCTCGACAGCCAGTTCCAGGACCGCGATTGCCAGATCCTCGCCGCCAGCACCGACTCCGAATTCGTGCACATGGCCTGGCGCAAGGATCACAAGGACCTGCGCGACCTGCCGTTCCCGATGCTGGCCGACATCAACAAGGACCTGACCCGCGCGCTCGGCATCCTCGATGAGGAAGGCGTGGCCAAGCGCGCCGCGTTCCTGGTCGACCCGGACGGCGTGATCCGCTTCGTCTATGTCACCGAAGGCTCGGTCGGCCGCAATCCGGCCGAGGTGCTGCGCGTGCTGGATGCGCTGCAGACCGACGAACTGTGCCCGTGCAACTGGAACCGTGGCGAAGAAACCCTGAAGGCTGCGTAAGGCGTTCCCGTGCTGCCGGCGCCGACTACCCCTCCGTCGGCGCGGCGCCCAAGGCGGCGGGAGCGATCCCGCCGCCGCTTTCACCGGATACTGGAGAACATCATGAGCCTGGACCGCATCAAATCCAGCTTGCCCGACTACGCCAAGGACCTGCGTCTCAACCTCGAATCGGTGCTCGGCGAAGGTGGCGCGCCGGGGCTGTCGCAGAAGCAGATCGCGATCATCGCGTTGGCGTCGGCCATCGCCTCACGGCATGCGCCACTGACCGAAGCGATCGCGCAATTTGCTTCGCAACATGCCGGCGAGCAGGAGCTTGACGGCGCGCGCACCGCCGCAGCGCTGATGGGCATGACCAACATCTATTACCGCTTCCTGCACCTGGTCGAGAACGATGAATACGGCACCCTGCGCGCCGGCCTGCGCATGAACGCGATGGCCAATCCGGGTTGCGGCAAGCTGGATTTCGATCTTGCCTCGGTGGCCGTGTCGGCGATCAATGGTTGCGGCAGTTGCGTGGCGTCGCACGAACGCACCTTGCGCAAGCACGACGTTTCCGCGCAGGCCGTGCAAAGCGCGGCGCGCATCGCGGCGGTGATCCATGCGGTGGCGGTGGCGCTGGAAGGCGCGGCTGCAGAAGCTCGTGAGGCCGCCGCGATCGCCGCCTGAACAGCGTATGCGCGCGGGCAGGACTTACGTCACTTGCAACGTGCGTCCGTTGCTGCTGGAGTGCCGGGTTGGTTCCCTTCGCAGAGTGCAACGTCGATGCACTTGATGTTCAAGGTAGTGGTAACGGGTTTGCTGGCAGTCGCCGGCGTGGCGGCGGCCGTGGCGCAGGTGCCGCAGGCACCTGCCGTGGTGTCGGTGAGGCCTGCCGAGGTGCCGCCCTTGACACGGCTGCCGGACTGGGCGGTTCCGCAGTCCTACCAGCTCAGCCTCAAGAGTGACCCGGACAAGGCCGGTTTCAGCGGCACGGTCACGATCGCCGTTGATCTGAAGAAGGCCGCAGACCACCTGTGGCTGCACGGCAAGGATCTCAGGGTTTCCAGCGTCACCATCACCGACGCGCACGGCAAGGTGCGTGCGGGCAAGTACGACGGCGCCGTGACGAAGCAAGCCGAGCAGGCCGGTGTCGCCCGCGTCGATTTCGGCGCGACCCTGCAGCCGCAGGCGATCAAGCTGAAGTTCGACTTCAGCGCGCCGTACAACCAGACCCTGCAGGGCTATTACAAGGTGGTGTTCGCCGGCAACGCCTACGCGATGACGCAGATGGAAGCGATCAGCGCGCGGCTGGCGTTCCCGTGTTTCGACGAACCCGGTTTCAAGGCGCCGCTGGATTTGTCGTTGACAATTCCCGACGCCGACAAGGCGGTCGCCAATGCCGCCGAGACCAGCGACAAGCCGGCCGGCAAGGGCTGGAAAACCATCACCTTCGCGCAGACCAAGCCGCTGCCGACGTATTTGTATGCGTGGGCCGTGGGGCCATGGGACATCGTCGATGGCCCGACCATCCCGCCCAACCAGTGGCGCTCGACGCCGGTACCGGTGCGCGGCATCGCGACCCGCGGCAACGGTGCGAAAATGCAGCGTGCGCTGGCGATGGTGCCAGCCATCATCGAACACGAAGAAGCCTATTACGGCTTCGGCTATCCATTCGGCAAGCTCGACCTCGCCGCGTTGCCGGATTTTTCGGCCGGTGCCATGGAGAATGCCGGCCTCGTCACCTTCCGCGACTGGCTGCTGTTGCTGGACAAGGATTCCACGCCCAGCGCGGTGCGCAGCACGTTCAACGTCGAGGCGCATGAGTTTGCGCACCAGTGGACCGGCGACACCGTCACGCTCGACTGGTGGAACGACATCTGGTTGAACGAATCCTTCGCCACCTGGATGCAGCAGAAGATCGAGCAGGAACTCCACCCCGAATGGCGCGGTGACCTTGCACGCATCGAAGGCGGGCAGGGCGCGATGGGCAACGATGCGCTGGCCAGTGCGCGCATGATCCGCCAGCCGATCACCGGCAACGGCGACATCGAGACGGCGTTCGACGGCATTACCTACCAGAAGGGCGCCGCGGTGCTCGGCATGTTCGAAAACTTTGTCGGTCCCAAGGTGTTCCAGCGCGGCATGCAGGCCTACATCAGGGCCCACGCGTTCGGCAACGCCAACGCGGACGATCTGGTGGATGCGATCGCCACTGCCGCCGGCAAGGGCGCCGCCTTCCGGAAGGCATTCAAGAGCTTCCTCGACCAGAACGGTGTGCCGCTGGTCGCCACCAGACTGGACTGCAATCCGAAGGGCGGCGCGGTGCTGGAGCTGACACAGAGCCGCTACTTGCCGCTGGGGTCCACGGCTGATCCGAATCGCCTGTGGGGCGTGCCGGTGTGCGTGCGCTTCCCGAACGGCGTGCAATGCCAGATGCTGAGCACCAAAACCGCAACGATGAAGATCGACGGCGGCCAGTGCCCGGCGTGGTACATGCCCAATGCCAACGGTGATGGTTATTACCGCTATGAGATGGCCAGGGCCGATCGCGCGGCGCTCGACAAGGTGATCGCCCAGCGCAACGACGGCGAGCAGCTGGCGTATGCCGATTCCATCGATGCGGGTTTTGATCGCGGTGATCTTGACGCTGCCGATGTGCTGTCGGCGATGCGCGAACTGGCGCCGTCGAAAGTGCGGCAGATTGCGCTCTCGCCGCTCGGCACGCTCGAGTGGATCTTTGACCATGAGGCTCGCAGCGATGCGCAGAAAGCGGCGCTGCGCGACGCGGTGGCCAAAGCCTATCTGCCACGGCTTGAATCGCTCGGCTACCAGCGGCGTGCTGGTGAACCGGCCGCTGACGTACTGATGCGCGGTTCACTCGCGAGCACGCTCGGCCTCGAGTTCAAGTTGCCGGCGGTACGCGCAGAACTGCTGAAGCAGGGTGATGCTGCGTTGCAGCCCGGCAAGGATGGCTTGCCGAACCTCGTGGCCGCGAATCCCGATCTGCTGCGCACCGCGTTGTCGGTGGCCGTGGAGGTGCACGGCAAGCCCGCGGTCGATGAACTGGTCGCGGCGATTCCGAAGACCACCAATCCGGTCCTGCGCAATGCGATGCTCGGTGCATTGAGCCACGCACCCGCCGCCGAGGCGGACGTGGTGCGTGATTTTGCCTTGAGCAAGCAGGTCAAGGTTGGCGAGATGGGCCGCTTGTTGTTCGGTGGCCGCGACACCGTCGCACAGCGCGATGACCTGTGGACCTGGTTCACCGCCCACTTCCAGCAGATCGTCGCGCGCACCGGCGTGTTCTCCGGCGGCCACCTGCCGTACATCGCGGCCGGCGGCAGTTGCTCGAAGCCCGAGGCGCAACGCGTCGAGGCCTATTTCAAGCCGCGCCTCGACGAAGTACCGGGTTTGCGGCGTGGCCTCGCGCAAGTGCACGAATCCATCAAGCTGTGCGCGGCACTGAAGGCGCATCAGGATCCGGCCTCCATCCTGCACTGAGTCGCCGGCGCCCGCGCGTCGGCTACACTCGACCCCGGCCAATACACCCGGGGAAGAGCGATGCGCCGAGCAGCGTGGTGGTTGTGCGGTCTGGCAATGGCGTGGGCGGGCGTTGCGTCTGCCGCCGCGCCGTCGATTCCATCGGCGTTGCAGGATTGGCAGGCGTGGGTGTTGCACGGCCACGAACAGCAGACCTGTGCGCTGCTCTCGTCGCCCTCGGGCGACAGCGGCCATCAATGCGTGTGGCCGACGCAGCTGTCGCTTGCGGCCGGCAAGGATGGCGCGCAGTTCAAGCTCGGCGTGCACGTGGAAGCGGAAAGCTGGGTGGCCTTGCCCGGCAATCGCGACGCCTGGCCGCAAGCGGTGCAGGTCGATGGCAAGCCCGCGGTGGTGCTCGATCGCAACGGCGTGCCGACGCTGCGTCTCGCGGCCGGCGATTACGTCGTGCAGGGCGGCATGCATTGGGATGAGCGCCCGGCACGTTTGCAGATGCCCGCGTCCATCGCGCTGGTCGACCTCACGGTCGATGGCAAGCCGATCGCGCAACCCGAGCGCAACGATGACTGGATCACCCTGGGCCCTGGCGCTGCGCAACAGCGACAGGCCGATGCCTTGAGCCTGCGGGTGTTCCGCAAGCTGGCCGACGGCATGCCGCCGACGCTCGCGACCGTGATCCAGTTGCACGTTGCCGGCAGCGCGCGCGAACAGTTGCTGGGCCCGGTCCTGCCGCAGGGTTTCGTGGCCACGTCGCTCGATGGCGACCTGCCGGCGCGGATGGATCCGGACGGCCGCTTGCGCGTGCAGCTGCGTCCGGGCGACTGGACATTGACGCTGGATGCGCGTGGCACCGCCACCCTCGCAAAATTGCATTTCACGCCGCCGCCCGCGCCGTGGCCGCAACAGGAAATCTGGAGCTACGCCGACGCGCCGGCGCTGCGCGCCACGCGCGTGTCGGGTGCGCAGCCGATCGATCCCGGCCAGGCCAACGTGCCGTCGGACTGGCGGAACCTGCCGGCCTACGTGATGGCCAAGGGCAGCTCGCTCGATGTCGAGCAGCGCGTGCGTGGCCGCAGTGATTCCGGCGATCGCTTGCGCTTGCACGAAGGCTTGTGGCTGGACTTCGACGGCTCGGGCGTGATCGCGGACTCGCGCATCAGCGGCACGCTGCTGGATGCCGATCGCCTCGACGTGACCGCGCCGTGGACCCTTTCCTACGCGCACGCCGGTGCGGCCGACGAAGCCTTGCTGGTGACGCACGGCGCCAAGCCCGGCACCACCGGCGTGGAATTGCGCAGCCACGACATCGACCTGCATGCGGGCCTGCGCCTGCCCGGCCATGGCGGCGCGCAGTCCGCCACTGGTGGCTGGCAACAAACCTTCGACGACGTGAACGCGGTGCTGCATCTTCCGTACGGTTACCGATTGCTGGGCGCGCCGGGCGCCGATCGTTCGCCGGACAGCTGGGTGGCACGCTGGAATCTGCTGGATCTGTTCATCGCTGCGGTGATCGCC
>DASSRT010000307.1:0-2418 GCA_035701705.1 Rhodanobacteraceae bacterium
GGCAACGATTCCGGCACCAGCTTCCAGTTCAACGGCGGCTGGCGTTCGCAATTCATCGGCCTCGAAGCCGGCTATGTCGACCTCGGCAGCGTCAGCTACAGCGATGACCTGGGCGACAGCTTGAAGCTCGACGGCAAGGGCTGGACCGTCGGCGTCAACGGACACTTCAACCCGACCGAGAAGTGGTACATCTCGGCACGCGCCGGCCTGTTCCACTGGACGCTGCACGCGCGCGCAACAGCTGCGGGTGAAAGCGGCTCCACGTCCGTTTCCGGCAGCGACAACGGCACCAATGGTTATTTCGGCATCGGTACCGGCGTCGACTTCAACCGCCACTGGAGCCTCGGCGTCAACGGCGACTACTACCAGATCAACGGGCAGGGCTACGACGTCCACACCAAGGTGTATTCGGTGAATCTCGAATACCGCTTCTGATCGGCGTGCCTGGTGTTGACACGAAACGGGCGCCGCGAGGCGCCCGTTTTGTTTCATGATTAGCGCGAAAGCTCGGTTGTTGAAGTTCCCTCTCCCTGCGGGAGAGGGTGCCCCGCAGGGGCGGGTGAGGGTTCGCTTACGCGTATTCCCATCGCCATGCCATGGCATCCGTTATCGCAGGGACCGAACCCTCATCCGGCGCTTCGCGCCACCACGGAGCTTTCGGCCATGGATGGCGGCTTCCCGAGGGGGAGAAGGGAAAAACTGGCTGAGGATCAGCGCCAATCAGGTTTTGTTTTGGCGATACCGCAAGCGTGCGCATCACACCTGCAGGCGATCGCCCTTGCGCGCCACCAGCTTGTACAAGGCCGGCATGATGAAAATGCCGATGGCGAGGCGCGAAATCATCCCGGCCACGATCACCAGTGCGAATGGGCGCTGCGAGTCGGTGCCGACGCCGTGCGCGATGGCAGCTGGCAGCAGGCCCAGCGCCGCCACCAGCGCGGTCATCAGGATCGGGCGCAGGCGCAGCACCGCGGCCTCGTGCGCGGCCTTCAGCATGTCCATGCCGCCGAGTCGCAATTCGTTCGCGCAACTGATGTAGACGACACCCGTCAGCACCGACACGCCGAACAGCACGATGAAGCCGATTCCGGATGACACCGAAAACGGCGTGCCGGTCACCCACATCGCGAACACCGCACCGACCGGCGCCGACAGCAGCACGCCCACCACCGTGATCAGCGGGAACTTGAAGTTGCCGTACAGCACGAACAGCAGCGCGAAAATCACCAGCACCGTCAGCGGCAGGATCACCCGCATCTGCGCGCGCGAGGCGGTGTACTCCTGGTACTCGCCGCCCCACTCGACCCGATAACCCTGGGGCAACTTCACCTGCTTCGCGACCTGCGCAATCGCGTCATCGACTGCGCCGGCAAGATCGCGGCCCACCACCGAAAACTGCACACCGATGTAGCGCGAACCGTTCTCGCGATAGATGAAGGATGCGCCGTTGGCGATGTGGATGTCGGCCAGTTGCTTCAGCGGAATCTGCTGCCCGCCCGGCGTCGCCACCGGGATGTTGCCGATTTCCTCGGGGTTGTCGCGGAAGCGCTTCTGCAAACGCACCACCAGGTCGAACTGCTTGTCGCCCTGGGTTACTTCGGTGGCGACGTCGCCACCGACCGCGGTGTTGATGATTGCGTTGACGTCGGCGACGTTGAGGCCGTAGCGCGCGATCTTCGCGCGGTCGATGTCGATGGCGAGGTTGGGCTGGCCAAGCTCATGCACCAGCGTGATGTCGGTGATGCCGCGCACGTGCCCCATCACCTGCTTGATGGCCTGGCCTTCCTTCTGCAACGTGGCGAGATCGGGACCGTAGATCTTCACGGCCAGCGCGCTCTTCAGGCCCGTCTCGGCCTCGTCGACCGCATCCTCGGCTGGCTGGGTAAAATTGAACTGGATGCCGGGGAAGCGTTCGAGTTGCTGGTTGATCGCCGCGATCAATTCCGGCTTGCTGTGGTACTTGCCGTGCCACTCGGAATACGGCTTCAGGCCGACGAAAAATTCGTCGTTGAAGAAGCCGGTGGAATCGCTGCCGTCGTCGGGCCGTCCCAGTTCGGATGTCACCGTGGTGACTTCCGGGAACGAACGCAGGATCTTGCGGATCTGCGGCGAGATTTCCGATGCCTTCTCGAACGAGGTGGTGTACGGCATCGTCGCCCGCACCCACAGCGAGCCCTCGTCGAGCTTGGGCATGAATTCCGCGCCGATGCCCTGCATCATCACGAATGCCAGGCCCAGCAACAACGCCGACGCCGCCGTCACCCGCCACGGCATCGCCTGGGTGCGCGCCAACACGCGCACATACCAGGCCTTGAAGCGCTCGTAGGGGCGGTTGTGGCGTTCGCGCACGCCATGCCGGAACCACAGGCCGCACAGCACCGGCAACAAGGTCAGCGTCACCACCAGCGAGCCGATCAG
>DASSRT010000308.1:0-5683 GCA_035701705.1 Rhodanobacteraceae bacterium
GCCAGTTCCTGCTCCGCAGGTGTTTGTTCGGACATGCTCCTTGGCCCCAAAATCTCACGGAATCAACCGTGTAGTGTAACATGGCGGGTTTCAGCCGCGATGCCGGATTGATGCACGGACCCACGCTTCGACTGCCCATGGACGGTGCCGCATGATAGCCCGCGAGGCCGCCACCCTCGACGTCGCCTATGTCGCATCAGGCCCCGCCGAATTGCTGGAACGCGAGGGCGTGCTTGGCGTTTTCGACTTCGGCGGCGCCGCGCCGCTGACGGCCGATCCGCGCCATGTCAGGGTCCCGCTGGCCGGACTCGACTCGGCTTTGCCGTACGAGTGCTGGTCGGTCGCAGCCTCCGTTGAATCCGGCCACGATGGTGCGCTGCGCTGGTCCGCCGGTGGCGGTTGGCGGCTGACGGTAGTGGAGCTTGCCGAGTCCGCGCACGGCGGGATTGAGGCTGCCAGCGAACACGCCTACCAGTTGCTGTTGGCTCACGTTGCAAGCTCCGCCGAACCGCATCTGCACCGGATCTGGAATTACCTTGGCGACATCAACGAGGGCGTGGCGGACCAGGAACGCTATCGGTTGTTCTGCAACGGACGCGCGCGCGCGATGCTTGCGCATGGCGTCAACAACTACCCGGCGGCGACCGCCATCGGTCATCGTGGCACGCACCACCTGCTGCAGATCTACGCCCTCAGCGCCACTCGGCCCGGCCACGCGCTGGAAAACCCGCGCCAGGTGAGCGCGTGGCAATACCCTCGAAGGTACGGACCCACCGCGCCCAGCTTCGCACGGGCGATGCGCCTGCCCGATGGATCATTGGCGATCTCCGGCACCGCCGCGGTGGTTGGGCACGCGTCGCATCATCACGACGACGTCACCGCACAATCCGACGAGGCCTTTGCGAACCTGCGCTCACTGCTCGATGGCGCGAACTTGCCAGCATTCGATGCCCACTCGCCGCTCAAGGTTTACGTACGCCATCCGGACGACGCCGGCGCCGTGCATGCGGCCCTGGCGCGCCACCTCGACCCGGCCGTGCCGCGCATCCTGCTGCACGGAGAAATCTGCCGCAGCGAGTTGCTCGTCGAGATCGACGGCTGGCGGTTTGCACACTGAGCGGGGCGTGCGTTCGCAGCTGATGGCGAGCGCGACGATCCACCATGGATACCGGCCTGCGCCGGAATGACGGTGGCCGCCTTCGATGCAACGCATGGAACCATCCGCGCGCCTATTTGCGCGCATTGTCCTTCGCTGGCCGTTGCCAGTTCTTGATCGTCGCTTGCTTGCTGCGCGCAATGGTCAACTTGTCGGCCGGCGCATCGGCGGTGATCGTCGAGCCGGCACCGATGGTGGCGTGGTCGCCTACGCGCACCGGCGCCACCAGCGAAGAGTTCGAACCGATGAACGCACCGTCGCCGATTTCGGTGAGGTGCTTGTTGACGCCATCGTAGTTGCAGGTGATGGTGCCGGCGCCGATGTTGACGCCGGCGCCAACCCTGGCGTCGCCAAGATAGGTCAGGTGGTTGGCCTTGCTGCCCTCGCCAAGGCGGGTCTTCTTGGTTTCGACGAAGTTGCCGACGTGCGTACCGGCTGCGAGTTCCGTGCCGGGGCGCAGGCGCGCGAACGGCCCGATGGTGCAGGCGCCGAAACTGGTCACGCCTTCGAGGTCGCAGTGCGCCAGCACTTCGCTGCCGGCCGCAAGGTTGACGTTGCGCAGGCGGCAGAATGGGCCGATCTTCACGCCATCGCCGAGGGTCACGCCGCCTTCAAGGATCACGTCGACGTCGAACTCGACGTCGCGGCCGTGGCTGAAGTGTCCGCGCAGGTCGAAGCGCGCCGGATCGGCGATCCGCACGCCCTCCAGCATCAGGCGCCGCGCGTCGCGCTGGCGCAGGTAGGTACCAAGCTCGGCAAGCTGCGTGGCATCGTTGACGCCGAAGGCTTCCATGCTGTCGGTGGTCAGCACCACGTCGGCGGGAGTGCCATCCTCCGCGGCCAGCTCGAACACGTCGGCGAGATTCAATTCGCCGTGGCGTTCATCGGGCTGCAAGCGCTCGACCCAATCCCGCAACGGTGGTGATTCGCCGTAGGCGACGCCGGTGTTGGTGACGCGCAACTCCCGTTGCGATTCGTCGAGGTCACGGTCTGCGATCACCGCGCGCACCCGCCCGAGGCCGTCTCGCAGCACCCGCGCAAAACCCGTGGGGTCATCGACTTCGGCGGCCAGTACCGCGAGATCGGCATGGGTTTCCACCAGCGCGACCAGGGTTTCCACCCGCAACAACGGCATGTCGCCGTACAGCACCAGCACGCGTGCGGGTTCGGGGATGTCGTGCAGCGCCAGCCGCACCGCATGCCCGGTGCCACGCTGCTCGGATTGATGCACCCAGTGGATGTCGGCATCCAGTGCAAACGCGGCGCGTACCTGTTCGCCACGGTGGCCATAGACCACGTGCAAGCCGGCTGGGCGCAGGCCGCGCGCGGTTTCCAGCACATGCGCCAGCATCGGCTTGCCGGCCAGCGGCAGCAGCACTTTCGGCAGCAGCGATTTCATGCGCTTGCCCTCGCCAGCGGCGAGGACGATCACGTGCAGGGGGTCGGCCATGGCACGGGCTCCGGGAAAGCGCCCAACGATGGCGCATTCGGGGGCTGTCGGCAAGTGCGGCCGGTCATGCGAGCCTGACCCGCCTCAGGCGTGCAGAACTGTTCTTTGCGCCAACCGTCAGTGCTGCAGGTTGCGGCGCAGCCGCTCCATCGCCTGCAACTGCGCCAGTGCCTGGGTCAATTGCTCCTGCGCTTCCGCGACCGACTTGGCATCGCTGCGGTCGGCGAGGATGCGTTCGGCCTCGCCCTTGGCGCGCTCGGCGGCGGCAACGTCGATGTCGTCGGCGCGCAGGGCGGTGTCGGCGAGCACGGTGACCACGCTCGGCTGCACCTCCAGGATGCCGCCCGACACGTAATAGGAGTGCCGCGTACCGTCCACGCCCACGACTTCGACCTGGCCCGGCCGCAACTTGGTGAGCAGCGGTGCATGCTGCGGCGCGATGCCGAGCTCGCCCGCCTCGCCGGTGGCGATGACCATGGTCGCCTCGCCCTCGAAAATCCTGGCCTCGGCGCTGACGATGTCGCAACGGATGGTGGTCATGGCCGTTCGCCTACGCCGCCTTCTTTGCGCTTTCGGCGGCCATCGCTTCGCCCTTCTTGATGGCTTCCTCGATGCCGCCGACCATGTAGAACGCCTGCTCGGGCAGGTGGTCGACTTCGCCGTCGACGATCATCTTGAACGCGCGGATGGTATCCGCAAGCGGCACGTACTTGCCGGGCGACCCGGTGAACACTTCGGCGACGTGGAACGGCTGCGAGAAGAAGCGCTCGCACTTGCGCGCGCGGTACACGGCGCGCTTGTCGTCTTCCGACAATTCGTCCATGCCGAGGATCGCGATGATGTCCTTCAGTTCCTTGTAGCGCTGCAGGGTGCCCTGCACCTTGCGCGCGACGTCGTAGTGTTCCTGGCCGATCACCAGCGGATCGAGCTGGCGGCTGGTGGAATCGAGCGGATCGACCGCCGGGTAGATGCCGAGCGAGGCGATGTTGCGCGACAGGGTCACCGTCGAGTCCAGATGCGCGAAGGTGGTCGCCGGCGACGGGTCGGTCAGGTCGTCCGCGGGCACGTACACGGCCTGGATGGAGGTGATCGAACCGGTCTTGGTGGAGGTGATGCGTTCCTGCAGGCGGCCCATTTCATCGGCCAGGGTCGGCTGGTAGCCCACCGCGGACGGCATGCGCCCGAGCAGCGCCGACACTTCGGTACCGGCCAGCGTGTAGCGGTAGATGTTGTCGATGAACATCAGCACGTCGCGGCCCTTGCCGGACGCATCCTTCTCGTCGCGGAAGTATTCAGCCATGGTGAGGCCGGTCAGCGCGACGCGCAGGCGGTTGCCCGGCGGCTCGTTCATCTGGCCGTACACCATCGCCACTTTCGATTCCGCGAAGTTGTCCGGCTTGACCACGCCGGCTTCGATCATCTCGTGGTAGAAGTCGTTGCCCTCGCGGGTACGCTCGCCGACGCCGGCGAACACCGACAGGCCCGAGTGCTGGGTGGCGATGTTGTTGATGAGCTCCAGCATGGTCACGGTCTTGCCGACGCCCGCGCCGCCGAACAGGCCGACCTTGCCGCCGCGCGCGAACGGACACATCAGGTCGATGACCTTGATGCCGGTTTCCAGCACTTCGTTGGCCGCCGCCTGCTCGTCGTAAGACGGTGCCGGACGGTGGATCACCCACTGTTCCTTTTCGCCGATCGGGCCCTTCTCGTCGATCGGCTCGCCGAGCACGTTCATGATGCGGCCCAGCGTTGCCTGGCCGACCGGCACCTTGATGCCTTCGCCGGTGTTGTCGACGACGAGGTTGCGCTTCAGGCCGTCGGTGGAACCCAGCGCAATCGTGCGCACCACGCCGTCGCCCAGCTGCTGCTGGACTTCCAGCGTCACCGCCGTGCCCTGCACCTTGAGTGCGTCATAGACCTTCGGCACCGCGTCGCGCGGGAATTCGACGTCGACGACCGCGCCGATGATTTGAACGATCTTGCCCTGACTCATTGTGTTGTCCTCAAGAACTCTCGTGTTTCGACACCGGAATCCGTGATTCCAGCCATGGATCGCGGCTTCCGCCGCTCCTACCGAATCTGCGCAACTAGCCGCTGACGGCTGCCGCGCCGCCCACGATTTCGGAAATTTCCTGGGTGATGGCCGCCTGGCGCGCCTTGTTGTAGCTCAAGGTCAGCGTTTCGATGGCTTTGCTGGCGTTGTCGGACGCGGCCTTCATGGCCACCATCCGCGCCGCGTGTTCGCTGGCCAGGTTCTCCAGCGTGGCGTGGTACACCGTCGCTTCGAAATAGCGGTTCAGCACGTGCCGGATCACCGGCTCGGCTTCCGGCTCGTACAGGTAATCCCAGCTGGTGGCGCGCTCGACCTTCGCCTCGCTCGCCGCCGGATGCAGCTCGTCGCCCTCCGCGCCCTTGATTTCCTCGGCCATCACCGGCAGCGGGATCAAGGCATCCACCGTGGCGCGCTGGACCATGGTGTTGACGAACTGGTTGTAGCAAAGATAGATGCGGTCGACCTTGCCCTGCATGAAGCCGTCGTCGGCGATCTTCATCACGCCCACGAGTTTTTCCAGGCGCGGGTGGTCGCCGAGGTGGCTGACCGTGCCGACCATGTCGACCTTGACGTGGCGGAAGAACTGCGCGGCCTTCTGGCCGATCGCGATGATCTCCACGCCGACGCCTTTCTGCTGCCAGCCGTGGATGTCGGCCAGCACCTTGCGGAACAGGTTGGCGTTCAGTCCGCCACACAAGCCGCGATCGGTCGACACCACCAGATAGCAGACGCGCTTGACTTCGCGCTCCGTGAGCGCCGGATGCCTGTAGTCGGGCGTGGCCTGGGCGATGTGCGCGACCACGTTGCGCATGCGCTGCGCATACGGCCGCGAGGAACCCATCAGCTCCTGCGCGCGCCGGATCTTTGACGCGGACACCATTTGCAGTGCGCTGGTCACCTTGCGGGTGTTCCCGACGCTCTTGATCTTGGTGCGGATTTCTCTTGCGCCTGCCATGTCGTTTCCTGTTCTTGCAGGAGGGCCGCGAGGCCCGACGAATCGCGACTTCCGTCGCTCCTACAGTGC
>DASSRT010000309.1:0-4586 GCA_035701705.1 Rhodanobacteraceae bacterium
CGCGCGCCTGCGCATCGAATACCGGCAGCTGCTGAAGCGCCGCGCCCTGGTCAGCGACAACGCCGGTTGGAAGGCGTATCCGGTCGTCGTCGAGGCGCAACTGCTGGACGACAGCTTCAGCGTGCGGCTGGCCTGCGAAGTGGAGTATTCATCGACCTGCCCGGCATCCGCGGCGCTGTCGCGGCAGCTGAACCAGCAGCGCTTCGATGAGGATTTTGCGAACGTGTTGCCTTCGCAGCACGCCGTGCGCGATTGGCTGGGCAGCGAGCGCGGCATGGCGGCGACCCCGCATGCACAGCGCAGCACCGCGCGTGTCAATGTCAAGCTCGCGCCGGGTTTTGATCTTCCGGTGGCTGATCTGGTCGACACGATCGAGCGGGCGCTGGCCACGCCGGTGCAGACCGCCGTCAAGCGCGAGGACGAACAGGCCTTCGCGAAGTTGAACGCCGAAAACCTGATGTTCTGCGAGGACGCCGTGCGCCGCATCCGCACCGCGCTGGATGCCGATCCGCGCATCGCCGGCTATCGCATCCGCGCCGCCCACCACGAAAGCCTGCACCCGCACGATGCCGTGGCCGAAGCCAGCCACGCGTTCGAGTAGAAGCGGCGGAGTCGGAGCGGCGGAGTAGGAGCGGCGGAGTAGGAGCGGCGGAAGCCGCGACCGGGTGGTGCCGGATGCTCAAGCCTGGCAACGGTGGCGCAAGGCGCCGGATGAGGGTTCGGCGCCTGCGATAGCGGATTCGTTGGCGAGACATTCGCAATGCGCGGGTGCGAACCCTCACCCGCCCCTCCGGGGCACCCTCTCCCGAAGGGAGAGGGGAATCAAACACCTGGGCCTTCGCGCGAATCAGGAAGGCTGCGATCCGTGTGAATCCGTGTTGATCCGTGGTCGATGGCTCTTCTAGCGCTCGAACGAAAGGCGCATTCCCGGCGGCGTCTCCAGAAGCTTTCCTGCGCGCGCGGCGAGATGCCCGTTGACGAAGGTCGCGGCGATCGATGTGCGGAAGGTGTCGCCCTCGAAGGGTGACCACCCACACTTGGAGACGATGTCCCCGCGCTGCACGATCTGCGGCTTGGCGGGATCGACGAGCACCAGGTCGGCGAACGCGCCTTCGCGCAAAAAACCGCGATCGACAACGCGAAACAACTCCGCGGGAGCGTGCGCGCAGGCTTCGACCAGGCGCTCCAGCGTCAGCTGGCCGTCGAACACATGCTCCAGCGCCGATTGCAACGCGAACTGGATCAGCGGAATGCCGGACGGGCAACGCGTGTACGGGTTGGCCTTTTCCGATTCCAGGTGCGGCGCGTGGTCGGTGGCGAGGATGTCGAGGCGCGTGTCGATGAGGCCCTGCAACAGGCCGGCACGGTCCGACGCCGCCTTCACCGCCGGGTTGCACTTGAGCTTGCCGCCGAGCGTCGCGTAGTCGGTGTCGGAATACCTGAGGAAATGCACGCAGGTTTCCGCGGTGATCTGCTTGCCGACAATCGGACCAGGCTCGAACAGCGCCAGCTCGTCGGCGGTGGACACGTGCAGCACGTGCAGGCGGGTGCCGAGCCGGCGAGCGGTGGCGACTGCCCACTGCGTGGATTCGACGCAGGCTGCGCGCGAGCGGATTTCCGGATGCAGCGCCATCGGAATGTCATCGCCGTACTCGGCCCTGGCACGGTCGAGGTTCGCGTGGATGATGTGGCTGTCCTCGCAATGCACCACCACCGGCACAGGTGAATCGCGGAACACACCTTCCAGCGCCGCCGGGTCACTGACACAAAGGTTGCCGGTGGATTCGCACAGGAACACCTTCACGCCGGGCACCGTGCGCGGATCGAGCGCGCGGATGGCATCGAGATTGTCGTTGCCGGCGCCGAAGTAGAACGCGAAGTTGGCGACCGAGCTGCGCGACGCGCGCGCGTACTTGTCTTCCAGCAACTCGTGGGTCAACGTCGCGGGCTTGGTGTTGGGCATCTCGAAAAAGCTGGTGACGCCGCCGGCGACCGCCGCGCGCGACTCCGAAGCGATGTCGGCCTTGGCGGTGTAGCCCGGTTCGCGAAAATGGACGTGGTCGTCGATCATCCCCGGCAGCAGCCACAGGCCGGATGCGTCGAACACCTGTTCGTCCGCGCGGGCGGCGAGGCTTGTGCCGATTTCCTCGATGCGCTCGCCGCGGATGCGCAAGTCGGCATGGAAGCGCCTGCCTGCGTTGACGAGTTCGGCGTTCCGGATCAACCAATGGGACATGCGTGGTTCCTGCGGGCGTGTGCGTGCGTGGACTGGCTGGGTGTTGCAAAACACCCTGCTAATGCGGGCCACGGATGGCCCGCCGCGGAACAAGCACTACAAGTGCTTGATCCGACGAAGCCGAGTCCGGACATGTGCCGGACTCGGCGCGTTGAAAAAGTGCAGGAAAGCACTTTTTCAACAACCTGCTAGCGCAACAGTTTATTCGACGTCGTCGTGATGCCGACAGCGCCGCAGCGTGAAATGGTCGGGGACGGGATCCATGCCGCCTTCGCACAATGGCTGGCAGCGCAGGATACGCCACGTCGTGAGCACGCTGCCGCGGAGCGGGCCGAAGCGTGCTATCGCAATGCGTGCATAGGTCGAGCAACTCGGGTAAAAACGACAACGGGCACCGAGCAACGGGCTCAGCAGGCGTTTGTATGCAGCAATCAGGAACAGCAGGATTCGGGTCAAGACAGGCTGGCCGTGTGGGGTAGGGCGGGTTTGCTTCGGAGTGGCAAAATTGGTTGCCCGGGCGGGGTGACTACGCTATAACACGCGGTCGCATCACCACTATATCGAGTGCACTGGACATGGCAAAAGCGAAGCACGCCGCCGCCAGGAATGGTGGCAAGAAAGCCAAGCCCGCGGCCAAGCCCGCGAAGGCCAAACCCGCCAAGAAGGCGGTCACGAAGGTAGTCCGCAAGGCGGTGGTCAAGGCCAAACCCAAGGCGGCTACCCAGCCTGCGCGCAAACCTGCCGCCAAGGCCAAGGTTGCCGGCAAGCCCACGCGCAAGCCTGCGGCCAAGGTTGCCAAGAGCTCCCGTGCAAAACCTCAAACCAAGACAAGCAAACAAGCAAAAGGCACGGTCAAACAGGTGAAGAAATCGAATACGAAACAAGCCGCCAAGGTCGTCGCCAAGAAGCCGGTGGCGGCGCCCAAGCCGTCGAAACAAACACCCGTCGCCAAGGCCTCGAAGCACACGGCGCCGGCCAAGTCGGCCGCAACGCCAGCGAAACTCGCACATTCGCATGCGCCGGCAGCCAGTCACGGTGCGCCGCACGTGTCGCACCAGCCCGTCCGCAAACCGGCGCATGTCAGGCCGGTCGGTGGCGTGGCCGCACGCCTCAGCGTCGCCGCGGGCGATGAGCAGACCATCACCAAGGAAGACGGCCGCTACGCGCTGCCGGCGACCGTCAACATCGAATTGTCGAAGGGGTACAAACCCGGCGCCAAAGAGGAATACATGAATCCGAAGCAGCTGGCGTACTTCCGCCAGAAGCTCAAGGATTGGCGCGACCAGTTGGTCGAGGAATCGCGGCAGACGATGGAAAACCTGCGCGAGGAAGTCCGCGACGTCGGTGACGATGCCGAACGCGCTACCCGCGAAACCGAAAATTCGCTGGAACTGCGCACCCGCGACCGCTACCGCAAGTTGATCTCCAAGATCGAGAAGGCGTTGCGCAAGATCGAGGAAGGCCGTTACGGGTTCTGCGAAGAGACCGACGAGGAAATCGGCCTCGATCGCCTCGAGGCGCGCCCCATCGCGACGCTGTCGCTGGATGCACAGGAGCGTCGCGAGCATCTGCAGAAGCAGATGGGCGACTGACACGCGCTGCTGTTGGCGGTTTCGCTCTCGCTTTGGGTGAGGGTGGTCGCAGGGCGGATGAGGGTTTCGCGCGTCTGCCCGATCAGGTTTTGGGCGTCCCGGCACAGATCGGGACCCGACCGGCTCGTCATCCTGGCGCAGGCGTCTTTGTCCCTCTCCCTCCGGGAGAGGGTGACGCGTAGCGCCGGGTGAGGGTTCGACCCCGTCGTCACTGTGTCGCCTGGAACGACGTCCCTGTCTTTTTCCGCGCCGTCTCACGGTGCACATAAGGACCGTTACCCCCTTCGGCACGAAGGGGGTCGATGCGCAGCATCGGGGGGGATGACGAGACACTTTGGAAAAAGAGTTCGCTCACTGCGCAAGCGTGCGACGTTTTCGTCAAGTTTTCGCTCGCCTAGGCGGCGAGCGGGTTACTTTCCTTTTGGGGAAAGTAACCAAAGCCATTGCGCCCGGCAAGCCGGTTTCGGCAACGTCGTGTTGCCGAAACTGCCCTTGGTGCTCGCCGATCGCGCGCCGGCGCGAACTACTCACCACCTCCCTGTGGCTCGCCCTACGGGCCGCCTCCGGCGTTCAAATCGGCAGTCCCTGCCGATTTAGTCGCACGTCCCTGTGCTCGGACATGCGCGCCTTGCTCCCGCTTGGCGCTGCGATGCTCGGCGCCGTGCAAGGGCGCGGTAAAGAGCTCCGCTTCGCTGTCGGCCATCCATGGCCTCGGCCGAAGCAAGATGAAGCAATGTGCTTCGTTGCGGCTGCGCGCA
>DASSRT010000310.1:0-2876 GCA_035701705.1 Rhodanobacteraceae bacterium
GGATACCCAAAAGGTGCTCGATGGCGACCTCGACGATTTCATCGAGGCCAGCCTGAAGATGGGATTGGAAGCGGGGGCCAAGCGCGCCGACGCATAAGTTATGCTTTTTCCTTCTCCCTTTGGGGGAAGGTGGCGCGAAGCGCCGGATGAGGGTCCGGTTCGTGAAGTGGCGCTGCGAAATTCCCGGACCCTCACCCCAACCCCTCTCCCGGCGGGAGAGGGGCTCAAGCAGCACACGGATATGAGCGAAACCGAAAACTCGTTGCAGCAAGACGAAAACAAGCTCGTCGCCGAACGCCGCGAGAAGCTGCGCGGTCTGCGCGAGCAGGGCGTCGCCTTCCCGAATGACTTCCGCCCGGATGCGTTCACGGGTGACCTGGCGCGCGCTACAGACGGAATCGATGCCGAAGCGCTGGCGGCGCAAGCGCGGCGCGTGAAGATCGCCGGGCGCCTGCTCGGCAAGCGGGTGATGGGCAAGGCCAGCTTCGCGAAGTTGCAGGACCGCACCGGTTCGATCCAGCTGTTCCTGCAGAAGGATGCGCTGGGCGAAACCTATGATGCCTTCAAGGGCTGGGATGTCGGGGACATCGTGGGCGCCGAAGGCACGCTGATGCGCACCAAAACCGGCGAGTTGTCGGTGAAGGTCGATGCGCTGCGCTTGCTCACCAAGTCGCTGCGCCCGCTGCCCGACAAGTGGCACGGGCTCGCCGACGTCGAGCAGCGCTACCGCCAGCGTTACGTCGACCTGATCGTGACGCCGGAAGCGCGCGACACCTTCCAGAAGCGCTCGGCGATCATCGGCTTCATCCGCCAATGGCTGGAGGCCGAGCCGCGGCGTTTCATGGAGGTGGAAACGCCGATGATGCACGTGATCCCGGGCGGCGCGACCGCGCGGCCTTTCGTCACCCACCACAACGCGCTCGACATTGACCTGTACCTGCGCGTGGCACCCGAGCTTTACCTGAAACGTCTGGTGGTCGGCGGCTTCGAGCGCGTCTATGAGATCAACCGCAATTTCCGCAACGAGGGTGTGTCGACCCGGCACAACCCCGAGTTCACGATGCTGGAGTTGTACCACGCCTATGCCAGCTACAACGAGATCATGGACATCACCGAGTCCATGATCCGCGAGACCGCGAAGGCCGTCATCGGTACCACCGATCTCGTGTGGGAAGGAGCGGCCATCGACGTCGGCAAGCCGTTCCGCCGCTGGTCGCTGGCCGATGCGGTGCGCGAGCACAATCCCGAGATCGGCGAACACGAACTGCGCGACGTCGCCGCGCTGCGCGCGCATTGCGCGCGGCTGAAGGTGCCGGTGAAGGATGGCTACGGCTGGGGCAAGCTGCTGCTGGAAATCTTCGAGAAGACGGTCGAGCACACCCTGGTGCAGCCGACCTTCATCACGCAATACCCGACCGAAGTCTCGCCGCTGGCGCGTGCCAACGATCACGACCACGGCATCACCGACCGCTTCGAGCTGTTCGTCAACGGCAAGGAATTGGCGAACGGATTTTCGGAGTTGAATGATCCGGAAGACCAGGCCGCGCGCTTTCGCGCCCAGGTCGAGGCGTTGGCCGGCGGTGACGACGAGGCCATGCACTTCGATGCCGATTACATCCGCGCGCTGGAAGTCGGCCTGCCGCCGACCGGCGGGCTCGGCGTCGGCATCGACCGTTTGGTGATGCTGCTGACCGACTCGGCGTCGATCCGCGATGTGCTGCTGTTTCCGTACATGCGACCTGAAGCGTAATTCTGGCGTCATTCCGGCGTAAGCCGGAACCCAGTGTCGTTGTTATCAAGAACCACTGGGCCCCGGCTTTCGCCGGGGTGACGACAACATTGTGACAAGAACTTCGGATTACGAAGCGCGGTTGGAGGTTTGATCATGTGGTACGCCATCACCGGCATTGATGTTGCAGACTCGCTCGACAAGCGCAAGGGCGCACGTCCTGCGCACGTTGCGCGCCTGCAGAAGTTGCTGGAAGAAGGCCGCCTGTTGCTGGCCGGCCCGTTCCCCGCCATCGACGCGGAAGATCCCGGCCCGGCCGGCTTCAGTGGCAGCCTGATCATCGCCGAGTTCGACGATCTCGATGCCGCGAAAGCGTGGGCCGACGCCGATCCGTATCGCGTGGCCGGGGTCTACAAGGAAGTGACGGTGCGCCCGTTCCGCCAGACCTTGCCATGACGGCGGCGTCCGTTGATGAAATCCGGCGCCTGCTCGACGATGCGTTCAAACCGACCGCGCTGGAAGTGATCGACGAAGGCCACCTTCACATCGGTCATGCGGGCGAGGGCAGTGGCCATTTCCGCGTGCGCATTGCTTGCGTGGCGTTCGCGGGCAAGACCCGCGTACAGCAGCACCGGCTGGTCTACGACGCCCTGGCCGACCTGATGGGCCACGGCATCCATGCGCTGGCGATCGAGTCACGCGTGCCGGACCACCCATGAAAGGCAAAGAGCGTTTGTCCGCGAAGAACGCCAAGGACGCAAAGAAAGAAGGCGCTTGTCTTCGCGCCCTTCGCGGGCGATTCCGCCTTTTTCCCTCCAATGCGATCATGCACGAAGTAATGCGCGCAAGCTGTTGATAGATAGTATGAAAGCAAGTTTACGTTGCACTCGTCGCTGGTCCTTGGCACAGTGGCGCATTCGTGTGGCGGGAAAGCCACCAACCTTCAAACCGCTCTGAGCCCATGCGCCTTTCGACCATCAAGCTGGCCGGATTCAAGTCGTTCGTTGATCCGACCGTCCTGCACCTCCCCACCAACCTCACCGGCATTTGCGGCCCCAACGGCTGCGGCAAGTCCAACATCATCGACGCGATCCGCTGGGTGATGGGCGAGAGCGCCGCCAGTCGCCTGCGCGGGGAGGCGATCACC
>DASSRT010000311.1:0-4916 GCA_035701705.1 Rhodanobacteraceae bacterium
CTTGCGCTACGCCGATTCGGCGAACGAAGTGCGCCTTGCGATCAAGCTGGCGCAAGGCGGCGACGCGCATTCGCTGTCGCAGGGCCTCGGCGATGTGGAGCTGGTCGAAACGCGGGAAACCGGTCACCGGTTGTAAGCGCATCGGCGCGCGTCGGCTGCGCGGGATTGTCTTGGAGGGATCGCTGCGCGCGATCCCTCATTCGCCTGACCCTGCGACTGCATCCCCCCGCGCCTTCAGCGCGACCCCCTTCCTGCGGAAGGGGGGGCTCAAGTTGAAGCTTTTCGCTTTGCTTGCCGTTCGTCTCTGCGTAGGGGCGGCATGGTGATGCCTGGCGCTGGTCTTGCCCTGCGCTTGCGAAGGAGTGACGGCACGGCGATGCCTTTCGCTGGTCTTCCCCCTTCGTTTGCGAAGGGGCGGCAAGGTGATGCCTCTCGCTCGTCATTCCCCCTCCGCTTGCGAAGGGGGAATGACGGGTGGCTCTCAGCGATGCTTGGTGTCCGACTCGATACGCAGGGAGTTGCCATCGAGCGTCACGTCCACGTCGGCTGAGGCGACGATCTTGCCCATCTGCTGGAACACCGTGACCGCACGTTGCACGTTGGGTTGTTTCTGCGCCGGCATCATCGCGGCGAAGCGGCCGAACCAGCTGGCCAGTACGCCGTACATCTTGCCGTCGGCGTGCATGCGCAACAGGCGGTCGCCGTTGCCCGCGGGGGCGCCAAGGGCCGCCGCGAGTTTCGCATCCTCGCCATCGCCCACGCCTGCCACCAGTGAGTGCGAATCGGCTGCAATCCAGCCCTGATTGCCGCCGCCGAGCATCGCCTGCATGCGTGGTGGCAGGTCGAACGCCACCGGCTTGCCATCGGTGCCGATGGTCTTCAGCGCAAATTGCGGCGCGGTCTGCTGCACCTTCTGCGCAAGCTCGGCGGGGTTGGAGCTGGCGACCAGCACGCGCGCGGCAATTTGCGGGCCGGCTTCCCATTTGTCCAGCACGAGTCGCACGCCCAGCAGCGAGGCCGCTTCAGGCGGCAGCTGCACCGGTGGGTTGGCGGCAGTCTGCGCAAACTTGTTCAACGACTGCAGGGCCGGGCATTGATAGGTCTTTTCAGCCGCGGCCTTGGCGCGGCTCTGGATGAACGCCTGCCATTTCTGCAGCGGCAGCGCCAGCACCAGGTCGTACATCGAATCATCGGACTTCGCATCCATGCCGGCGACCGGTTGCTTCAACGCGGCCAGTGCGCCCGCCAGCGATGGCGAGAGCTCGATGTCGAGGCTGCTGCGCATTTCCTGAGCGGTGTAGGTCTTGATGCCGAAACTGGCGAGCGGCACCTGGTTGGCAAGCCCGGCAAATTCGCTGGCGCACGCCGGGTTGGCCAGTGAATCATTGCCGAGGTCCTTGGCGAATGTCTGGGTGACCGCATCCTTGCCGTCGAACAGGTTGGCGAACAGCTTGGGCAGATCGATGTAGCCCGAACCGAAATCGCCGTAGCCGTGATCGCTGTTGATCCGCGCAAGTCGGTCGGAAGCATTGCTGGTCGGCTTGCTGAGTCCGAGCAACTGCTTCAGCAGCGGCTCGCTGGCATGGTTGGGCGCGACAGTGACGACCAACTGGTCGCCTTCGACTGCAACCAGCACGTGCACCTTCGCAGTGTCGTCGCCGATGTCCCAATAGCTCTGGTGGTCCACCATGCCGGTTGGGACGGTGACGTCGGCGCGCTTCTCGACCCGCGCCCAGAAGGCCTTGAACTTGTCGCCCGAAGCCAGCTGCATGCGTGCCACAGGCACGTCACCGATGCCATAGATGGCGAACAGTGCGGTCGGTGACATCCCAACATCGTTGCTGAAGTCCTGCGGGGATTTCACGGTTGCCAATTCGGCTCGCAGCGCGTCCAGCACCTTGGCCGCCTTGGGATCGCGGTCGGTCAGGGCTTGCGCGTAATCGCCCAATTGCTGCAAGCTCGTCTGGAAGGGTATGCCACGATCCGGATTCCACGCTTGGCGTACGTCCAGCGAGGGGTCCTTGAAGTTCGCGAACAGGTACGGCGTGTCGGCTGGCGCGTAGGTGATCGGCGCGTTCGAGGCGACATGCTTGCCGCAACCGGCGAGCACGAGTGCGGAAAGACAGGCTGTCGCAAGGGCGGCCTGACGCAGGACTGGACGCATGGGTGATTCTCCTTGTTCCCCGGGTTGAAACGCCGATTATGCAGGCGGCACGAGCAGATCGGCCAGCACCGCCATCCGCACGGCGACGCCGTTGGCCACCTGGTCGAGGATCCGTGATTGCGGGCCATCGGCGACGTCGGCTGCGATTTCGATGCCACGGTTGATCGGCCCGGGGTGCAGCACCTGGCAATCGCTGGCCGCCAGCGCGAGGCGGCGGGTGTCGAGACCATAGTGCGCGTGGTAGTCGGCGGCGTCCGGAAACTGCGCGTCGGCCATGCGTTCCTTCTGGATGCGCAGCATGATCACCACGTCGCTGCCCGCGAGCGCGGCATCGAAGTCCCCGCAGGTCGTGCAGCCCGGGAACTCGTCCAGCGCGTCCGGCAGCATCGCGGCCGGTGCGCACAGGCGGATGTCGCCGACGCCCAGCGCGTGCAGCGCCTGCGCATCCGAGCGTGCAACACGCGAGTGGCGGATGTCGCCGCAAATGGTCACCGTCAGGTTTTCGATGTCCGCGCGCCGCTGGCGGATCGTCAGTGCGTCCAGCAGGCCTTGCGTGGGGTGCGCGTGGGTGCCGTCACCGGCGTTGATGACGGCGACGTTCGTCCTGGCGTGGTCGGCGAGATACTTCGGCATGCCGTTCTCGCTGTGCCGCACGACCAACGCATCAAGCCCCATCGCCTCCAGCGTGTGCAGGGTGTCGAGCAGGCTTTCGCCCTTGCTGGTGGATGAGTGCGACAGGTCGAAGTTGACGTTGTCGGCACCGAGACGCTTGGCCGCCAGTACGAACGACGTGCGGGTGCGCGTCGAATGTTCGAAGAACAGGGTGAGCACGGTGCGGCCCACCAGCAGGTCGCGTGGCGCGCCTTCGCTGCGGATGCGTTCCGCGCGATCAAGCAGTCGCGCAATCGTCGCGCGGTCGAGGTCTTCGAGGGTCAGGAGGTGGCGCATGGGTGGTCCGATGGGATTGGGTCGCGGGCGGGCACCGGGCTGGGCCAGATTTCCGCGCTTGACCGGGTCCCGCGTCGCGAAATTCTATCCGGCCCCGACGCTCGGCTCATCCGGTGCATGCAGCCAGCTCTCAAGGATGACGGCCGCGGCCAGCGAATCGATGTTGGCCGCGTCGCGGCGGCGTGCGGCGCCCGCTGCGCGTTGCCCGGCAAAGCGGCGCGCGGCCTCCTGCGAGGTATGGCGCTCGTCGACCAGATGCACCGGCAGCTTGCTGCGCGTCGCCAGGCTCGCGGCGAACGCGCGTGCGGCTTGCGTGATCTTCTGTTCGCCGCCGTCGAGCGTCAGCGGCAGGCCGACGATCAGCGCGTCCGGTCTCCACTCGGCGAGCAGGGCATCGACGCGCATCCAGTCAGGCTCGCCGGCGTTCACCATCAGGATGGGGAGCGGGTGCGCAGACTGGCTGATGCGATTGCCGCTGGCGACGCCGATGCGGCGCGCGCCATAGTCGAAACCCAGTACGCAGCCGGTCATGCGCTTTTCTTCCCCCTTCGCTGGCGAAGGGGGATCGAGGGGGATGGTTTTGGTGGTGCACGGCGGTATGCATCCCCCCGGCGCTGCGCGCCGACCCCCTTCCTGCGGAAGAGGGTAGTCATCGCAACTGCATCCGCTACGGCGGCGTGAAGCGCGCCGACCCTCTTCGTTCCGAAGGGGGAGGTCATGCGCGGCCGGAATACGAAGTCAGGTTGGCCGGGTTGATTCCGACCAGCGCCACCGCGGCGCTCCAGCGCTCGTCCAGGGCGGTGTCGAACAGGATGGCCTCGTCCGCGGCCACCGTGAGCCACGCGTTGTCGCGCAGCTCCTGCTCAAGTTGGCCGGCGCCCCAGCCGGCATAGCCAAGCGCCACCAACGCGCGCCGCGGGCCGCCGCCATCCGCCATCGCGGCGAGGATGTCGCGCGAAGTCGTCACCGTGAGCGCGTCGTTGACGTGGTAGCTGGAATCCCATTCATGCTCGCCGGATGCGTGCAGCACGAAACCGCGCTCCGGCTGCACCGGGCCACCGACCAACACGGGCGCGGCGGCGACGTTTTCGCGCTCGCACGGCATGTTCATCTGCTGCAGCACGTCCCCCAGCGTGAATTCGGAAAGACGATTCACCACCAGGCCCATCGCACCGTCGTCGCCGTGCTGGCAGATGAAGGTGATGCCGCGGGCGAAATTGAGATCGCCCATGCCCGGCATCGCGATCAGGAAATGTCCGGTGAGCGAGGTTGTGTTGACGGCTGAATCAGCGCGCGAGTCAGGCGTCGCGGTGGACGCCTCGGCCTTGCTGCGCATGGACGTCTTGCCTGAAGGCCGACGCGGACGGCTGCCGCTCGGGATTTTTGCGGGGGGCTTGGCCATGTCGGCATTGTACGCCGCCGCGTTGCCGCTCACTGCGGCGGCACGCCACGGGTTTGCAGATGGTTGCCCGGCAGGAATTGCCAGACGCGGGTAATCCACAGCTCGGTGATGCGGTGCCCGGAGGCATCTTTTTCGCGCGGGATCGGCGGGAACGGGGCGGCCAGGTGCACGATGCGGATGGCCGCGTTGTCGAGCACCGGGTAGCCGGAGCTTGAATTGACGGTCACACCGCGCACCTGGCCACTGGTGTCGATCACCACAGTCAGCATCACGTCACCGTGCAGGCCGCGCCGGCGCGCGGCGTCGGGGTAATTGAGGTTGCCCACGCGCTCGATGTGATGCACCCACGCGACCTGATAGGCGGCGTCGGCCACGCTGCGGGTGTTGGCCGAGATGTAGCGT
>DASSRT010000312.1:0-6742 GCA_035701705.1 Rhodanobacteraceae bacterium
TGGATCGTGCCGGTGCGATCCTGCAACTTGGCGAAGCTGGCCTTGCCCATCACGCGCTTGCCGAGCAGGCGCCCGGCGATCTTCACGCGCCGCGCTTGCGCCGCCAGCGCCTCGGCTTCGATACCGTCGGTGGCGCGCGCCAAGTCACCCGCGAACGCATCCGGGCGGAAGTCATTCGGGAACGCGACGCCCTGCTCGCGCAGGCTACGCAGCTTCTCGCGGCGTTCGGCGATGAGGCGGTTTTCGTCCTGCGATGGTGGAGTGTCCATTTCGCTCATATGTATGCGCTGCTTGAGCCCCTCTCCCGCCGGGAGAGGGGTTGGGGTGAGGGTTCGGGCATTCCGCAGCGCGTATTCACGAACCGGACCCTCATCCGGCGCTCCGCGCCACCTTCTCCCGATGGGAGAAGGAAAAGCATAACCTATGCGTCCGCGCGCTTGGCGCCGGCTTCCAATCCCATCTTCAAACTCGCCTCGATGAAATCGTCGAGGTCGCCATCCAGCACGCGCTGCGTGTCGGTGCGCTCGATGCCGGTGCGCAGGTCCTTGATCCGCGACTGGTCGAGCACGTAGTTGCGGATCTGGTTGCCCCAGCCCACGTCCGACTTGGTGGCTTCCACGGCGGCCTTCTCGGCGTTGCGACGCTGCAGCTCGGCTTCGTACATCTTCGCACGCAACATCTTCATGGCGCGGTCGCGGTTGGCGTGCTGCGAGCGTTCGGTCTGGCATGCCACCACGATGCCCGATGGTACGTGGGTGATGCGTACGGCCGATTCGGTCTTGTTGACGTGCTGGCCACCGGCGCCGGATGAACGATACACGTCGGTTTTCAGGTCTGCCGGATTGATGTCGATATCGATGTCGTCATCGACTTCCGGCGACACGAACACCGAGGCGAAGCTGGTGTGGCGGCGGTTGTCGGAATCGAACGGCGACTTGCGCACCAGCCGGTGCACGCCGATTTCGGTCTTCAACCAGCCGTAGGCGTAGTCGCCGGCGACGCGGAAGGTCGCCGACTTGATGCCGGCGACTTCGCCGTCGCTGGCTTCCAGCAGTTCGGTTTGCCAGCCACGGTCCTCGGCCCAGCGCAGGTACATGCGCAGCAGCATTTCGGCCCAGTCCTGCGCTTCGGTGCCGCCGGCACCGGCCTGGATGTCCACGAAGGCATTGGCGGGATCCATTTCGCCGGCGAACATGCGCTGGAACTCGAGCTTGCCGATGTGCGTTTCGAGTCCGTCGACATCGTGCACGACCGCCTGCACGGAATCCTCGTCGCCTTCAGCGGCCGAGAGCTCCAGCAATTCGCCGGCATCGTCGAGGCCGTGCGTGATGCCGTCGAGGCCGTCCACGAACTCGCTGAGGCGCGCGCGTTCGCGGCCAAGATCCTGCGCGCGCTGCGGGTCGTCCCAGACGTTGGGATTCTCGAGCTCGCGGCTTACTTCTTCGAGACGTTCACGCTTGACAGGGTAGTCAAAGAAACCCCCTGAGCGATTCCACGCGTTCGCGCAGTTCCGCGATACGGGTGCGGATGGGGTTGGTCTCGATCATGGACGTGTGCTGGCCGCTGAAAACCGCCAATGTTACTGGCGAACCGCTGCAATTGCTCGCTGTTCCGGCCCGCAACCCTGCGGGAGGCGACCGGCGCCGCCCAGCTGCAGCAGCGGCGGCTGACAGCTGTCACTGGCGCCGCCAGCCGGCGCGGCGTAGCCTGCAGCGTGTCAGACGAGGAGTCACTGCCATGTCCACAGATTCGGCCAACAGATCGACATCCAGCCTTGAATGGCGCATCGTCCCGGCGGCCATCGTCATCGCCATCGGCGTGTTGTTCCTGCTGAACAACCTCGGCTACCCGCTGTGGTTCTTCTTCCATGGCAACTGGTGGGCGCTGTTCATCCTGCTGGGCGCGATCCCGCCGTTCACGCGCGTGTACGAAATCTACAAGGCGCGCGGCACACTGGATGCCGAAGGCATCCACTCGCTGCTGGCGGGTTCGGCGGTGGTGCTGGTGGCCGTGATGTTCCTCGCCGGCCTCGACTGGACGACGTGGTGGCCGCTGTTCGTGATTCTTGGCGGCTTGTTCATGCTGGTGCGGCGCCCACGTCGCCACTGTCGGGACGATCGGGATTGGCACGCCAACGGCAACGACTCCACGTTCAATCACTGACCGTTCCACAGGAGCACCAGGCCATGTCACCCAGAACCCGCAAGTTGCTCGCGCCCGCCTTGCTGCTGACGTGCATGACCGCCGCGTTCAAGTTCAACCCCGACGGCATCGCCTGGTTCTGGTCAGCGCAGCCGATCGTCGCCATGGTTCTCGCGCTGGGCGCGGCCGTGGCATGGGGCTGCATGGTGTTGCCGCTCCACAAGCACTCGCAGCCACACGCATAGCCGTCACTGCTGGCTGAACTGCGCCACCCAGGCGAGGTACTTGTCGACGAAAGTCGCGAGGAATCCGCGCACGCTGTCGTCGGTGATGGAACCATCCTCGGCGACCAGGCCTTCCTTGTAGCGAACGAATGCCTCGGGTTGGGTCATCAGGAAGATTTCGAGGAACACGCAGACATTGCGCAGGTGCTGCTGCGCCAGCGCGGTCGACATCGCACCCATCGAAGTGCCGATCACCGCGCCGGGCTTGCCGGCGAAGGGATTGGTGCCGTACGGGCGCGAGCAGACATCGATGGCGTTCTTGAGCACGCCGGGGATCGAGCGGTTGTATTCGGGCGTGACGAACAGCACAGCGTCGCACGCCCTGATCGCAGCCTTGTGTTCCTCGCACACCGCAGGGTAATCCGCTTCCATGTCCTGGTTGTACAACGGCAAGTCGCCGATGTTGATGTAGCGGAACTCGGCGCGCGCCCCCGCGATTTTCTCGAGGGCATGCGCGAGCTTCTTGTTGAACGACGCCTTGCGCAGGCTGCCGACCAGTACGGCGATGGCGGGACGCTGCTCACTCATGCGGCTCTCCTTCTGGACGAAAACGACCGCTTGTGGCGGCAGGTGGATACGGGTACCAAGGTTCTACTTGATGTTCTTGAACGGTTTCACGAACTTCAGGGTCATCCGGTCGGACTCACCGATCGCCTGCATTTTCGCATGCCCGGACTCGGGCCCTGCGAGATCTGGCGGCAAGCGATGGACGTTGATGTCCTCGGGATCCTTTGGATTGGCGTTGATCTCTGACACGCCTTCCAACCGGAAGCCGGACTTGAGGCCCAGCTCGATCAGGTAATCCTCGGGCAGGCGATGCAATTTCTTCGAGCTTTCCACCGCGTTCGCGAAAGGTTTGGCGCGATGTTCGGTGACGCCGAACACGCCGCCCGGCTTCAGCACGTCATATGCGGCCTTGAACACCCTGGCCAAGGTCTCCGGGCTGTGGTTCATCCAGTCGTGGGTGTTGCGGAAAGTCAGCACCATGTCGGCCGAATCATCAGGTCCGAGCTTCACCTGCGCCGGCGGCGCAAACGGAACCATTTTTTCGATGTGGCCGTACACCGCGGGATCGGCCTTGAGCTTGACCGCGTAGGCGCCTGCCATCTTCGCCATGAACTTGTTCTTGCTGTCCGTCGGCGCGGACGCCTCGATCAGGTGCCCGTGCGCGTACAGGAACGGCGCGAGGATTTCGGTGTACCAGCCACCGCCCGGTGCGAGCTCGATCACCGTCATGTCGGGCTTGATGCCGAAGAACTCCAGCGTCGCGAGCGGATGCCGGTATTGGTCGCGCGCCTTGTTGGCTGGCGAGCGCCAGCTGCCGGCCACGGCTTCCTGCAACTGCGCCACCGTGCTGCCCGACGCCGAGATGGGCCCGGCCGTGGCGACAAAAGCGCTGCCGGCCAGCAGCGCGGCGCACGCGAGCATCGAAACATTCCTGCGCAATCCGAAAGCCATGGCTGCATCCTCGTGCGAATGAAAGCACAAGGTTACGCCGATTGCCGGCCGGCGTCGTTCATGCCAGCGCCTGTGCATGCACGCCGCGCACCGCCCGGCCGGAAGGATCGGCCAGCTTCGCGAACGCCGGATCCCACGCAATCGCCGCGGGCGATGAACAGGCGATCGACTTGCCACCGGGCACCGTCGCGGCGCAAGCATCACCGGGATAGTGCGATTCGAAGATGCGCCGATAGAAATGGGCCTCCTTGGTCGCCGGTGTATTGAACGGAAAGCGCGACGCGGCGGCGGCGAATTCGCGGTCACTCACCGCCTGTTCTGCGTGCACCTTCAGGCCGTCGATCCAGCCGTAGCCGACGCCATCGCTGAACTGTTCCTTCTGCCGCCACAGGATTTCCTTCGGCAGCGCGCCCTCGAACGCCTCACGCAGTACGGCTTTTTCGATGCGCCCCTGCCCCGCCATCTTGAATTGCGCGTCCATGCCCATCGCCACGTCGATGAAGTCGAGGTCGAGGAACGGCACGCGCGCCTCCACGCCCCAGGCCATCATGGCCTTGTTCGCGCGCAGGCAGTCGTAGGAATGCAAGGCATCCAGCTTCCGCACGGTTTCCTCGTGGAAAGCCTCCGCCGATGGCGCCTTGTGGAAGTACAGGTAGCCGCCGAAGATTTCGTCGGAGCCTTCGCCGGAGAGCACCATCTTCACGCCCATCGCCTTGATGCGGCGTGCCAGCAGGTACATCGGCGTGGCCGCGCGGATGGTGGTGACGTCATGGGTTTCCAGATGCCGGATCACTTCCGGCAGCGCGTCGAGCCCTTCCTCGAAGCTGTAGACGAAGCCGTGGTGCACGGTGCCGAGCGCGTTCGCCGCGACCTCGGCTGCGGCGAGATCGGGGGACCCTGCCAGTCCGATTGCGAACGAGTGCAGGCGCGGCCACCAGGCTTCGCTGTGGTCGTTGTCTTCGATGCGAGTGCGTGCAAAATGCGCCGCGCACGCTGCCACCAGCGAGGAATCGAGTCCACCGGAAAGCAGCACGCCGTAGGGCACGTCGGTCATCAACTGGCGGTGCACGGCCTGTTCGAAGGCGTGGCGCAGATCAGCCGGCGTGACCGCGCAGCCGCGCGTCGTTGCGTATTCGCGCCATGGCTTGCGGTAATACTGGCGCAACTTGCCGCTGGCGCTGTCGTACACACGCCCCGGTGGAAACTCGGCCACGTCGGCACACACGCCGACCAGCACCTTCATTTCCGACGCCACGCACAAGCGCCCATGCGCATCGTGGCCCCAATAGAGCGGGCACACGCCGATCGGGTCGCGCGCGATCAGGTAGCGCCTCGCTTCGCCGTCCCACAGCGCGAAGGCAAAAATGCCGTTCAGGCGCGCAACGAAGTCCGCGCCGCCGTGTCGATACAACGCGTTGATGACCTCGCAATCGGAACCCGTGGTGAAGTCGTAGCTGGCGGTGTCTTGCCGCAGTTCGCGATGGTTGTAGATCTCGCCGTTGACGGCGAGTGCCAACGCTCCGTCGCGCGAACGCAACGGCTGCGCGCCGGAGCCCGGATCCACGATCGCCAGCCGTTCATGGACAAGGATCGCGCATGCATCGACGAACACCCCGCTCCAGTCCGGGCCACGATGGCGTTGCCGGCGCGACAGATCCAGCGCTTGCCGGCGCAAGGCGGCGATGTCGTCGCCGGGTTGCAAGTCGAACATTCCGAATATGCCGCACATGGTGATTCTCCTCGATTGTCTCGACGCGTCTTGCAGGGCGGCCACGGGTGGCCGGGCTTTCCTTGCGCAGATGGACATGCGCACAAATCGAACAAACAAAAAATGAGGCCCGCTTGTGGCGGGCCTCGGTCGCGAATCTGGTAATGGATCTTGCAGCTACGCGCGGGCCCGCCAACGGTTGGCGTTATTGTTCGCGCGATTATTTTCGTGGCTGCACACGGTCGAACCGCGCGCAATCGGCGCGGCAAAAACGAGGACGGTGGCAGGGCTGGAAGACATGCGCCGTACTCTTCCAGAAATCATTGCCGCGCACAAGTGCCCGGGGCAGCCTGATCGGCGTACAGTCCGGCACACCGAATCATCAATACATGAGGAAACGAAATGTCCAGCCGCACCCGCATTTTCGACGACACCGTGTACGACTACCTGCTGGCGCACTCGCTGCGCGAGCATCCCGAGCAGATCGCGCTCCGCGCCGCCACGCTCCCGCACCCACTCGGCCGCATGCAGATTTCGCCCGAGCAGGGCCAGTTCATGCAGTTGTTGGTGAAGCTGATCGGCGCCAGGCGCTGCATCGAGATCGGTACCTTCACGGGATACAGCGCGTTGACCGTCGCCCTCGCGCTTCCGGCAGACGGCCGGATCCTCGCCTGCGACATCAGCGACGAATACACCTCGGTCGGCAAGCCCTTCTGGCAGCGTGCGGGCGTGGCGGACAAGATCGAATTGGTGATCGCACCGGCCACCGAGACCCTGGATGCGCGACTGGCCGCCGGCGAAGCTGGCCGCCATGACTTCGCCTTCATCGACGCCGACAAGGCGGCCTACGATGGCTATTACGAACGTTGCCTCAAGCTGCTGCGTCCGGGCGGCCTGCTCGGGTTCGACAACACCCTTTGGGGCGGCGCCGTGGCGAGGCCGGCCGAAGACGAAGACACCCGCGCGTTGCAGGCGCTCAACGACAAGTTGCATGCCGATGAACGCATCGACATCGCGATGCTGCCGATCGGCGACGGGCTGACGCTGGCGCGAAAGCGCTGAGCACTCAGGCCGGCGCGAGGTTTCGCACCAGCAACTGCAATGACTCGCGGCCGCGCCAGTCATTGACCATCAACTCATAGGCGACGCG
>DASSRT010000313.1:0-14783 GCA_035701705.1 Rhodanobacteraceae bacterium
ATTGCTGATGACTGTTCGCCGCACCTTCGTCGCTATCGCCGTGATCAGGGACGATCACACAAATCAATGACTGACATCGCCATGCGCCAGCTGGCTGTCGTCGACCACCGGCGGCACCGTGAAGCTGTGGTGCGGCGCGGGTGACGGCAGCGTCCACTCCAGCCCATAGGCGTGTTCCCAGGCGCGGCTTGCGGCCTTCTGCTTGGAGAAGAACACGCAGTGGATCACCAGGCCGACGAAGATCAGCTGGGTCGCGCCGAACCAGAAGCCACCGATCGAGGACACCGCGTTCCAGTCGGCAAAGGCGACGTTGTAGTCGGGAATGCGGCGCGGCATGCCGGCGAAGCCGAGGAACTGCTGCGGGAAGAACAGCACGTTCACCGAAATCACGCTGGACCAGAAGTGCAGCTTGCCCCAGAAGGTCGAATACATGTGGCCCGACCACTTCGGCAGCCAGTAGTAGACCGCACCGATGATCGAGAACAGCGCGCCGCCGACCAGCACGTAGTGGAAGTGCGCGACGATGAAGTAGGTGCCGTAATACTGGAAGTCGGCCGGCACCAGCGCCATCATCACGCCGGAGAAGCCGCCGATCGAGAACAGCACGATGAAGCCGATCGCCCACAGCATCGGCAGCTCGAAACTCATCGAGCCGCGCCACATGGTGGCGACCCAGTTGAAGATCTTCACGCCGGTCGGCACCGCGATCAGCATGGTCGAGAACATGAAGAACACCTCGCCGCCGAGCGGGATGCCGACGGTGAACATGTGATGCGACCACACGATGAACGAGAGGAAGGCGATGCAGGCGATCGCGTAGACCATCGCCTTGTAGCCGAACAGCGGCTTGCGCGCGAAGGTCGGCACGATTTCCGAGATGATCCCGAACGCGGGCAGGATCATGATGTAGACCTCGGGATGCCCGAAGAACCAGAACACGTGCTGGTACATCACCGGGTCGCCGCCGGCGGCGGCGTTGAAGAAGTTGGTGCCGAAGAAGCGGTCGAACAGCATCATCGTCACCGCACCGGCCAGCACCGGCATCACCGCGATCACCAGGAACGAGGTGATCAGCCACGACCAGCAGAACATCGGCATCTTCAGCAGATCAAGACCCGGCGCGCGCAGGTTGAGGATGGTCGCGATGATGTTGATCGAGCCGAGGATGGACGAAATACCCATCAGGTGGATCGCGAAGATCATGAACGCGACCGAGTCGCCGCCCTGCAGCACCAGCGGCGGATACATGGTCCAGCCAGCGGCCGGCGCGCCGCCCGGCATGAAGAAGGTCGAGAGCAGCAGGATGAAGGCGAACGGCAGGATCCAGAACGACAGGTTGTTGAGCCGCGGCAGGGCCATGTCGGGCGCGCCGATCTGCAACGGGATCATCCAGTTGGCGAGGCCGACGAAGGCCGGCATGATCACGCCGAAGATCATCACCAGGCCGTGCATGGCCGAGATTTCGTTGAAGAAGTAGGGCTGCATCAACTGCAGGCCCGGTTCGAACAGTTCGGCGCGCATCAGCATCGCGAAACTGCCGCCGACGAACAGCATCAGGAACGAAAACATCAAGTACAGCGTGCCAATGTCCTTGTGGTTGGTGGACATGAACCAGCGTTCGAAGAAGCTCTGGTGGTGTTCTTCGTGATGGATGGCTTGCGCTGCGGTGGACATGGTGCGATTCCTCTGGAATACCGTGTATTACCCGATCAATCGATGCTGCATCAACCCTTGGCCGGCGTGGGCGCAGGCGGCGCCACGGCGGCCGTGCGCGCGGCCTTGTCGAGGCTCGCCCCGCTTTCCTGGGCGCTCAGCCACGCGTTGAATTCGTCCTTCGGCAATACCTTCACCACCACCGGCATCGCCGAGTGGTCCTGGCCGCACAACACGTAGCACTGGCCGCGGTAGATGCCGGGCTTGTCGACCTTGGCCCAGGAGTCGTTCATGATCCCCGGGATGGCGTCGCGCTTGGCCGCGAAATCGGGCACCCACCAGCCGTGGATCACGTCGTTGGCGGTGATCAGGAAGCGCACCTTGACCCCGGCCGGAATCACCAGCGGGTGGGTCACGTCGAGCAGGTAGTCATGGAAGCCGTCCGGCGCGACCAGGCTGTTCGGGTCGATCGTCGAACCGAGCTGGCGCGCGGCGTTGCTGTCCCAGGCAAGGCGCGACCAGATCGTCGGCACCTTGGTGATCGGCTTGCCGTCGTAGCTGACGTAGTCGTAGCGCCACAGCCACTGGTAACCGGTGACCTTGACGGTCATCTGCGAACCGGTGGCGTTGTAGATGTCGCGGGTCAGGAAGGTCGCCGGCGTGGCGAGGCCAATCAGGATCAGCACCGGCACCAGCGTCCAGACGAACTCGACCTTGCTGCTGTGGCTCCAGTTCGCCGCCACCGCGCCCTTGGACTTGCGGAAGCGGATGATGGCGATGAACATCGCGCCGAACACGATGATGCCGAGCGCCACGCACACCCACAGCGCGGCCATGTGCAGGTCCCAGATGTCGTGCGAAACCTTGGTGGCGCCCTTGTCGAGATTCATCTGCCAGGGCACCGGATTGGCGACGGCGGTCATCGTCATCAGCAGGCCGCCGCAGGCGACCGCCATCCCCGTGACCCACCGCTTGCAATTGCTGAAGCTCATCGTCATCACACCCTTGGAAAGATTTGAACAACCCGGCACCCGCACCCGACCAACCCAAGCCTCAACCCGCACGCCAGCCACTGTGGCAGGACAACGATGTTCGCAACCACTGCGACAATTGCATCCGTTCGTCGTCGCCGAGGCAGGTTCCCACTTCCTGTTCACGCCCCTGCGCGCTCAACACCACGTGGCGATGGCCGTCGCCGCGATCCTGCACCCGCACCCGCGTCCACGCCACCGGAAACGTGCTGGCCGCACGGCCTCCGGCGGGCAACTGTTCGATACGAACCTGGTCCGCATCCAGGGTAATGCGCTCCCTGCGATCCCCGCTGCGCCACACCGCCCAGAACGCGATCACCAGCACCGGGATCTCGATCAACGTGAACAGCGGCGCAAACACGTCGCCACTCCACGCGGCGAATGCCGCAACCAGCAGTGCCGCGATGCCAAGCTCCCACAACAACCGGCGAAACTGGTCGCGGCTCAACGCCCGGTTGGGCGCCAGCAGCAACGTCACCTGCCCGGAATCGGCAGCCACCGGTGAGCGTGTGATCATGGACATTCGCAATACCGCAATCTCGGGAATCATAAAGCCGCCCGGCCGCAGCGGCAAGGCAATGGTCGCAGCACGGGCATCGCGGGCGGTTGCGGCACGTCATTGGATGCGCACGCATCCGGACGTACAATACGCAGTCTGGTACCGGGTTGTCCTCGATGACTGCAATGCTCACCCCTGAACTGCCCGGTTCCACCGGGCAGGCGCGCGAGCGCATCACTGCTGCCTGGAGCCTCGACGAAACCGTCGCGGTCAGCGCGCGCCTTGCCGAAGCCAGCCTGCCGGCGAACGAGAGCGAAGCCATCGTGGCGCAAGCCGCCGCGCTGGTGGGGCGCGTGCGCGAACGCAGCGCCGAGCAGAGCGCGGTGGAATCCTTCATGCGCCAGTACGACCTCTCCAGCGAGGAAGGCGTGCTGATGATGTGCGTGGCCGAAGCCCTGTTGCGCATCCCCGACTCCACCACCGCCGACAAGCTGATCCGCGACAAGCTGGGCGAGGCGGACTGGAAGAAGCACCTCGGTGGCAGTGATTCGTTCTTCGTCAACGCCTCGACCTGGGGCCTGATGCTGACCGGCCACATCGTCAACATCAGCGACCCGACCCGCAGCGACGCGCCGGGCGCGTTCAAGCGCCTGATCGCGCGCGCCGGCGAGCCCATGATCCGCCTCGCAGTGCGCCAGGCCATGCGCATCATGGGCCACCAGTTCGTGATGGGCCGCACCATCGAGGAAGCGCTGGACCGCTCGGCCAAGGGCGACAACGCCAACTACCGCTATTCCTACGACATGCTGGGCGAGGCCGCCTTCACCGCGCCCGACGCCGCGCGTTACAAGCAGGCGTATCACGACGCGATCCTCGCGCTCGGCGCGCGCGGGCCACACAAAAGCGTGATCGACGCGCCCTCCATTTCGGTGAAACTGTCGGCGCTGCACCCGCGTTACGAAGTCGCCAAGCGCGCACGTGTCCATGCGGAACTCACCCCGATCGTGCTGGAACTGGCGCAACTGGCGAAGGCGCAGGGCATCGCGCTGACCATCGACGCCGAAGAGGCCGACCGGCTGGAACTGTCGCTGGAAGTGATGGAAGCGGTGTTCACGCATCCCTCGCTGGAGGGCTGGAACGGTTTCGGCCTGGCGGTGCAGGCCTACCAGAAGCGCGCGCCGTTCGTGATCGACTGGCTGATCGAAACCGCGAAGAAGGCCAAACGCCGCTGGTGCGTGCGCCTCGTGAAGGGCGCGTACTGGGATTCGGAAATCAAGCGCGCGCAGGAGCTGGGCCTTGCCGGCTATCCGGTGTTCACGCGCAAGCCGAACACCGACGTGTCGTACCTCGCCAACGCACGGCGCCTGCTGGACGCAGGCAGCGAAGTGATCTATCCGCAGTTCGCGACCCACAACGCGCACACCATCGCGGCCATCCATCACATCGCGAACGGCCGTCCGTACGAAAACCAGCGCCTGCACGGCATGGGCGCCGACCTCTACGCCGAAGTCATCGGGCCGGACAAATGGAACGTGCCATGCCGGGTGTACGCACCCTGCGGCAGCCACGAAGACCTTCTGCCGTACCTTGTTCGACGGCTGCTGGAGAACGGTGCCAACACCAGCTTCGTCAACCGCATCAGCGACGAGCAGCTGCCGGTCCATGAGCTGGTGGGCGACCCCTGCGTCGAAGTGCGCGCGTTCGGCGCGGCGCATGGCGGCCATTACCAGCATCCCCGCATTCCGTTGCCGGTCGATCTCTACGGTGCATCGAGGAAGAATTCCATGGGCGTCAATCTTGCCAACGACGACGAACTGAAATCCCTGGCCGAGGCGGTCAACGCCAAGCACGGCCCCTGGCACGCGGAACCGCTGGTACCGGGCGCGCAGTCGGCCCAACCGCAACGCGACGTCACCAATCCAGCGGACCATCGTGTCGTCGTCGGTCAGGCGCGTGACGCCGACGCCGCGACGCTGTTGCGCGCACTCGACAACGCGGTTGCCGCGCAAGCCGCGTGGGACGACACGCCCGCCGACGAACGCGCGAAAATCCTTGAACGCGCCGCCGACCTGATCGAACAAAACCGCGGCGAACTGATCGCGCTGTGTGTGCGCGAAGCCGGCAAGACCATCCCGGCCGCGATCGGCGAAATCCGCGAAGCCGCCGACATGTGCCGCTACTACGCGGCGATGGCGCGCAAGCTGTTCGGCAAGCCCGAGGACCTGCCCGGCCCGACCGGCGAATCCAACCAGTTGTTCCTGCGCGGTCGCGGCGTGTTCGTGTGCATTTCGCCATGGAACTTCCCGCTGGCGATCTTCACCGGACAAGTCGCCGCCGGCCTCGCCGCCGGCAACAGCGTGATCTGCAAACCCGCCGAACCGACGACCCTGATCGGCTACGCGGCGGTGAAGTTGCTGCACCAGGCCGGCGTGCCGGAAAAGGTTTTGCAGTACGCGCCGTGCCGCGGCTCGGTGATCGGCAACACGCTGCTGACGCGTCCGGAAATCGCTGGCGTGTGCTTCACCGGCTCCACCGAAACCGCATGGACCATCAACCGCACGCTGGCCGCGCGCAATTCGCCGATCGCCGCGCTGATCGCCGAAACCGGCGGCCAGAACGCCCTGATCGCCGACTCCTCGGCGCTGCCGGAGCAGCTGGTCAAGGACGTGATGACGTCCGCGTTCGATTCCGCCGGCCAGCGTTGCTCGGCCGCACGCGTGCTGTTCGTGCAGGAAGACATCGCCGAGCACGTCATCAAGATGCTGAAGGGCGCGATGGATGAATTGAAGGTCGGCGATCCGGCGCTGCTTTCGACCGACGTCGGCCCGGTGATCGACCAGCCGTCCTGCGCTTCATTGGAAGAACACGCGGAAGTGATGCGCGGGCAGGCGAAGCTGATCAACGTGGCCAAGTTGCCGGAAGGCGCCGAACACGGCACCTACTTCGCACCGCGTGCGTATGAAATCCCTTCGATCAAGTTGCTGACCCGCGAAGTGTTCGGCCCGGCCCTGCACGTGGTGCGCTGGAAGGCCGACGAACTGGATGACGTGATCGACGCCATCAACGCGACCGGCTTTGGCCTGACCCTCGGCGTGCACAGCCGCATCGACGAAACCGTCGAACACATCCGCCGCCGCGCCAAGGTCGGCAACCTCTACGTCAACCGCAACCAGATCGGTGCGGTCGTGGGCGTGCAACCCTTCGGCGGCGAGAACCTTTCCGGCACCGGCCCCAAGGCCGGCGGCCCGCATTACCTGCTGCGCTTCGCCACCGAGCGCACCTTCACCGTCAACACCACCGCCGCGGGCGGCAATGCCAGCTTGTTGACGTTGGAGGATTGACACCAGCCTCCTTCGCTTGCGGAGAGGCCGTTTGCCCTCCCCCTTCGCTTGCGGAGAGGCCGTTTGCCTTCCCCCTTCGGAACGAAGGGGGATTGAGGGGGATGGCTCTTCGCCCCGCGCAAAGACATCCCCCCGGCGCTGCGCGGATACCCCCTTCCTGCGGAAGGGGGTATCCGTTGACGGAAACGGAAGAGGGCAACTCTCACACGCTCCTTGTCGCCACCACCGGCGGCACGTTGGATGCACGCAGGGCCGGCGCCAGCACCGACAATTGTCCGAGCAGCCACAACACGCCCGCGCCAACCGGCAAATACCACAACGGCATGCGCGGCAACGCGAAGAACTTCATCAGCGCAAGGTTGAGGCCCATCGCCAGCAGCACCCCAAGCACCACACCGAGGCTGACGATCAGGAAGTTTTCGGTCTGGAAATAACGCAGGATGTCGCGCCGCCTCGCGCCCACGGCGCGGCGGATGCCGATGGTCCGGGTGCGCTGCTGCACCCAGAAATTCGCGAGCCCGGCGATACCCAGCGCCGTGACCAGCAGCATGCCCAGCGCGGAGGCGACCAGCAGCTGGATCATGCCGCGGTTGCGCTGGAAATAGCCGGCCCGCATCTGCGTGAACGTTTGCGCATGCATCAGCACACGGTCGTCGTCCAGCCGCATCAGGGTGTCTTGCGCCTGCTTCAGGACGCGCGCGCGATCCTGCGGCGCAGTGCGCAGCAGGTAGGTGACGTCACGGCCGTCCGGCAACATCGGCAGCAGCATGCTGAGGTAGTTGTCGGTGCCGTTGTCGGCATTCGGTCGCAACAGGCGTTCGACTACGCCCACGATGCGCGTCGCACCCTTGCCCGGATAGATCGTCTTGCCGAGCGGGTTCTGCCCGGGAAACAGGCGCGCGGCCAGCGCACGCGTAATGATGGCTGCCGGCACATGGTCGATCCCGGACATGCCGTTCGCACGGTCCACCGGCACGTATTCATCGGGCCGGAAATCACGCCCCGCGACCAGTTTCAACCCGAGCGTCGCGAGCTCGTCCGGCGTCCCCCAATACGCGCTCGCATCGACGTGCGATTGCGCATCGGGGCCGGTGGGAACGCCCATGCTCCAACCGTTGTTGCTGAGCGGAAGGCTGCCCACCACCGCGGCGCCCTTGACCCCCGGGATCGCCCGCAGCGCGGCAAGGTCCGTCTTGTGCTGCGCGATGGCGTTCTGATCGCGTGCCAGGCTGACACTTTCGACGGTGACCAGTTGGTTTTCGGCGACACCGCTCGGCAGCTCGACCAGGGCAGCCTGGCGCTGGATCATGAAGGCGACGTTGCAAACGATGCCGCACGTCAATGCGACCAGCAGCGCCAGCAGGATCGCGATGAGTTTGTGGCGACGCAGGGTCGAAATGATCGGTTGGATTTCCATGACGTCACCTCTTGCTTTTCGTAGGAGCGCGCCATGCGCACGATCGGAGCGTCAGCAATTCATGTCGCGGCCACCGGCCGCTCCTACAACGTTTTCAATTGCAAGGCTGGCGTCACCTGGCACGCGCGCCATGCGGGAAGCAATCCCGCCAGCACGCTCACCGCGATCGCCAGCGCGACGGTCCCGATCAGCATCAGCGGGTCCATCGTCGCCAGCTGGGCATAGCCGTCCGGGCGCTGGCGCACGCTCCACAGACCGAGCTCCGCGAACGCCAAGCCGAGCAGGCCACCGGCCACACCGATCAGCGCGGATTCGATCGCGAACTGCGCGAAGATGTCGCGGCGGCGTGCGCCCATCGCGCGGCGCACGCTGATCTCGCCACTGCGGCGCAGGAACTTGGCCAGCAGCAGCGCAACCACGCTCAACATGCACACGGCGAGGAAGCCGAGCGCGAGCCACGCCTGCAACTTCACGGTGCCCGGCACCAGGTCTTCGTGCGCCAGCCAACCCATCATCCCGAACAGGCGCGGCTTGGCATTGCGCGGAAAGCGTCCGTGCGCGTGCTGCTGGCTCAGGTAGTCGTCAAGGAACCGCTGGTAGGTGAGCGCCTTGACCGGGTTGTCCAGCTCCACCCAGAACTGCAACCAGGTGCACGCGTCGCTGGTGCGGCTGTCGCCACCACCAGTGCCCCAGCAGGACTTGTGGCCGTTCATTGGAAACTTCAGATCCATGCCGGTCGCAAGCGGCATGAACAACTGATCGGCATCACCGTACACACCGTGCCGGACCTGGTGGTAAAAAATCGGCTGCGGATGCCAGTCATCCAGCACCCCGACCACGCGGAAATCTGTATTGCGCAGTCGCACCGTTTGGCCGACGGCGTTCGCTGCCCCGAACAGCTTGCGTGCAAGCTTGCCGTTCAGCACCACGACGCGCGCGCGTTCGGTGTCTTGTTGCGCGGTCCAGCCGCCGCCGGCGCGGAAAGGCGCGCCGAACATCGCAAAGAATTCCGAAGTCGCATATTCCGTCGGCGCGAAGAACGGATGCAGTCCCGCACGCTGCGGCCGCACCGACACGATGCCCTGGTTCATCGCGGCCTGGCGGTCGGCGCGCGCCGCGTGCAGCAGATTCATGACATCGGGAAAGGTGAAGCCATCCGGAGTACCGTTGATGCCGTATTGCTTTTCGCCGGGTTTCAACACCGGGCGCGGATCGAGCATCGGCACGTACAGCTTCGCGCTGCGCCCGGGCAGCGGATCGCCGCCCATCACGTGCAGCACGGTGAGCATGGTCATCGATGCACCGATGCCCAGCCCGATCGCCAGCACCATCAGGCCGGTCATCACGGGCGAGCGCTTGAGGCTGCGCAAGGCGAGGTCAAGGTAGTAGCCGAACATTCATTCCCTCCGTTTCACAGCTTCCCCCTTCGGTACGAAGGGGGATTGAGGGGGATGGCTTTTCGCTCTGCCACGACATCCCCCCGATGCGCCTGCGCAAGGCGCGCAGGCGCATCGACCCCCTTCGTTCCGAAGGGGGTGATTTGCCCCCTTGCTTGGGAAGGAGCCGAGCATCACACGCTCCTCGTCGCCACCACGGGCGGCACGTTGGATGCGCGCCGCGCGGGTGCGAACACCGCGAGCTGGCCCAGCGCCAGCACCACCAACACGCCGACGATCACGTACCACACCGGCATGCGATCCATCGCGAACACCCGCATCAAGGCCAGGTTGATGCCGACCGCGAGCACGATCCCGGCCACGCAGCCGCCGCCTGCAATCAACAGGTTTTCCACCTGGAAGTAGTGCAGGATGTTGGTGCGGGTGGCCCCCAGCGCGCGCCGAATGCCGATCTGCTTGTGGCGCTGGGCGACCCAGAAGCTGGTGAGTCCGGTCATGCCTACGGCCGTCACGGCCAGCAGGATCAGGCAGACGACCGTCAGCACCTGCACCATGAAGCGATCCACCGCATAGCCCATCACCCGCAATTCCGCGAACGAGTGGATGCCGCTCTGGCTGTAGCGGCCGTCGCTCTGGATCACCCGCAACGGATTGCTCGCAAACAAGGCCTTGCGCGCGCTGTGCATCGCCGCCTGCAGGCGGCCGGGCTTGGCGCGTACCGCGTACAGTGTGTCGGCATCGTCATAACGCAACGGCGCCAGCACGGAACGGCCCACCCAGGCGCCGGTACTGTCCGGGAAAGCCGTCAACATCGCGCCCACCACGCCGACGATCGTGCAAGGCGACCCCGCGCCGTCGAGGTAGATCGGCTTGCCGAGGGCATCGCCAGCCGGGAAGAGTTTGTCCGCGAGCGCCTTGGTCACGATCACCACCGCTGGCCAGCGCTTGCCGCCCGACGCGCGATGGATCACGTCCGCGTCCGTAAATCCGCGGCCCGCGATCAGGCGCAGCCCCAGGGTCTTCAGCACCTGCTGGTCGCCGGCAAACCAGTTGGCCGTCGCCATGCCGTGTGCCTGATCGGGCTTCAGGGCAACCTGGACGGTGTTGCCGGAACGCAGCAACGGCAGGGAACTGACCGCGCTGGCGTCTGCGACATCGGGCAAGCCGCGCAGGGTCGCAAGATCGGTCAACTGCAGCGCGTCCCGTTGTTCGACCGCGGCCGGGGCGTCGCCGCCTGGCGCGCCGACGAACGACTGCGTGACGAGAAACAGATTGTTCTCGTCAAGCCCGGTCGGCCGCTGGATCTTCTGCACCTGCTGGGCAACGTAGAACACGATGTTGCAGACGATCGCCAGCGTCAGCGCGATCTGCAAACCGATCAGGAACGCGCCGGCCTTGTGCTTGCGCAGCGCCGCGAGGATGGGGTGCAGGGTCATGGTCGCATCCTCAGTTGGTTTTCAGTTGCCACGCCGGCTGCACATGCGCGGCGCGCCAGATCGGGTACAGGGCCGCCAGCAGGGTGGCGACGATGGCGATGCCGAGCGTCAACGCGAGCAGCCCCGCGTCAAGCCGGGTCAGCGCACCCCAGTTGCCCGGAAACTTCGCGCGCAACCACAACATGGCGAGCCAGGTCAGGAACACGCCCAGGATGCCACCGGCGACGCCGATCACCCCGCCCTCGATCAGGAATTGCGCGTAGATCGCGCGCCGCGGTGCACCCAGCGCGCGCCGCACACCGATCTCGCCGGCGCGACGCATGCACCGGGCCAGCATCAGCCCGATCGTGTCGACCAGGCACACGATCAGCAGGCCGCCACCCACGAGGCGCAACAGCTTGAATTGGGATGGCACCACCTGCAGGTAATCGAGCCACGCCATCAAATCATCCAGGCGCACGTTGGGTGGCCAGCTGAAACGCTGCCGCGCCAGTCCTTCCAGATATTCCTTGTAGTCCCGCGCGGCCTTGACGCCATCCAGTTGCACGACGTAGCTGATCCACGCGCAGCTTGAATGCAACAGGCCGGTGAATCCGGGTTGTGCGGGCGCTTGCGCGCACTGGGTCATGCCGCTGCCCTGGAACTGCGCTGCAATCGCGGTATTGAACGGCATGAACACGCCGGGTGCCTGCAACATGAAACCACCGAAGGCGGGCGCATCGAAATACACGGGTTCCGGGTCCCAGGGTTTCAGCACCCCGACCACGCGGTAGTCGCGGCCCTCGATGCCGATCGTCTTGCCGACGCTGTCGCGGCCACCGAACACCTTGTCGTTGAGCGCACTGCCGATCACGACGACTTGCGCGCGGGCCGCATCGTCGGCGCCGCTCCAGCCGCTGCCGTACTGGAACGGCACGTCCAGCATCGGAAAGAACTCGCTGGTAACCGCGAAGCCCGAGGCATGGAACGGGTGCACGCCCGCCGTGTTCGGCACCACGGTGGTTGGATTGATCCAGTACACCGCCGACTGCAGCCTGGCGCGGTGATCGCGCAACAATGCTTCGGCTGTACCGTAGTCGAGCAATTGCGGAGGGTTGTTGCCGCCGGTCTGCTTTTGCAGCGCCGCGGGGCCCCACATGTCGAGGGTCGGGAAGTAGATCTGCGCCGACTTCTGCGGCAGCGGATTGCGCGCCATCAGATGGACGAGCGTCCAGCTGGACATCGCCAGCATCACGCCTACGCCGATCGAGAGCACCATCAGCGCGGTGAGTCCCGGGCTGCGCTTGAGGCTGCGCCAGGCGAGATCGAGGTAATAACCGAACATTCCAATTCTCCATGGTCCTTTCCTTCTCCCTCTGGGAGAAGGTGGCCCGAAGGGCCGGATGAGGGTCCGGGTCTTGCGAGATGCAGCATTTCGCAAGATGCGTACCCTCACCCCTGCCCCTCTCCCGGAGGGAGAGGGGAAATGCTCACACGGTCCGCGTTGCTTCCACCGGCGGCACGCACGACACCCGCAGTGGCTTGATTGCAACCTGCGTGCCACCCGGCAAATCCGGAAATGTTTAGCTTTATCAATCGCCTGTGGCGATGGCCAGGCCGCAGCCGATGTCCGCGGACAGGCCGCGGACAGTCGCGAACACCTGGCCGGCAACGCGCCGCCTGCATCCCACGCAAACAAAAACCCCGCCTTGTGGCGGGGTTTGCCAAACGCATCTCCCCCTTCGCTTGCGAAGGGGGAACAAGGGGGATGGCTTTCTCACGCAGGCAAACATCCCCCCGCTGCTGCGCAGCGACCTCCTTCATGCTGAAGGGGGTGAGCCGATCTGCGTCAGAATTTGTACTGCATCGAAATGCCGAACAGGTCGCCGGAATTGTCGAAGCTGCCGACCAGGTTGTCGCCGGTCTGACTGACGTCGTTGACATCGCCGTTGTCGACGAACAGGTGGGTGTAGCCGATATCGAACTGGATGTTCTTGCTCGGCGTATACGCTGCACCGAGCGACACCCAGCGGCGCGCGCCATCGGGCACGCGCGGATCACGCGTGGAATCGCGGGTCGGGGTCTGGTCGAAGGCGAGGCCGCCGCGCAGGGTCCACTGCTCGCTGACCTGATAGTCCGCGCCGACCGATCCGAACCAGGTGTTGCGCCAGCCGAAGTGCTGGTCGACCGCCGGCTGGTACGGATTGGCAAAGGTGATGGCGAGATCCTGGAACGAACTCCAGCCGGTCCACGACAGCTCCGCGCCCCACGACACCGGGCCTTGCGTCTTGTGCCAGTAGCTCAACGAAGCCGTCGCCGGGGTCGCGAAGTCGCCGCTGCCGGCGGTGTTCTGGAACAACGGCAGTTGTGCCTGCGTCAACACGTACTGCACGCTCTGCGGCACGGTGAAATAGGCCTGGCCGTTGATGGTGTGGTTGATCCTGGCGTGGTAATTCAGCGCCAAAGTGTCGCGCGAAGTCGGCTTCCATTCGGCGCCGATCTGCCAGCCCCATTTCCAGTCATCGCCGCGCACGCGGAACGCGCCATCGGCGGATTGCGGCATGAAGGTCGGCGCGAGGTTGAACGGCGGCGCCGCCAGCACGGTACCGAAGTTGATGGCGTTGCCAAGATCGACGGTGGTCTTCTGCGCGATCACCGAGAAGCCCAGCGAGAATTGCGGGTTGATCGCCCAAGCCACCGAACCGACGACGTCCATGGACTTCACGCTGGTCTTGGTAGCCTGATAGCGGCCCATCCAGTTCGCGTTGTATTCGGTGGCGAGGCCGAACGGCGCGTTGATGCCGAGGCCAAGGCGCCAGTTCTGTCCGATCGGCGCGATGAAGCTGATCGCCGGCACCGGGTGCACGCCGCCGCCATTGCCGCCGTCACCGCCGGTGAGCGGCTGGCCGAACGCATCGGTGCCGGAACCACTGAACTTTGTGCTGACGTTGATGGCGGTGGCGTCGAGCTGGAACGCGTAGGTATCGAAATCCACCATCGCGGCCGGGTTGTTGATCACCACCGAGGCGTCGTTGCCTGACGCTTCACGGCCCGCATACGCGCGGCCCATCGCCTGCACCGTGTTTTCGCTGATCTGGAATCCGGACGCGGATGCCGTGGGGCTGACCAGCGCGCCGCCCACGGCGACACTCAAGGCGGCAAGTGCCATGCCGGCCAGTGCTGGCGTGAACATCGAATGCTTGCTCATCGGTGGATCTCCAGTCGAATGGATGTATATGGGTTGGCCGCGCACCGGCACCTTGTTGGCAGGTTTGGCCGGCTCGTTCATACGTTTGTATGAATTTTTTCATGCCGACTATCGCACCCCGGCAGCGTCTGCGCAAGTATCCGGACCAAGGCGCGCGCAGCCCGCGTTGTGGCTGATACAGCGGCGCTCCTTATACTGGGTTGTCCGCTTGCAACGCCTGCCCATGCCCACCGCACAACCCCGCCGCCGGCCCTCCCTGTTGCAGGCGTTGCTCTGTTTCCTGCCGTCGTTGGTGGTGGTGCTTGCCGCCATCTGGATTCCACGTCCGTTTGCGGCCTATTCGCTGATCCTGCTGCTGGTCGGCGCATCGTTGTCGATGGCGGCGGTCTGCCACGCGCTCGGCTGGGGCGCCGAGGCCAGTTTCGCGCGCACGGCACTCCGGCGCGGCGCGGCGCATCTGCTCGCGCTGGCGCTGCACACCGCGCTGGTGTTCGTGCTGGTTGCCTGGCCGCTGCTGGCGTTGTCGCGACAACCGTCCCTCGTGGCGACGCTGGGGCTGGCGGTCGCGCTGGCGATTTCGGCGGTCGTGTTGTGGCGACTGTGGCCGGTGTTCGCGTTGGTGTTCGAATGGGAAGACGCCTTTCCCGCGGGCGAGCGCCGTGCATGGATCACCGCCGCGATCACTCGCAGCGCCAGCTTCGCGCAACACCTCACGCGTGGCCGCGAGTTGTTCGCATCGCACTTCCTGCCCGCGTCATTGGCGCAACTGGCCATCGCCTTCGCGGCGCTGTCGCTGGCCGGGATCGGCGCCAGCATGCCCGA
>DASSRT010000314.1:0-3396 GCA_035701705.1 Rhodanobacteraceae bacterium
GCCAATTTCGGCCAACGTTTCTGGCGCAAGGATGCGCAGGGCGCGGGGCATGCCGGATTGGGCCTGGCGTTGGCAAGCGCCGCGGCGCAAGCGTTGGGTGCGCAGCTCGCGTTCGAGTTGCGCGACGGGCAATTGACGGCGACGCTGACGTTGCCGCCTGCATGACACTGGCCGCTGGCGGGCGTTCGGCACCCGTGCGCATCGCGCACGGATCGTGGCTGGCGACGACCGATTCAGGCAGGTGGCCGCCGGGTCGCGCGGCGACCGCAGCGGTGCAGCACGCTGGCGAGCAGGATCGCGGCCAGGCCCAGTCCGGCATGCCCCGCGCCTTGCGCGTCCTTGCGCCAGAAACGCTGGCCGAAATTGGCGATGTCTTCGGCTTGCAGTGCCGGCGCCGCATTGCACACGTCGATGCGGGTCGCGGTTGCATGCAGGGTGACCGCGCTCCCCGATGGTGCGTACGCGACGGCGTTGCCGAGCAGGTTGTCCAGCACGATTTCGAGCAGCGCCGGATCCGCCTTGACCGTCACCGCCGGAGCGTCACCGGAAGTGCCTGTAACCTGCACGCCGCGCGCCTGCGCGGCGCCCTGATGGCGCGCGCGCAAGCGCGCCAGCAACGGCCCCAAGGCAAGCGATTCGGGCCTTGCCGCCGTCAAGCCCGATTGGATGCGGGTCAGTTGCAGCAAGGCCGTCACGGTCGCTTCCAATTCCGCATTGATGCTGCCGACCTCGGCGAGCACCGCATCAAGATCGCGGCCGCTCGGGTGCCGGCGTTCGACGTCGACCAGCGCGCGCAACTCGGCGATGCGCGTGCGGAATTCATGCGCGAGGCCGGAGGCGAATTGCCGCTCGCGGGCGAGCCCGGCATCCATGCGCATGAGCACCTCGTTGAAGCGCGTGACCAGCGGCGCAAGCTCCGTGGTGCGGCTGGCCGGCAAGCGCCCACCCGGGGCATCGGGCCCGATCGCCGCCATCGCGCGATCCAGCGCATCGAGCGGCCGCAAGCCGCGCCGCACCAGCCACGGCGTCAACAGCAGCACCAGCACGCAGGCACCGAGAAGGCTGCCGAGCAGGGTCCAGTCGAGCGCATGCAGGATGTCGGCGAGCGGCCTGCGGTCAAGCGCGTAGCGCAAGCTGCAGGTCGCGGCAGCCTGGCCACTGGCAACGCCGACTTGCTCGTGACCATCCTCTGCCATGGGCTGGAAGCGCAGCGCAACCATGCGCAAGTCATGGCCATCGGCCAAACGCGCATTCGCAAACACCGGCGCATTGCCGACGGCGATGGGGGGTGGCGTGGGATCGCTCTTGGCCAGTACGCGGCCCTCACACGTCACCGCGTACCAGTCGTCCGACGCACCGGCTGGAAAGCGCGCCGCGCGGTCCGCCATCACGTCGATTTCGACCCCGCTTTCGCCACGGCTGACCAGCGCGGCGAACGCCTGCGCACGCGCCAGCAGCGAGGCGTCGAAGCGCTGGCGCATCTCGGTATCGGCGCGCCAGTCGACCACCCGCGCCGCGATGCCAAGCGAGACCAGCGCCGCCACCGCCAGCAGCAGCGTCAAGCGGGCCCGCAACGAGATGCCTTTCACGGCCGGCTCCCGCATTCCGGCAACGCCACGCGCTGACCTCGACGACAACATGCCGTTGTGTTGGCCGGCATCATGGCACCAGATAGCCCGCGCCGCGGCGGTTCTCGATCAGGTCGGTGCAGCCCGCTCCGGCAAGCTTGCGGCGCAAGCCGAACACCACCACTTCGATGCTGCGGTCGGACGCATCACTGTTGCTGCCGGCGATTCGTTCGAGGATCGCAGTGCGCGAGAATACCCGTCCACGATTCCGCAGCAGCAGCTCCAGCAAGGCGAATTCGCGCGGCGTCAGCTCCAGCGGTTCGCCGTTGGCCTGCGCCTGATGGGCCTTGGGATCCAACTGCACGCCCGCGCATTCCAGGGTGTCCGCTGCCGCCGTGGCCGGGCGCCGCGCCAGGGCATGCAGGCGTGCCAACAATTCCTCGAACGCAAACGGTTTGACGAGGTAGTCGTCGGCGCCGGCGTTCAGGGCTTCGATGCGATCGCCGACCTGGTCGCGCGCGGACAGCACCAGCACGCGCGGACGCGCCCCGCCCGCAGGCAGCGCACGCAACACGCCGAAGCCATCGAGGCGCGGCAAGCCGATATCGAGCACCACGTGGTCGTATTCGTAACTTGCCAGATAACCCGTCGCGGCGACGCCGTCGGCCGCCGCATCCACCGTGAATCCTTCGGCGCGCAAGCCATGCGCGAGCGTCGTGCGCAAGCGTTCCGAGTCTTCGACCAGCAGCAGCTTCATGGCATCGTCGCCGTGGCGGGGCAGAGTTGATGGATTCGATCGGTCACGCCGGCCTGCACGCAAACTAACACCGCCACCTTCAGCACGCCATCCGCGCTAAGCGGGTGCTAAGCGAAAGCAAAGGGCAAGCAAAGCGTGTGCGCACAGCATCTGCCCATTCATGACACGGTGGGTGGACGACATGCGGCGGAGCTTGTGCATCCTGATGCTCTTGGGTGGTCTGGCGGCATCCGGGTTGGCGTGGGCGGGAGGTCCGTTCGGGATTGACCACCGCGTCAATTACGACAACAGCGGCATCTGGCGACGCCACAACCAGAAGGTGTTGATGGGCGCCACGATCGCCACCGTGGTGGGCGGGTCATTGGCACTGGGCGACCAGAACAAGCTTGGCGATACGTTTTGGCGCTCGCTCGATTCCCTCGCGATGTCGTCGGCCATCGCCGAGGGCGGCAAGCTGGTGTTCCAGCGCGAGCGCCCGTCACAGACCAGCGACCCGAACGAGTTTTTCAAGGGCATCCACAACGAGAGTTTCCCCAGTGGCGAGGTCGCGGCGATTTCCGGCGCGGTGACGCCCTTCGTGGTGGCCTATGGCAAGGATCACCCGGCCGTGTACGCACTGGAAGCGTTGCCGCTCTACGACGCGATCGCGCGGGTCAAGACGCGTGGCCACTGGCAGAGCGACGTGCTGGTCGGCTGGGCGATCGGCACCGGCGTCGGGATCTGGGCGGCGCATCGAAAGTCGCCCCTGATCGTCAGCTGGCTGCCCCACGGTTTCGCGGTCGGTTTCGTCCACCGTTTCTGATTCCAGACCACTCCCGCTTCGCCCAACGTCCCCGATCGCCCGATGACACAACCGACTTCCCGCCTGCAGGTCTTGCGGCGCGGCGTAGTGCAACGAACGCTGCGACTGCTGTTTCGGACGGCGGCACCCGCCGCACCCGCTGACAAGCTGCCGCGCACGGGCATCCATCGCATATTGATCTGCCGCTCCGTGCGAACACTCGGCAATTCCTTGCTGCTCACGCCCTTGCTGCACGAGCTTGCGGAAACCTGGCCGGGTGCCGAAGTCGA
>DASSRT010000315.1:0-9512 GCA_035701705.1 Rhodanobacteraceae bacterium
GGCGCTTCAACACGGCGTCGCGCGCGGGGGGCGGTGCCGCATCGACCCCGGGAAGCCGAATTGCGTTCGTGCAGCTTGCGAGCACGAGGCTCGCGAGCATCGACAGGATCAACGTGGGTAGGCGGCGCACGATCGAATGAAGGGTGGCAGGATGTTCGGGTGACGAAACGACAGGTTACCTGGGGAAATTCTCGGCAAATCCATCCTGGATTTGCCGGAGCAGGTCGGGTCAGGCATGGGCCCGGACTCGGCTTCGGTGCCTCCGTGCACGGCGGGAATCCCGATGAACCAGAGATTCCATGGCATCAGCCACACCGGCGACGTCTGGATGCCTGAAGAACACCTGCAAGAGTGCAGGCCGCTTGGAGATGCACGACAACTGCGCATGCCCGCGATTGTGCCCGTCCGCTTGCTGCACAACAAGGCCGCCGTCCGCATGGGGGCGCGCACCGGAGCCAAGAGATACGCTACCAGATTCGGCCTGCGCCAAGGCGCTGGGCTTTGCGGACGCGCGGCCAGGTTGCAACGGGTGGCCCGGTCTGGCGGTGCAAGCCCCCGTCAAACGGACGAGTCACCCCTCCTGCAGGCTTTGACAGGTATACGGATCGCCATGATAATACGCGGCTACCCGCACGCATGCCTGGGTCCGCTGGACTGCCGCGACGCATGCGAAGGCGGGCATGGATGCCGAACGGAAGATACTCCACCGGATGGAGGCGAAGCGTCAACAAACAATTTGCCCGAATAGCTCAGCTGGTTAGAGCACTAGACTGTTAATCTGGGGGTCCTTGGTTCGAGTCCAAGTTCGGGCGCCAGACACGCAAGGCCGACGCAACCGCGTCGGCCTTTTTTGTTTTCAGCGACGCTTGCACCTCCATTTGGACGTCCGTTTCCCGCATACTCCCTGACTTCGCTTGTATCGGAGTGCGTGAGCGGTGACCGGAACGTCGCAGTCGATGGCTGGCATCAGTGGCATGGCGGTGTACGTACCGCCGTACCGGGTGGACCTCGAACGCTGGTGCGCGTGGACGGGCAATGATCCGGCCAAGACCCGCGCGGTGGTCGGGCATGCGTTCCGCATGCCGGGGCCGGACCAGAACGTGTACACCCTTGCGGCCAACGCGGTGCTGCGCCTGATCGAACGCGACGCCGTCGATCCGCGCGAGATCGGCTATCTCGCGCTCGGCACGGAGTCCAGCAGCGACAATGCCACCGGCGCGGTGATCGTGCGCGGCCTGGTGGACCGCGCGCTGCGGGCACAAGGCAAACCCGCCTTGGCGCGCGCTTGCGAAGTCCCGGAGTTCAAGCATGCCTGCCTTGGCGGCGTGTATGCGCTGAAGGGCGGGCTGCGTTACCTCGCCTGCGACGGTCGCGGTCGCAAGGCCATCGTGGTCAGCGCGGACATTGCCGAGTATGCGCGTGGCAGCAGCGGCGAGCCGACCCAGGGCGCGGGCGCCGTGGCGATGTTGCTGGAATCCTCGCCGCGCCTGCTGGCGCTGGATCTCGCCGCCAGCGGCAGTGCCTCGGAATACCGCGGGCTGGATTTCCGCAAGCCGTTCCTGCGCTTCGCCGGACAGAGTCCCGGTCGTCATGGGCGGCTGAACGATTTGCCGGTGTTCAACGGCAAGTATTCGACCAACTGCTACACCGATGCCACCCTGCGTGCGCTGGACGCGCTGTTTGCGCGACGTGGGGGCGCGCATGCCGCGTATCTGCGCGATCTCGCCACGGTGTTCATGCACCGCCCCTACCACCACATGCCGCGCAACGCCTGGGCGACGGCGTGGCTGGCCGCGCTCGCGCACGATGCGGCGGAGGGCGACGCCGAGGCCGGGCGCGACTTGGCCGGCCATTGCGACGCCGCGCAGGTTGTCGTCGCGGAGTTCGAGGCAGAGCTGCAGCGCGGCACGCCGGAATGCGGCATGGACGTGTTGCCGCCCGCCGCCTTTCCGTTGACGGCGGCGGTGCTCAAGGCATTTCGCAAGAGTGCGCAGTATCGCGAGATCGTCGAGGGAAAACTGCAGTTGGGTGCCGAGGTGATGATGGAGCTCGGCAACCTGTACACCGCGGCGTTGCCGGCGTGGCTGGCGGCGGGTCTCGAAGCTGCGGCGGTGAACGGCGTCGCGCTGGATGATCGCGGGTTGTTGGTGCTCGGCTACGGCAGCGGCGATGCAGCCGAAGCGATTCCCGCACGGGTCGTGCCGGGCTGGCAGGATGCGGCGCGCACCATCGGGTTCGGCGAGGTGCTGGCCGGCGCCGTCGATCTGGATGAAGCGGCCTACGCGATGTTGCACGATTCCGGCACGCTGGACGTAGCCGGCATGCCGACTCCAAGCGGGCTGCTGATCGACCACGTCGGCGCGGTCGATGAAGCCGCGTTCCAGGATTTCGGCATCGCGTATTACCGCTACGCCGGCAAGCCCTGAGCGAAGCGACGGCGTGAAGCGCCGGGCTCATTGCAGCCCGGCGAGGCAGTCCTGCAGGCGTTGCGCACTCGGCGTGGATTCGCGCACGCGCCCGGCGTTCGACACCACCACCGCTTCGCCATCGCCGCTGCGTGCGTTGCAGATGGTGAAGCTGGCGTTGCTGCCGGCGGCGCTGCCGTTCGGGTGGAAGGCGACCCGTTTGCGTCCGGCGCTGGTGGTGATGCGGGAGCCGGGAGACATGGCCGGGAACGTTGCAATGATCGGTGTCCCCGCGTCGGGCTGGCCGTCATGATCGGCGTCGTCGGCGATGATCCAGCCATGCTGCCACTCGCTGCTGTCGTCGCAGGCCTGTCCGTTTGCACTCGGGCAGGCCACGACACGCTGGTTGTGCATGATCGCCGCCGTGCGCGCGTGGCGCAGCGACATGGCGATGCTCGCCTCGGCGCTGGCGCCGCGGGTGTGCGCCAGCAGCCTGGCCATCGCCGGCGCACCGATCATCGCGAGGATGCCGGCGATGGCAAGCGTGACCAGCAATTCCGTCAGCGTGAAGCCGAGTGTGGCGCGTGCGGATCGAGTCATGGCCGTTCCCTCCGTGCGGTGGGAACAGTCTCGGCGTCTCGATCAGCGCAGGGCAGCGGCGAGGGACTCCGATTCCGGTCGGCCAATGCCTACGCGGGATGTAGGGCGAAGTCCGACGCGAAGCGCAAGGAATGCCGCGATGTTGTGCGGAGGCGTCAAAGCCGTTCCCCTCGCTCTCCCCTTCGCAATGCGGGGAGAACAGGGGTCAACCGTTCGGCTTTGAACGCGCTGTGGCGATCAGGCCGGACAGCTGCCGCATGCGTACGGTGTTGCGACCATCGCCCGGCGCGTCGGCGATCAGTTGCGCAGCGACTGACAGGGTGTCTGCGCGCTGATGAGCCTGGCTGCTGTCGTCGGCGCTGGCCAGGGCGTCCACGTACAGCGCGTAGGCGAACTCGTACCGGTACTGCACCCCCGACGCGCCAGCCTTCTGCTGTTCGCGGTAGTAGTCCAGCGCTGGTTGCAGGATTGCGCGCGCCTGTTCGTACTGGCCCTGTCCTGCGAGCGCATGCGCCAGCAAAGCCGCATTGGTCGCGATTCTCTCCTTCGGGTTCGCCTCACTGGTTGGGCTGTTCGGCAACCCTTGCAAGCGACGTGCGAACGCCTCGGCTTGCTTGTAATCACCTGTCATCAAGGCCGCCCGTGCGGCCGTCTGCAATGAGGGCTCCAGCAAAATCTTCTTGATCAGCGCGCCGATGCTTCCGTGGGTCGGCTGGATGGCATCGAGCCGGCCGATGACCGCGGTTTCGCCCGACAAGGCCTTGCCTGGCTTGTCCTGGAGCAAGCTGATGGCGCCGTCGTAGACTTCGGGAATCTCGGGGAAAAGCAGACGACGCGAGTCTTCGGACGGCAATTGTGCAGCGAGCTTGCCCAAGGTTTGCCTGAAGCGCTGCATGGATTGCGCGGCGCCGGCCGCATCGCCGGCGTCGGCCTGGTCGAGCACCAGGACGCCCCAATAGCGTGCCAGCACGGGCGCGAGATCGGTCGGCCGGCGTTTGTCCTGCGCCAGTGCCTGGATCGTCTGACCGGTTGCGATCGCCTTGGCAAGTTCACCGCGGTCCGCCTGGAACTCCGCGACTTCGCTCAAACCTCCCGACCAGTGCGTCCATCCCTGCAGATTGGAAGGATCGAAACGCACTTCGTCCTCGCCTGCCTGCGCGGCCTGCCGGGCGTAGTTGGCCGCAGCGGCCGCGTCATGCTGGATGTGCGCGAGCGATCCGAGCAGTTCCGTTGCGAAGAACCGGACGGCCAGCGCGTGCAGGTCACCGGGGCGCCGTGCCAGCAGTTTGTCGGCGAGGGCGGCAACTTCCTGTTCCAGCTTGTGGGCTTCGTCGAAGCGGCCGAGCAACAGCAGGTAGCGCGCCTCGGAATCGGCGGTGTCGGCATACGACGAGGCCGCGTCCAGGTCGGTCAAGTCCAATGCACCCAGTCCGGCGAGGACCTTGCGTGCTTCGTTGCAGGTCTGCACGGCTTGTTCGGTCGGTTGCGTGTGGCTGAGATAATTCAGGGTATCGCCATACAACTGCCCGACCCGGCGCGATGGGTCCTTGCCGTACACCAACGGACGCAACAGGTCGGCTGCCTTCTGCAGTTGCGCTGCGTTGCCTCGCCCGCTGCCGCCGATGATGCTGCTGCCCTGGATTTCCAGCGCCAGCGCCAAGCCGTAGGTGACCGCTTCGCCATGGTCGCCACCGGCGCGCAGCTTTTCGAACACTGTCTGCGCCGCGCCGAAACTCCTGCCGGCATCGTCGAGCTTGCCGCTTGACTGTTGTGCTGCACCTTCGCGCACGAGTGCCATGGCCCGGTTGATTTGCGTCTGCTTCGTGCGGAGTGCTGGTGGCAGGCTGTCGTAGTAGGCGACGGTTTTCCGGGCGAGCGTGCCCAGTGTTTCCAGCCGGCCGGTGGGGGCCAGTTCGTTGTAGAAATCCTCGATCAGGAAACTCACCAGGCTTTCGGCGTTGGCGCGGGAGTTTTGTGCCTCGGCTTCCGCGGTGTGGGCGCGGTGCAGGCTCCAGAAGCCGAAGGCAGCGCCGATGGCGGCGACCACCAGCAGCACGATGCACACGGTGGCGACCATGCGCGTGCGCACCAGGGTGCGGTGGATCGCGGCTTCGCGATCGCGCTGCGCGGCGAGTTCACGCTCGGCCTGCTCGCGTGCTTCGCGTGCGTGGCGCTGGTTGCGGCTGGCCAGCACCACGCCGCACAACACGTCGTGGGTCAGCTCCACACGGCGCATGTCGAGGCGTTCCTCGATGCGCAACAATCTGCGGTTGACCAGCGTCGCCAACGCATCCGGTGTGGCGCCGGCTTCGGCCAGTGCCTTGCACACGCGTTCCTCGGCCAGGCTTTCGCGATAGCCGGATTCAGTAAGGAGTTCGTCCTCGACCACGCGTCGCACGCCGGCCGGCTGGTCGGCCAGCGCGCGTTCGTAGAATTCGGCGAGGATGTTGTCGCGCGATCCGGCCAGCAGGTCGGTGGAAATTTCCCTGCGGTGTTGCGCGAGGCGGATGTTGTTGAGCTCGCGGCACACCAGGCTCAGCAGGGACGGTTCGATCTCGGCGTTGGCGAGTTCGGAACCGCCAGCCACGAAACGCACGATGGATTCGGCGACTTCCCGCGACACCAGTTTGCCGCCCGGCTTGACCACCGCGCTCAGGGCCTGCGTGCCGTTCATGCGCGCCAGCCGCATCCGGTTCTGGGTGATCGAGGGCATGGTGTGCTTCAGGCTCTCGAGGTGCGCGAGGTAATCCTCGCGCAGCGCGATCAACACGCGGTAATCGGCGCGCGCGAAATCGAAATCCTCGATCGCGCTGTCGTCGTTTTCCAGCCGCGCTTCCAGCGACGCCGGCGCACGGTTCTCGACGAGATCGGCAAGGTCTTCGAGGAACTGTTTGGCGCGCAGCCGCCCGGCGTCGTCGGCCTGGCCCAGCGTGAAGATCTCCTCGAACTGGTCGAAGATCAGGAGCGGCACCAGTGTGCGGCCAGCGGCATCGCGCAGCAGGTCGCCGCGATGGTGCAGGAATTCCCACAGCGATTCGCCTTCGATCGCGCTGCCGGGCCGGGTCCAGTGGCCGGCTTCTGCCGTGGCGCGGAACACCGCCCGCTTGATTTGTTCCGACGGTGCGGGCGATTCCGGTGCGTAGTCGATCCGCACGTACACCGGGCAATAGCCGGCGTCGCGCAGGCGCGGCACCAGGCCCGCGCGCAACAGCGACGTCTTGCCGAGGCCGGACTGGCCGAACAGGATGGTCAACAGCCCGTGCTGGACGCGGCGCGCGAGTTCCGCGGCCTCCTCGTCGCGGCCGTGGAAATAGGCGCGGGTTGCCTCGCTGTAGGAGTCGAGGCCGAGCCAGGGGCTTTCCGGGTCGAGCGTGACCTGGGTGTCGCTGCGCACGGACGTGTCGTTCATGCCGCTCTCCCGCTGCACAGCTCGCGCAGGCGGTTGAGGAATTCCGGGGTTGGCTCGCCGCCGGGCAGGCGCAGCATGTGCACGGCCTTGAACGGCTCCGGCACCAGCGCGGCCGCCTCGGCGGTGTCATCGATGCACACCGGCAGGATGAACACCGCGCCTTCGGCCATGTTGCGGGTACGGTCGACGGCGTAGCTCCACTCGCGGCGGAAGTAGGCTTCGTGCCGTTGCTGGGTGGACGCGGAAATCACCGGCACGAAGAAACTGCAGCGGTTGATGTTGGCGTGGATCTTGCGGTCGTAATCGTCGCCGCCTTCGAGGCGGTCGAGGTCGAACCAGGTCGTCAATCCGGCCGCGTCCATCCCGGTCTTGAGGCGCTGCACGGCAGGCAGATCCTCGCGTGCGTAGCTGATGAAGATGGCGTTCTCCGGCATCTCCCGCGCCGGCGGCAGGAAGCGTTGCGGCGCAGCGGCGGCGTGCGCTGGCGCTGCGGGCTGGCGCGCGCTCCAGCGGGCGTACAGTTGCGAGACGAACTGCTCGGCGCCCGCGTACACGCGGGTACGCAGGCTGACTTGTTGCAGGAACGCGACCAGCCGCCCTTCCTGCGCGAGGTGGTCGTCGGCCAGTACTTCGGTGACGTCGCGTGGATCAGACAGGCGCTTGCGCTTGGCCATGCGCAGGAACAGGCGCGCCAGCCAGTTGGAGAAATCGCTGCCGATCAGCAGCAGGTGGCTGTGTTCGAGTTCGTGGAAGAGTTTTTCCGGGGTCAGGTGTTCGGACTGCAGCGCGCAGATGAACTCCAGCATGTCCTCGTCGGAGAGGACGTAGGTCGGCGAGGCGGACAGGCGTCCCAGCAGGTGGTAGACCACGGTGCGCTGCAGGTCGGCGCGTTCGCTCGGCAGGTCGGCGACCCGGTTCGGTGCGTAGGCGATCACTTCCGCGCCGGGCTGGCCGCCGTGGCGCTCGAGATTGATCGCGTTCTCCAGCAGCGGGTCGAACGTGGTGGTGACGTACAGGTCGAAATCGGTGATCTGTGCCAGTTGCCGCAGCGCCGGCGGCGGCTCGAATTGCATTTCGCGCATGATCGAGCGCAGCCGCGTGTAGGCCTCCTCGCGGCGGCCACGCTGGCCGAGGTACAGGCACATCACGTCGTTGAGGGTGACCGGCTCCGGCAGATCGCTGATGTCCACCGACAGCCGGGCGGCCAGCTTCTCGGCCAGCAGGTTGTACAGCGGGCGCAGGCCGCGGTCGGTCTGCACGCGCACGAGTTCCGAGCCGATGATCGGGATGACCCGGCGTTCTTCCATGTAATTGAGGAGGTCGTCCCACGCGTCGTCGTCGAAGCTCTGCGGCGTCTCGGCAGCGTTCGGGTGCGTCATGGCCCCAACCTCGCGGTGGACGGGCGCAGCTTACTCCGGCGATCGCATGCGCGCACGTTCGGTACGCAGGAGGGCCGGAAGGTCCGAATCGCAAAATCCGAGCCGCGGCTTCCGCCGCTCCTACGGCGAAGCGCCGGTGGTCGGATTCCGCGAAAGCGTTGCGTTGGTTCGCCCTTCGGCCACGGCATGCAAGACGCTGCTGACAAGGGCTGTCAGCAGGGCAAACGTATAATGCCGGGATGGATGCAGGCCGTTTCCCGCAACACGCCAACGAGCGCTTCGAACTGGTCGCGCCGTACCAGCCGGCGGGCGACCAGCCGCAGGCGATCGCCAGGTTGATCGAGGGCTTCGGCGCCGGCCTCGCCGCGCAAACCCTGCTGGGCGTCACCGGTTCCGGCAAGACCTTCACCATCGCCAACGTGGTGCAGGCGGTGCAGCGTCCGACCCTGGTGATGGCGCCCAACAAGACCCTGGCCGCGCAGCTGTACGGCGAGTTCAAGCAGTTCTTCCCGCACAACGCGGTCGAGTATTTCGTCAGCTATTACGACTACTACCAGCCGGAAGCCTACGTGCCGTCGTCGGACACCTACATCGAGAAGGACGCCTCGATCAACGACCACATCGAGCAGATGCGCCTCGCCGCGACCAAGGCGCTGTTGTCGCGGCGCGATGCCTTGATCGTGGGCACGGTGTCGGCAATCTATGGCCTCGGCGACCCGGAAGACTATTTGAGCCTGCGGCTGATCCTCTCGATCGGCGACCGCGTCGACCAGCGCCAGCTGTTGCGGCAATTGACCGAGCTGCAATACACCCGCAACGAGATGGAGCTGCGCCGCGGCACCTATCGCGTGCGCGGCGAGAGCCTCGACATCTTTCCGGCGGAGAGTGAAACCGAAGCGCTGCGGATCGAGATGTTCGACGGGGAGGTCGAGAAGATCTCGATGTTCGATCCGCTGACCGGCGACACGCTGCGCAAGCTGCCGCGTTGCGTGGTGTACCCGGCCACGCACTACGCCTCCACGCGCGAGAGCGTGCTGAACGCGATCGACACCATCAAGGAGGAGTTGAAGGAACGCCTGGAAGTGTTGCGTGGCGCGGGCAAGCTGCTGGAAGCGCAGCGGCTCGAACAGCGCACCATGTACGACATGGAGATGATGCACGAGGTCGGCTATTGCCAGGGCATCGAGAACTACTCGCGGCACCTGACGCGGCGCGCGCCCGGTGAACCGCCGCCGACGTTGTTCGATTACCTTCCCTCCGACGCGCTGCTGGTGATCGACGAATCGCACGTCACGGTTCCGCAGCTGGGCGCGATGTACAAGGGCGACCGCTCGCGCAAGGAGACGCTGGTCGAATTCGGCTTCCGCCTGCCGTCGGCGCTCGACAACAGGCCGCTGAAGTTCGAGGAATGGGAGCAGCGCGAGCCGCGCACGATTTTCGTTTCGGCGACGCCGCACGACTACGAGTTGCAGAAATCCGGTGGCAGCGTGGTGGAACTGGTGGTGCGTCCGACCGGCCTGATCGACCCGGAAGTGGAAGTGCGCCCGGTGCGCTCGCAGGTCGACGACGTGCTGGGCGAGATCCGCGAGCGCGTGAAGCTCGGCGATCGCGTCTTGATCACCACGCTCACCAAGCGCATGGCCGAGAACCTGACCGACTTCCTGGCCGAGCAGGACGTGCGGGTGCGCTACCTGCATTCGGACATCGAGACGGTCGAGC
>DASSRT010000316.1:0-6218 GCA_035701705.1 Rhodanobacteraceae bacterium
CCAGCAGCGGCAGGATGCCGTTCAGCGGCGTGCGGATTTCGTGGCTCATGCTGGCCAGGAATTCGCTCTTGGCCAGCATCGCGGCTTCCGCCGCCTGCTTCGCAGCCAGCAACTCGCGTTGCACGCCACGCAGCGAGGTCAATTCCGATTGCGCCGACGCCAGCCGCGTGCGCATCGCCACGTCCACCGCATCGGGCACCACTGGCGCACTGGTAGTGCTGCGTACTTCCCTGGCCGGCGCCGAGCTTCGCAGCAACCACAGCAACACCAGCGCCACCAACAGCAATGCCCACACGACCAATCGATGCGGATAGGCGACCCACCACGTGGCCAGCACGCCGGTTGCCACCAGCGCGGCGCTGGCAGCCAGCCGCAATCCCAACGCCACACCCGCGCGCGCCGATGCCATCAAGGCCCTCCTTGCCGGGACATGGGCTCCATCGCGGCCGCGGGCGGCCGGAAATAATTGCCTTGCAGCAGGTCTACTTCGGCTTCGCGCAGGTGTTCGGCGCGGGCCACCGTTTCGACGCGCGGGGCGATCACGCGCAAACCCTGCGCGTGCGCGACCTGCACCACATCGGCCAACTCCGCATCCGGCAGGTCCGGCTGCAACTTGATGTAATCGAACGGCAACAGCTCCAGCCAGCCCGCCGCCACGGCGCTGCGATCGGCCCCGGCCAGCGACAGTCGCAGTCCGATCCGCTTCAGCGCCGGTACCAGTTCGACCAGCGCGCGCGGATTCTGGCGGGCGGCCTCGCAACGAAATTCCAGCACCAGTGCATCGGGCGGGATGCCGGCCGCAGCCAGCTTCGCCGACAAGGCCGCGCGCCGCCCCATGTCATCCCATCCCTGCAACGACTGGCTGGCAATCAGCGCAACCTGGTCGCCAGCCTGGCGGTGCCGCGCAAGGATGCTGATGCAGCGGCCCACGACCCAGATGTCCACGGCCGCGATGTTGCCGGCACGGGAAGCGGCCGGCACCAGCTCCGCCGCCAGGTATTCGCGCTCGTTGCTGCGCAGCCGCAACAGGGCCTGGTACAGGCGCTGTGCCGCGCCGCGAATCGGGATCACCGGCTGGAACGCGAGATCGAACGACCCGGTCGCCAGCGCCGCCGCAATCCGCTCGTCCAGCGCCCCCGGAGCCTCGTCGGCACCCGACTGCACCACGATCCGGCCCGGTTGGCTGCGCGAACCGGCCAGTGCGTGCTCCGCCGCCGCCAGCGCGACCGCCGATTCGCTGGTCGCGGCGTCAAACGCGCAGACCGCGCAATCGAGGTGCAGCACCGTGGCTTGCGCGCCGAAACGCTGGTCCTCGACGGCACCGGCAAGTTCGGTGGCAAGCGCCACCAGGCCCGCGCGATCGAGCATCGGTGCAAACACCAGGAAGCCGACCTGGCCGTAGCGCGCGGTCATGCTGCCAGCCGGCGCACGCACGACGATGAATTCGCCAACCTGGGTCAGCAACTGGTCGAACTGGGTGAGGTCGCCGAGCGAGCGCAGGTTGTTGGCATCGCGCAATTCCACCGCAACCAGTCCGCCGCGCGCCGCGGAACCACCGCTGGCCGCGAGGTATTCGGAGAGTGCATCCAGAAGCTGCGCGCGCTCATGCAACCCGGTTGCGGCATCGCGGCGCTGGCGCCGGCGGGTGCGGGTGGCCGCGGAACGCGCGCGCCGCACCCGGTTGGTCACCGCGGAAATCAGGTGCGCCGGGCGGATCGGCTTGATCAGGAAATCATCGCCGCCGGCATCCAGCGCGGCAAACTGGCGATCTTCGTCGAGTTCGCCGGACAGGAATACGATCGGCGTATTGACGTAGCCCTCGCGCTCGCGGATCAGCGCGGTCAACTCGAAGCCATCGCAGTCGGGCATGTTGAGGTCGAGCAGCAACAGGTCGGGCTGGAAGCGGTCCAGCTCTTCGAGCACCGGCAAGGATTCGCTGAGCACCCGGGTTTCCATGCCGGCGCGCTTCAGGATCGCCTGTGCGAACAGCGATTGCGCAGCGTCGTCGTCGACGATCAGCACGCGGTATGGACTGTCCTGCTCAACCTCGGCCAACTCGCGCGCGGCGTTCAGCACTTCATCCGAGGTCGCCGGCAGGGCCACGCACCGATCCGCGCCGAGCCGCAGGGCACGCAGGCGCAGTTCCACGTCCGGCCCGCGCAGCAGCGCCAGCAGTTTCAGCGGGCTGCCGGGCTCGGCGCGCGCGGCGCGCAGCGCAATGGCAAGCACGTCGAAGCGCGTATCCGCATCGGCGACCAGCACCGCCAGCTCGGGCGGATCGTGCTGCATCTGCTCCAGCAACCCGTCAAGGTTGTCGACCAGTGCGACATCGCAGCCTTGCTGGTCCAGCCGCAACAACAGTTCGTTGACGATCGGATCGTCATCGTTGACGATGCGCACGCGCGGACCGCGCGCCGCCGTGTCCGCAACGGCAGGCACATGCGCCGGTGCCGCAGGCTCGTCGTTGCTGGCTTCCGCTGCGAACGCCACGGCCTCGGGATCGGGACCGGAATCGGCAACGCCGAGCACCGCCGCATAGCCGGCCGGCGGCATCTCGCAACGCGGGAACGGCCCACGCGCGGCGAGTGCCGCGCCATCGTCGTGCAGCCACGCCGACGGCGTGGCGACGGGCGCGAGGTGTTGCAGGTGCGGCCGCAGGGTATCCAGCAGTGCGTCGATTTCAGTCGTGGCCGCGGGGCCCGGCAGCTGCCCGGATTGCACCGTGGGGGCCAGTGCCGTTTCCAGCGCCAGCAGCCGCTCGCCGGTCTCCAGCATGCCGTAGCGTCCGCAGGCGCCAGCCAGCAACGCGACCTCGTCGTGCAACGAGCGCATCACGTTGCAATCCCAGCCGGTGCGGCATTGGGCACGCGCGCGCCGCAGCAGCGTCTTCAGCCGCCGCGGCAGGTGCTGACGGAACGCCGTCTGCAACTCGGCATCCGGATTCGGCTGGGACATCTGCGACGCCATGACCTTGACTCCCTGCGTCGGCGCACTATACCAAGCCCGCCGGCCGTTCGGGGGACGGCCGCCCGCACTGCCGCCGCATCAGCCCGGCTTGACCACGGCCAGGATCACGATGGCTAGCAGCAGCACGCTCGGGATCTCGTTGAACCAGCGCAGGCCGCGTGAGCGCCAATGGCAGCGGTCATGCGCGAAATCACGCACCAGCTTCACCAGCGCGAAGTGATAGGCCACCAGCAGCAACACCAGCACCAGCTTCACCTGCAGCCAGTGCGCGTGTGCCAGCCAGGGTTCCGTCGCGAGCGTGGCGACGCCGAACACGATGGCCAACGCACCGCCGATGTGGGTCATCACCAGCAGCCGGCGCTCCATCACCTTGAAGCGTTCGCGTATCGGCGGCTCAGCCGCTTCCGCGTGATACACGAACAGGCGCGGCAGGTAGAACAAGCCGGCGAACCAGGTAACGACGCCGATGATGTGGAAGGCTTTCAGCCACAGGGGCAACATCGAAAACTCCGTGCGGGGTGTATCTCGTGACGATTTTGGAAGCGCTGAAGAACCGTTGCGAGCGAAGGCAGATTGCGTGACGCCGACAGCATCGGCAGGACTGCCGATGCGAACGCCGCAGGCGGCCCGCAGGGTGAGCCACATGGATGTGGCGAGTAAGCGCAGCCAGCGGAGCGTACACGCCCGTACGTGAGCATGGCGAGCACCGCCGGCGCGCAAGCTGCCGACTAGACCGGCAGGATGCCGACCTGAACGCCGTAGGCGGCCCGCAGGGCGAGCCACATGGATGTGGCGAGTAGCGCAGCAGGTTATTCAGTGTTTCTGTCACGGCGAAAACAACAGCACCACGTAAGCCAGGAACAGCAACAGGTGCACCAGCCCCTGCATGGCATTGGTGCGGCCGCTGCCGAGGGTCAGGATCGACACGCCGAAGGTCAGCACCAGCATCATCGTATTGGCCGGGGACAGACCCAGCACCGCGGTGCGGCCGAGAAACAGGTCGATCAACAGGATCGCCGGCACCGTCAGCGCAATGGTGGACAGCGCCGTGCCGAGCCCGATGTTCATCGCGCGCTGCATGTGGTTGGAGCGTGCCGCGCGGATCGCGGCGATGCCTTCCGGCGCCAGCACCAGCACCGCGACCGCGAACCCCGCCAGCATGGCCGGCATTCCGAGCCGCGCGACCCCGGTTTCCAGCGGCAGCGCGAACAGCTTGGCCAGCAACACCACCAACACCAGGTACACGACCAGCAGCACGGCATGGAAGGCCCAGCCGCGCGAGGACTCCGGATGCGCGGGCGCCTGTTCCATCGACTCGCCTTCGGCGACGAAAAAACTGGTGTGGGTGCGCGTCTGGATCCACAGGAACGCGGCGTACAGCAGCAGCGACATCACCAGCAGGAACAACTTCTGCACCAGCGACAGCGTGCCGACGCCGGAGGTGACGGTAAAGTCGGGCCAGATCAGCGCCAGCGTCGCCAGCGGAATCAGCAGGCTGAGGTAAGTCTTGGCGCCGCGCAGGTTGTAGGTCTGCTCGTGGTGGCGCAGGCCGCCGACCAGCAGGGCGATGCCGATGATGCCGTTCAGCACGATCATCACCACCGAAAACATGGTGTCGCGCCCGAACGCCGGGTTGTCGGCGTTGTGCAGCATCACCGTCACCACCGTCGCGATTTCCAGCGAGATCGCCGACAGCGTCAGCATCAAGGTGCCGTAAGGTTCGCCGAAGCGTTCGGCCAAGTGCTCGGCGTGGCGCGTGGCGAGGATCGCGGCCAGCAACGCGCCGATGAAGAATGCCGCGAACGCGACGCCCACCGCGAAATTGCCCGCGCCGTTGGTCGCGAAGGCCGGCTTCAGCCACCAGCCCGCGAGCAGGATCACCAACGCAACCGGCAACGGCCATTCGCCGAGCCATGCGTTGGTGCGGTACTGCGTGGGTGGCTCGTCGCTCGGGCGCATGGCAGCTAGTATGCACGGCTTGGAGGTGGCGCATGCAGGTCATCGAGTGGGACGACTTCGCCAAGGTCGAGCTGCGGGTGGGCCGCATCGTGGATGCGCGGGTGTTCGCCGAAGCGCGCAAGCCTGCGTACGTGCTGCAGGTCGATTTCGGGCCGGAAATCGGCATCCGCAAATCCAGCGCGCAGATCACCGACCTGTACCAGCCGGAAGCGTTGCTGGGCAAACTGGTGGTCGGCGTGGTGAATTTCCCGAAGAAGCAGATCGGGCCATTGATGTCGGAATGCCTCGTCACCGGCTTCCACGACACCGAAGGCAAGGTTGCGCTGTGTGTCCCCGACCGCGATGTACCGCTGGGGACGAAGCTGATGTAACGGTCGCCCCCATTTCGATCATGCTTGCACCATGTTCGTGCATATCAATATCGCAAACAGTCCAAATCATTGATTTCGTTGCCACCCGTGTTTGGCACGCCCCGTGCAATCCATTGGCCATCCTTTCCCCACCGGAACCCGCGACATGAGCCCCGAAGACATCATCGAAACCCTCAAGAACGACAATGTCGAATTCGTCGACCTGCGCTTTTCCGACATGCGCGGCGTGCAGCACCACGTCACCTTTCCGGCGCACGCGATCGACGCCGACACCTTCGAGGACGGCAAGATGTTCGACGGCTCGTCGATCTCGGGCTGGAAGGGCATCAACGAGTCGGACATGATCCTGATGCCGGATCCTGCCACCGCCTTCATCGATCCATTCGCCGCGCACAAGCAGATGAACATCGTCTGCGACGTGCTGGAGCCGTCCACGATGCAGGCCTACGGCCGCGATCCGCGTTCGATCGCGCGACGCGCCGAAGCGTTCCTGAAATCCTCCGGCGTCGCCGACACCGCGTTCTTCGGACCGGAACCCGAATTCTTCATCTTCGACTCGGTGCGCTGGCAGAACGACATGGGCCGCGTGTTCTACGAGATCGGCTCGGAAGAGGCGGCGTGGGCATCACGCTACAAGTACGAGGAAGGCAACCACGGCCACCGACCGGGCGTGAAGGGTGGCTACTTCCCGGTGCCGCCGGTCGATTCGCTGCACGACCTGCGCGGCGAAATGTGCCAGGTGCTGGAGTCGCTGGGACAAGTGGTGGAAGTGCACCACCACGAAGTCGCCAACGCCGGCCAGTGCGAAATCGGCGTGAAGTTCAACACGCTGCTGCACAAGGCCGACGACCTGCAGACCATGAAGTACGTGATCCGCAACGTCGCGCACGCGAACGCCAAGACCGTCACCTTCATGCCCAA
>DASSRT010000317.1:0-7313 GCA_035701705.1 Rhodanobacteraceae bacterium
GTGGCCTACTTTGAAATTCCGTTCACCCTGAGCGTAGGCCCGAACGGGCCGAAGTCGAAGGGCTGCTTGCGTTTCGACTCCGCCCGTTGCGCGGGCTACGCTCAACGCGAACGCAAAAGATTCAAACCGCACCACTACCGACCAGAGCGGTCGGTTGCCACGTCGCAACGCGTGGTCAGCCGGTCGTGGAAGGTGTAGTTCAGTTCATGCAGCTCGTCAACCGGGGATCGCTATTTCTTGCTGCGCAATCGCTCGACCAGGGCATGCAGGGTCGCCTGCGCCTCGGCGGCGAACCAGCCGTCGAGGAAGTCCTCGACCGGCAGCGAGGAGGGGTCGTCGAACAGGCGCGTCAGGTCTGCGCGTGCCATCGCACGGGTGCTGAGCATCGCCTGCCGCGGCAGCGCGAGCAAGGCTTCGAGCCACACCAGCGAGCGCTGCACGACGTGGTCGATGTCGGTGAGTTCGTCGACCATGCCCGCGGCCAGCGCGGCGTCGGAATCGAGCATCGCGCCGACGGTAAGCAGGCGCTCGGCACGATAGGCGCCGACCAACCGGCGTAGCGCCGCCTGGATGCAATCGGGAACAGTGAGGCCGACCTGCACTTCGTTGAGCCCGATCCGGAATTCGCCGCGCGCCATCACGCGGTAGTCGCAGAAGATCGCGAGCACGGCGCCACCGGCGGGACTGTGGCCGGTGACGGCGGCGGTGACGGGAATCGGTGAACGCGCCAGTGTCGCGCAGACGCCGAAGAAGTCCTGCCAGAACGCGCGCATGGCGACGCGATCGAGTTGCAGCAGGGCGGGGATGTCGAGTCCGGCGGAAAACAGGCCGGGCGCACCGGAAAGTACCAGCGCGCTGGCGCCGTCGGCGGGTGCGGTGTCGATCGCCGTGCGCAGCGCCGCGACCAGTCCGGGGTTGAGCGCGTTGACCGGCGGTCGCGCGAGATGCAGTTCAAGGATGCCGTATGGGTGCTGGATCTTGTCGAGCATGGGAAACCTGTCGGTTTGCGGGTTGCACTGCCAGTTGCGGCAGCGTTGCTGTTTGCGGAGCCTGCGTCGCGAGTGTTACAGGTCCTTCGCGGTCCATGCGTACTGGATTGTGTAATCCAGCGTGACCTTGCCGTGCGCTGGTACCGGTACCTCGAACTCCAGCAGTTGCGGAGTCTGCCTGGACGGTTTGGCGCTGGACGATGTCACCTTCCACTCATGCCAGCGGTTGGGGTGTTCGCGCAGCGTGACCGTGCGTGCGGCATCGCCGCCGTTGCTCAGGATGATCCGGTAAGACTCGTCCATGGTGTGCGAAGCTTGGTCGACGTGGAACGCGGTGCGCTCGCGGCTCGCGCGCAGGTCGAAGCTTTGGCCCAGTTGCACGGCCACGCGTTGTCCTTTCGGTGTGTCCGCGACGCCGCCCTCGCCGAGCAGCGCAGGCGCGCCGTCGTGGTCGACGATCCATGCGCGCAAGCTGCCCGCGGGCAAGGCGTCCGGTGCCGTGAATGCGAGCGTGCTGGTGATCGCGCGATCCTTGTATTCACCGTCGGCGTAGCCGCTGGTGCGCGGATGCGGCGGCGAATACGGGCTGCCGTCGTCGACGATGTACTGGCGTTCGCAGGACAACGATTGCGTTGCGTACAGCGGCGTCAAGGTGACGGTGCCGGATGGCAAGGTCACCGTGCCGGGCAGGGTGAAGCTGCGGTAGTCGCCGAGCGATGCCTGCACCGGCATCGGCGCGGCGGCTGCCATGGGCGCCGGCGCTGACGCAGCGCGGAAGCGCACGATGCCGCGATCGCCGAGATTGGGTTGCCCGGCCACCAGCTTGATCGCGGCGCCGGAATAGTCGCGCCCGCTGCGGTTGGCGATGCTGGCCTCGGGCTCGAACTGCATGCGGCAAGCCGATCCGCCGGCGAGGGTTGCCTTGTAGGCGGCGCGCCAGCCGAGTCCGGATGTGGTGTAGGTCAGGCGCGCATCACGCTTGCCGCTCGCTTGCGCGTTGACGTCGAGCAGCAGGCTGCTGCCGCCCGACACGGAATCCGCGGGCAGGGTGACGGATGCGTATTGGTGGACGAAATGCAGCTTGCCGTCCTTCGTGCGCAGCAGCAGGCCGGCGTCGGATGCGCCCACCAGCACGCCGGTGAGCGCCGGATCGGTCAGGGCATTTCCCTGCATGTCGTTCGAGACGCTGACCGTGCTGCCGATGGCGCCTTCCAGCGCACCACGGCTGCTGGCGTTGGCCAGCACCACGCGTTGGCCCAGCACGCGGATCGGCGCGCCGTTGTCGAAGCCGACCGAGATCGCTTCGGGGTCCACCGTCGCCGGCAGCCCGCCGATGCGAAGTTCATGGTTGCCGGTGGTGACGTCGAGCGCGCGTGATTCGTGCACCAGCGCGTGGCCGGCATCGAGCGTGCCTTGCGATGCGCCCGAGAACAACGAGTCGTTGCTGGCGTGATAGATGGTCAGGGTCGGGCCGCTGGCGGCGAACGCGGCCGGCGCGACGAGTACGGCGGCGAGTGCCGCAGCAAGGGTTTTCGGTGACATGGCGCATCTCCCTGCGAAACAAGAGGGTTTGATGATAGACAGCGCGCCTTAACCGGTTGTTCACCGCGGTGAAGCTCACGCGGAAGCGGCGATGCCTTGCAGCAATGCGCTGACTTCGCTTTCGTCGCTGGCGCGCAACAGGCGCGGTGCCAGCGCACGCAGCGTCGCGCGGTCGCAGTGCGCCAGCGCATCGCGCTGGGCGAGGATGCGATCCGGCGACATGCTGAAGTCTTCGAGGCCCAGCGCCACCAGCAGCGGCGCGAAAGCCGGGTCGCCGGCAATCTCGCCGCACAGGCAGACCGGCTTGCGCGCGCGGCGCGCGTGGCCGATCACCCAGGCCAGCAGGTGCAGCACGGCCGGATGCGCCGGCAGGTAGAGCTTGCCCAACTGGTCGTTGTTGCGGTCGACCGCCAGCACGTACTGGGTGAGATCGTTGCTGCCGATGGCGAGGAAGTCCGCCACCTCCAGCAGTGCGCGCACGTTGATGGCCGCCGCCGGCACTTCGATCATCGCGCCCAGTTCGAACTGGTCGGGGATCTCGTGGCCCTCGGTGCGCAGGTCGCGTGCGCATTCGTCCAGCATGCGCCGCACTTCGACGAGTTGCGCGGCGCCGGTGATCATCGGCACGAGGATGCGCAGCGGCCCGTAGCAACTCGCGCGCAGGATCGCGCGCAGCTGGGTCACGAACACATCGGGTTGCCGCAACGACAGCCGCACGCCGCGCACGCCCAGCGCGGGGTTGGGTTCGGACGCCACCACCAGTCCCGCGGAATCGGCCTTGTCGGCGCCGAGGTCGAGGGTGCGGATGGTGACCGGTTGCCCGCCTGCGCCGAACATCGCATCCCGATAGGCATTGAACTGTTCTTCTTCGCTCGGCAGCCCGTCGCTGGCGAGGAACAGGAATTCGGTGCGGTACAAGCCGATCCCGGCGGCACCGAGGTTGCGCGCAAGCTCGACGTCATCCGGACGTTCGGCGTTGGCGAAAATGCGCAACGGGTGGCCATCGCGGGTGCGGGTGTCGGCGCTTGCCAGCCGCGCCAGCCGTTGCCCTTCGCGCAGCGCTTCGCGTTGCCAGCTGCGAAAGCGGGCGAGATCCTGCGCCGCCGGGTGCACCACGACTTCGCCGCGCACGCCGTCGACCAGCGCGAGGTCGCCATCGCGCAGATCGTCGAGCACGCCGGTGACGTTCACCAGCATCGGCAGGTGCATACTGCGCGCGAGGATGGCGCTGTGCGAATACGGGCTGCCGGATTCGGAGACCACCGCGAGGATGCCGTGGCTGGCAAGGTGCGCAAGCTCGCCCGGTGCGACGCTGTCGGTGACCAGGATTTCGCCGACGCGCGTCGCCAGCTTCTTTTCTTCTGTACTGGCTTGCCGCGCCAGCGCGCTCTGCACGCGCGCGATCACGTGGCCGACATCCTCGCCGCGGCTGCGCAGGTAGGGATCGTCCATCGCATCGAACACCGCCACCAGCCGGTCGCGCTGGGCCTTCAGCGCGGCCCCTGCGCGATAGTGGCCCTTGCGGACCATCGCGCGCAGGCCCTCCTGCAGTTCAGGATCGTCGAGCAACTGCGCGTGCGCATCGATGAACTCGCCGACTTCGCGCGCCAGGGTGCCGTGCAGCTTGCGCCGCAATTCGGCAAGGTCCGCGCGCGCCGATGCGAACGCCTGTTCCAGTCGCGCGATTTCCGCATCGACTTCGGCGTCGGGCAGTGGACTCACGTCGACGCTGAAGCGGGCGGGGCGTTCCAGCCGCACGCGGCCGAGTGCCATGCCCGGCGCGGCGGCGTTGCCGGGGAACGCGCGCCTCATGCGCCCTCGTCGAACTTGCGGTTGAACAGGTCGACCACCGCATCGAGGGCGGCGGTTTCGTCGGCGCCTTGCGCGCGCAACAGCAGCGGCGTGCCGATGCCGGCGGCCAGCATCATCACGCCCATGATGCTCTGGGCGTTCACCTCGCGGCCATCGTGGACCACCCACACGGTGGACTTGAAGCCCTGCACCAATTGCACCAGCTTCGCCGACGCGCGCGCGTGCAGGCCGAGCTTGTTGCTGACGACGACTTCCTTCTCGACCATCGTGGCATTCCGGGGTGGTGCAGGCATACGCGTACGTTAGCATTAGCAGCAGTACGGCGGGAACAGGGAGCGGGGCAGCACCACCGCTTCAACGCACGCTTCGCGTGGTGGCCGTGTGGCTGCGCGCCGGGTGGCGTAGTGGCTTCACGTCACACCGCGGCCGATCCCTCCAGCGCAGAGTGGCAACGCCCATGCGGCCATCTCCGCTGAAAGTTTCATGAAAGGTAAGGGGGGTATGGTCACGGAAGGCAACCCATGCGGTCCGGAAGGCAACCCATGCGGTCGCAAACCGGCGTCGTGGATTGCCGATCGTGCCGACGTCCAACTCAGGGAGCAGAACGATGGGATCATCAATGCGTAACGCCACCGCGCGGCTGGCGAGGCTCGAGACAGCCTCTGGCACAACGCTGCTCGCCAGATTATGTCGCAAAGCAAGACCTGACCCCAATGGTCCTCGTGACCCCAATGGTCCTCGTCACGCCGAACACCAGGAAGGGTGCGTGGAAATGGTAGCCAGGGTCGTCATCGCAAGCCGTTTTCTAGTGGTCGTCACGCTTGCGTTCTTGCTTGGCGCCTGTGGGAAATCCTTCACGCCTGCAGAAGTAAACCGAGCTTACGACGCTGCGGCGAGAGGCGACGCGGTGGCAATGCAAAAAGAGCTGAACCAAGGATTTGATCCGAACTACTACTATTGGGACCGTGGGTACCTCATTGATGAGGCCGCCACTGCCCGTAATACCGGAGCGCTTGCCGTACTTATCCAAGCGGGGGCACGCGTAAACGTGCAGGTTCCCGGAAGCGGTGCCAACCCGCTCATCATCTCTGTGTTCACTGATCGTTGTGAGTCCGCGCGGCTATTACTTAAGGCTGGCGCAAGAAAGGATTTCAAATTTATTGATGCGGGCGCCATGGCCGCCGCAGAACTCGATGGATTTACCGCTCCGGAAATCTATCAAAAATATCGAACGGAAAACCCCAAAGCTTTTGGTACAAAATGCTGGTCCGAGGTTGGCCGCATGCTGCTGGCTCCGTCAAACAAGGCCTCGGATGTAAAGGAATCGCGTTGATTCGCTGACGACGCGAACGGCATCGCCGCCAGCAGTGGCGCAATCAACCATTCAGCGCCTTCAGGACGGCGCGCGGATTGCGCAGATGTTGCAGCACATGATCAACCGCGCGAGAGGCAAAAGGGTCAGGTCTTGTATTGATACATTCGCGCCGATAACATGGCCACGTGTCTCGCCCTCTGCGCATCGAGTTTGCTCGGGTCGCGGGGTCAGGTCTTGTATTGATACATCCGCGCCGATAACATGGCCACATGTCTCGCCCTCTGCGCATCGAGTTTGCTGGCGCGCTCTACCATGTGATGGCGCGTGGCGACGGGCGTCGCGGGATTTTCGAGGACGATGAGGACCGTGAGGCGTTCCTCAACCAGCTCTCGCGAGTATGCGAGCGGTTCCAGTGGCGTCTTTGGGCGTACTGCTTGATGGACAACCACTACCACCTTTTGGTCGAAACCCTGCAGCCGACCCTGTCGCGCGGCATGCGCGAGGTGAACGGTGTCTATACCCAGGCATTCAACCGTCGGCATGGCCGGGTTGGGCATGTGCTTCAGGGACGTTACAAAGCGGTCCTCGTCGACAAGGATGCCTACTTGCTGGAATTGTCCCGCTACATCGTGCTGAATCCGGTGCGTGCGCGCATGTGTGAGCACGCGGGGGATTGGCCGTGGAGCAGCTACCGGGCGCTCATGGGCAAGGCGGGCGCCTTGCCTGGACTCGCTGCCGATGCAACGCTTGCGCAGTTCTCCGAAGATCGTGGCGCAGCACGACGTGCTTACGCGCGCTTCGTGGCTGCAGGCGCCGGGGTGGAGTCTGTCGAAGCACGCCAACAACTGTATGTAGGTGATGAAGGCTTCGTCGAAAGGATGGCGCGACAGGCCGGCTCGATTTCGCGTGAAGTGCCGCGCCGCCAGCGGGCGTGGAAGTCACTGAAAAGCTATGAGCGCGACGCGGGGGAGCGCAACCTGGCGATCCATGCGGCCTATGCCAGTGGTACCTACTCGCTCAAGGAGATTGCCGCGTACTTCGGGTTGCATTATGCGACGGTCAGCCGGATTGCTCGTCAGGCGATGTTGCAAAACAAGACCTGACCCCCTTTCTTTGACTCGCTCAAGGAGATTGCTGTGCACTTCGGGCTGCACTATGCGACGGTCAGCCGGATTGCCCGTCAGGCGATGTTGTAAAACAAGACCTGACCCCCTTTCCTGTTCCTGAGACCTGACCCCCTTTCGCTTTTGAGCGCGACGCGGGGGAGCGCAACCTGGCGATCCAGGCGGCCTATGCCAGTGGGACCTACTCGCTCAAGGAGATTGCTGCGCACTTCGGGCTGCACTATGCGACGGTCAGTCGGATTGCTCGTCAGGCGATGTTGCAAAACAAGACCTGTGACCCCCTTTCGCTTTCGACGGTCAGCCGGATTGCCCGTCAGGCGATGTTGCAAAACAAGACCTGACCCCCTTTCCTCTCAGACCTGACCCCCTTTCCTCTCAAAACAAGACCTGACCCTGAGGTTTCCCCACGAATCATCGAGCCGGATCAAGCACTTGAGGTGAACGGACGCGCGCATGGCGCGGTCTTCAAGGTATCTAAGCCAACGAAGACTGCCGACCCATGCGCGCCAGCCGAGTATTGCAGAAGTGCCT
>DASSRT010000318.1:0-6425 GCA_035701705.1 Rhodanobacteraceae bacterium
GGGGGATTCGCGTTGCAGCCCGCGCGCGGCTTCAGCTTCAGCCAGCGCGGCGACCGCTTCGGTTGGCGCGAAGGCGAGGACGGCCGCTGGCATCTCGGCCTGCGCATCCCGTTCGGGCGCGTGCATGACAAGGATGGCGTCAGCCGCCAGACCGGCATGCGCGAGATCGCGATGCTGTTGGCCGATGCCGCGCCGGCCGCGCAGATCCGCCTCACGGCAAACCAGAATGCCTTCATCGCGGGCGTGCCGGCCGACTTGCGCGAACCCATCGACGCCATCACTGAAAGCCACGATCTCGCCCTGCACCGCCGCGACACCCGCTTCGAACTCAACGCACTCGCCTGCGTGGCGCTGCCGACCTGCGGTCTCGCGATGGCGGAAGCCGAACGCTGGATGCCCGACTTCGTACCGAAAGTGCAAGCACTGCTGGACCGCCACGGCCTGCGCGCGCAACCGATCGACCTGCGCGTCAGTGGCTGCCCGAACGGCTGCTCGCGGCCCTACCTTGCCGAGATCGCGCTGATCGGCAAGGCGCCCGGCCGCTACAACCTGCTGCTCGGCGGCGACCATCGCGGCCAGCGCCTGAATGCGCTGTATCGCGAGAACATCGTCGAAGCCGAGATCCTCGCCGAACTGGATGCGCTGTTCGCGCGCTACGCGGCCGGCCGCGAAGGCGACGAGCACTTCGGTGATTTCCTGATTCGCGCCGGCGTCGTCGCGGCGCCCGCGCCACGCGAGGCCTTGGCATGATCGCACCCGACCCCACCTCGGCCGCCGAATCGCCCGCGGCGCTGGCCGAGCTCAACCTCTGGCTCGGCAGCCTCAAGGCGGAACAGCGCATCGAATGGGCGCTGCGCGCGCTGTCGGGCGAGTACGCGCTCTCCTCCAGCTTCGGCGCGCAGGCCGCGGTGTCGCTGCACCTCGTGACGCGTTTTCACGCCGACATTCCGGTGATCCTGATCGACACCGGCTACCTGTTTCCGGAAACCTATCGCTTCGTCGACGAGCTGCGCGAACGCCTCGACCTGAATCTCAAGGTCTATCGGCCGGAGCTCGGGATCCACTGGATGGAAGCGCGCTTCGGCCGCCTGTGGGAACAAGGCGGCGAGGGCATCGCGCGTTACAACCGCCTGCGCAAGGTCGAGCCGATGCAACGCGCGCTGGCCGAGCTTGGCGTGCGCACCTGGATCGCAGGCATCCGCCGCAGCCAGTCCGCCAGCCGCGCGCACACGGACTTCCTGGAACTGCACGACGGCCGCTGGAAGCTGCATCCGCTCGCCGACTGGCGCGACCACGACGTGTGGCGCTACCTCAATCGCCACGGCCTGCCCTACCACCCGCTGTGGCACGACGGCTACGTGTCCATCGGTGACGTCCACACCACGCGCCGCTGGGAACCCGGGATGCGCGACGAAGACACCCGCTTCTTCGGCCTCGCACGCGAGTGCGGGCTGCATGGCGCCGTCAAGTAACTCGATTTGCGCTGATCGTCAGCCAGTACTTCCCTTCTCCCTCCGGGAGAAGGTGGCGCGAAGCGCCGGATGAGGATTCGGTTCCTGCGACGGCGGTTGCGTTGGCGAGGTGATGGCAATACGCGAATGCGCACCCTCACCCGCCCCTGCGGGGCACCCTCTCCCGAAGGGAGAGGGGATTTCAACAGCTGAGCTTTCGCGCAGACCAGATCAAGTAATTGGACGTCTAGACGTCTTGCGTCTGCGGCGGGTTGCGGGCATGCTGGCCGTCCATCACGGAGAAGCAGCATGGCTGGCAAGCCCCGGCAACCGCGGCGCGCGTCCGCGCCCGCCGCATCGAAAAAAACGAAATCACGCGAGGTGCTCGCGGCCAAGCCCGACCTGGCGTCGGTGCGCGCCGAGATCGACGGCATCGATCGCGAAATCCAGGCCCTGATCGCGCGCCGCGCGAAGTGGGCGCACGAAGTCGGGCGCGCCAAGGGCAAGCTCGCCGCGGCGGTCGACTACTACCGCCCGGAACGCGAGGCACAGGTGCTGCGGCGCGTGGTCGACAGCAATGCCGGCCCGCTGGCCGACGAGGTGCTGGTGCGGCTGTTCCGCGAAATCATGTCGGCCTGCCTCGCACAACAGGAGCCGCTGAAGGTCGGCTATCTCGGCCCCGAAGGCACCTTCTCGCAGCAGGCGGTGTACAAGCACTTCGGCCATTCGGCCAAGGGCTTCCCGCTAGCCAGCATCGCCGAGGTGTTCGACGAGGTCGCCGAAGGCCGTGCCGATTTCGGCGTGGTGCCGGTCGAGAATTCCGGCCAGGGCACCATCCAGTCCACGCTGGACCTGTTCCTCGGCTCGCCGCTCAAGATCTGCGGCGAAGTCGAATTGCACGTGCACCAGTACCTGTTGTCGCGCGGCGGGCATCTCGAAGACGTCGAGCGCGTGGTCTCGCACGCGCAGTCGCTCGGGCAGTGCCGCGGCTGGCTGCGCCAGAACCTGCCGAAGGCGACGCTGGAAGCCGTGTCCAGCAACGCCGAAGCCGCGCGGCGCGCGCGCAAGGCCGATGACGCCGCCGCGATCGCCGGCGAAAGCGCGGCGCACGTGTATGGCCTCAAGATCGTCGCCGGCCCGATCGAGGATCGCACCGACAACACCACGCGCTTTTTGGTGATCGGACGCGCGCTGTTTCCGCCGTCGGGCAACGACCGCACTTCCCTGCTGGTGTTCGTGCGCGACCAGCCCGGCGCGCTGTACCGCATCCTCGAACCGCTGGCGCGCCACGGCGTCAACATGAACCGGATCGAGTCGCGACCCGCACACACCGGCAAATGGCAGTACGCGTTCTTCATCGACGTCAGCGGCCACGTCGACGAACCTCCGCTGGTCGACGCGCTGGCGGAACTCGGCGACTTCGCCGCGCAGGTGACGATCCTGGGCTCGTATCCGGTGGCAATCACCTGAAAACCGGGGGCAAAGTCTGATGTCCCCCCACCCCCAAAAACCTTTTGTCGACTCAAACAGTTGCCACGATACGAACGGGCGTCGAAGCGATGGCAGGAGCGGCGGCAGCCGCGATACATTCTTGCCATAACCCGCCTTTGCGCAACGTGGGTCGCGCCTTCCGGCGCTCCTACCGTGGTCATCGCGTCTTTCGGGTGCGGACAGGCGTCCTGGTTGATTTGTAGGGAAGCCTCAGCATCGCAGCGATGGTAGGAGCGGCGGCAGCCGCGATACATTCGTGCCATGACCCGCCTTTTCGCAACGTGGGTCGCGCCTTCCGGCGCTCCTGCACTGGTCATCGCGTCTTTCGGGTGCGGACAGGCGTCCTGGTTGATTTGTGGGGAAGCCTCAGGGTCAGAGTCGCGTTTCGCGCAAGCCTGTCACAATGGCCGACCACCAACCCGAAACCCGACTCTGACCCCGGTTTTATGCTCGACCTGCACTGCCACATCCTGCCCGGCATCGACGACGGCGCGAAGGATCTCGATACCGCGCTGGCGATGGCGCAGATCGCGATCGACGACGGCATCGACACGATTGCCTGCACGCCGCACATCTATCCCGGCATGTACGAGAACACCGCCGCCGGCATCCGCGCGGCAATCGTGGCGTTGCAGGCAGAACTCGACCAGCGCGGCATGCCGCTCAAGTTGCTGGAAGGCGCGGACGTCTACCTCGAACCCGACCTCGACGCCGCGATCAAGGCAGACCGCGTGCCGACCCTCGCCGGCTCGCGCTATCTGTTGCTGGAACCGCCGCACCATGTGATGCCGCCGCGCTTCGAGGAAACCGTGTTCGGCCTGAAGATGGCTGGCTACGTGCCGGTGATCACGCACCCGGAGCGGCTGACCTGGATCCCGGACCACTACGACGTGCTCGCACGCATGGTGAGCGCCGGGGCCTGGATGCAGATCACGTCCGGCAGCATCACCGGGCGCTTCGGCGGCGGTCCGAAACACGTGTCAGAACGCATGCTGGACGATGGCCTCGTGCACCTGATCGCCACCGATGCACACAATCTCTCGCGCCGCACCCCGCACCTGGCCGAAGGCCGCGACGCCGCTGCCCGCCGGGTCGGCGAAGAGGAAGCCGGGCACCTGGTGACCACGCGTCCCGCCGGCATCGTCGCCGACATCCCGCCCGAGCAGCTGCCACCGCTGCCGCAGCCCAAACCTGAACGCCGCCAGCGGCCACGCTCGCTGTGGCAAAAGCTGGTGGGTGGCGATAAGGTACGCTGGTGAAGAGATCACTTGTGATGCATCCCACATTCTTGCGGGGTCTGCTGGCGGCGTTGCTGATGCTGCTGCTGGCCGCGTGCGCGACCAACCAGCCGGTCAACATCCAGCCCGGCAGCAAGGGCCTACCGCCGCCGAGCGCATCCGACACCAACGCCGACGCCAAGGTGTTCACCTACAAGGTGGGTGCGGGCGACGTGCTGGAAATTACCGTGTTCGGGGTCGATGATCTCAACCGCACCGTGCGCGTCAATTCCGACGGCGATATATCGCTGCCGCTGATCGGCTCCGTGCACGCCGGCGGCGAAACCATCCCGCAATTGCAGGACATCATCACCGCGCGCTTGCAGAAGGGCTTCCTGCAGAACCCGCAGGTCAGCATCTTCGTGAAGGATTTCGTCAGCCAGCAAATCACGCTGGATGGCTCGGTCACCAAACCCGGCATCTATCCGCTCACCGGCAAGACCACGCTGCTGCAGGCGCTGGCGATGGCCGGCGGCATGACCGACCTTGCCGCGCACAAGGACGTGGTGGTATTCCGCCAGATCGACGGCAAGCGCATGGGCGCGGTGTTCGACATGGACAAGATCGTCCACGGTCAGGCGGTCGATCCGCAGGTTTACGCTGGCGACATCGTCGTGGTCTCCAAGTCCGGCAGCAAGAACGCCCTGCAGAACTTCATCAAGGCTGCGCCCGCCCTCGGTTTGTTCCTTTTGCTTTAGTCATCAGGCCCCGCACAGTCCATGCAAGACGACCACCAACCCGGCCCGGCCGGTGATGACGACCATTTGCCGATCAGGGGCAAGCGTCATGACGACCACCGCGAAGTCGCCATCCGGCAAGGCCAGGCGCTCTCCACCAACCTCGCCGAACGCGAAGACCAGGGCGACAAGGACGAGCTTGACCTGCTCGCCTACTGGCGCGTGCTGGTCAAGCGCCGCTGGCTGATCCTCGGCGTGATCGCCGTGGTGCTGGCGTTGGCGCTGATCAAGACCTTGATGACCCCGCCGACCTATCGCGCCGCCGCGACCCTCGAAATCAACCGGCAGGGCATGGAGGTGATGCAGGTTCAGGGCATGCAGCCGTACAGCCCCTGGGATCCGGACTTCGCGCAAACCCAGATCCAGTTGCTGCAGAGCTACAGTCTTGCGCAGCGCGTCGCCGAAGACCTGCACCTGCCGGGCAGCGACATCTTCAAGCGCCTGCAACCGCCGTCGTGGACGCAGCGCTTGCGCAATCTGGTGGCGCCATCACGCCACGCAGCCACCGCCGCCGTCGCGGCCGACACCGACCCCGCCAGCGGCCAGTCCAGCGCAGCGCCCGGCAGTTCCGCGCCGGCCACGCCCGCCAGCCCGAAAGGCCCGAGCCTGAGCAGCGTCACCCGCCTGATTGCGGGCGGGCTCGTGATCGCACCGATCCGCAACACCCATCTGGTGCAGATCGAGTACACCAGCACCTCGCCGGAATTCTCGGCCGAAGTCGCCAACGCGGTGGCCTCCGGGTTCATCGCCGCCAGCATGGACCGGCAGGTCGGTGCGTCGTCCTACGCCAGCAAGTACCTGCAGGACCAGCTGGAGCAGTTGCGCTCGCGCCTGGAAGAATCCGAAGCCAAGCTGGTGGCGTACGCCAAGCAGGCCAACATCGTCCAGAGTGGCCAGGGCGCCTCGCTGGTCAGCCAGAACCTGACCGACCTCAACTCGCAGCTGGCCACGGCGCAGGCCCAGCGCATCGCCGCCGAAGCCAAGTGGAACACCGTCAAGGACACCCGCGGCACCGCGCTGCCCGCGGACATGGTCTCGGGCTCGATCCTGCCGACGCTGCAAACCCAGCTCGCGACCCTGCAAAGCGAATACCAGCAGAAGCTGAAAACCTTCAAACCCGGCTTCCCGGCGATGCTGGCGCTGAAGAACCAGATGGACGCGGTGCAAAAGCAGATCAGCAGCGAAACGGCCAACATCCGCGCCTCGGTGAAAGCGCAATACGATGCTGCGGTCACCCAGGAAACCATGCTGGAGAAGAAGCTGGCAGACCTGCGCACGTCGGCGCTGAACGTCGACAGCCGCAGCATCCGCTACAACCTGCTGAAGCGCGACGTCGACACCAACCGCCAGCTCTACAACGGCCTGCTGCAGCGCTACAAGCAGGTCAGCATGGCCGGCAACGTGCGCCCCAGCAACATCTCGATCATCGACAACGCGCAAGTGCCGACCAGCCGCTACGCGCCCAGCCT
>DASSRT010000319.1:0-3657 GCA_035701705.1 Rhodanobacteraceae bacterium
TGGCGCCAACATCAAGGTGCTGCGCATGGACGAAATCGCTTCCGGCGAAGAGCCGCACGCCTACGACGAAGGCCTGCTGGTGCTCGATGGCGAACTGAAACTCGAAATCGGCGGCGAAACCGTCACGGTATCCGCCAGCGAAATCTACATCGTGCCGGCGCACACACCGCACGCCGTCGCGGCCGGCAGCCACGGTACCCTGGTCATCATCGATCAGGACGAATGACGCACGCGCATCTGAATCTACTGCGCCTCCCGCAACGAGGCCGATCCGCGCTACCGCGAGGCGGGTTCAAGCTCGTCGATTGGAAGTCGGAATTCACGACCGGAGTTTTGCGTTCCGGCAACGCTCGGATGAATCCGGACGTTGGCTATACTCTGCGCCACCGACGTCCAGGCGTCTTCGAACGGAATCCGTGCCGGCATGAATGCGAGCGACCCCACCGATGCCACCGCCACCACTCCGCCTCAGGCCGGAGCAGACGCCACACCGGATGCCATCCATCGCGTGACCATCAACGACTTGCTGGTGACGGAAAACGGCCAGCCGCAGTTGACCCGGCATTACCTCGTCGACGGCAAGCCCGCAGACAACCTCGATGCGCTGCCGCCCGCCATGCAGGCCGAGGTGAAGCGGATGCTGGCGGCGGACGCCAAACCCGGGGGCGCCGGATCAGCGGCACCGAACGTGTCGGTCCGCTACATCGAACCGGACAGGCCGCCGGGGCTTTCCATGAAGTTCGTGGTCATCGGCATCGCCGTGCTGTTGGCGCTGGCTTTCGCACTGGGCAAGCTGCTGCATTGATCCATTCGCACGGCTGAGGCGTGCTTCCGGATTTTCCTCGCAGCGCACGACGCCCACCCAATTCAGTCGGCACGAGTCCGCCGATGCATAATTGATGCTTTGCGGGCCGCACCATGCGAATTTGCGTCTACTGCGCCTCCAGCAACGAAGCCGATCCGCGCTACCGCGAGGCGGCGTTCCATCTCGGCGAACTGCTTGCCGCAGGCGGGCACAGCATCGTCTACGGCGGCGGTTCGGCCGGATCGATGGGCGCTCTCGCCGATGGCGCGCTGTCGCGGGGCGGCGAAGTCATCGGCATCCTGCCGCGCTTCATGGCCGACCTCGAATGGGGCCATCCCGGATTGACCAAGCTCGAACTCGTCGGCGACATGCGCGAGCGCAAGCATCGCTTGCTCACCGGTTCCGACGCGGTGGTCGCGCTGCCGGGCGGCTGCGGCACGCTGGAAGAACTCTTCGAAGCAATCACCCTGAAACAACTGGGCTTGTACCTGAACCCGATCGTCCTGCTCGACACGCTGGCTTACTGGCAGCCGCTGGACGCCTTCCTGCACACGGCCATCGCGCAACGTTTCATGCACCCCGCGCACGCCAGCATGTGGTCGCGCGTGGCCGAACCCGGGGAAGTGCTGCCGGCGATCCGCAACGCCCCGAAGTGGAACGCCGAGTCCGGCAAGCGCGCAGTGCGGCGCGCGACGCCCGCTGCGTGACGAAAATCGGGTGCCGATCCATGAGACAATTCCGGCTACGCGCTCGTAGCTCAGCTGGATAGAGTACTGCCCTCCGAAGGCAGGGGTCGTGGGTTCGAATCCCGCCGAGCGCGCCAATCTGGCATCGACGTTTATCCGAAGCAGAGTGGGTTCGACGAAATCGCCGGGAGCGATTTCGAACAGCGACGCGCAGCGGAGCTGGCCCGAAGGGCGGAGGGCAGGATGCCCGGAGTCATCCCGCCGAGCGCGCCAACTTTCCGTGTACTTCCATCCGGAGCGGTTGGGTTCAAACGTAATCGCCGGAAGCGATTTCGAACAGCGACACAAGCTCAGGGCTGACCCGTCTTCGCCCGCTTGCGCCGCATCCGCCACCATCGCAGCAAGCCGTACGACAAGCGCACTTTTTCCTGGCCCACCGGCAGGTCGGCGCGTGCGAAGATCCAAGACGACTTGGTGTAGGCAATCTGTTGCTCGGGATACACGCTGCGGTGACCGATGATGAGATACGCCGCCACGCAGGCGCCCGCGACGTACAGTGTTGAGTCGGCGCCGAACAATTCCACGCCCATCAGGATCGCCGCGATCGGCGCATTGGACGCCGACGCCACCACCGCGACCAATCCCACCGCGGCACCCAGCGCGGCCTGCAAGCCGAGCAGATGCGCGAACGCGCCACCGGCCACCGCACCCATCACGAACTGCGGCGTGACGATGCCGCCGTAGAAGCCCGAGCCCAGCGTGATCGCGACCAGCAGCGCCTTCCAGAGGAAACCAAAATACGGCATGGCGTCGCCGTGCAAGGCGCGATCCATGAACGGCAGGCCGAGCCCGAAATAATCGGCCGGCACCACCACGATCAACAACGCCAGCAGCACCCCACCCAGCATGGGCAGCAAGGGTGGCCACAGTGCGTAGCGCGCCTTCAGCCACGCCGACAGGTTGCGGACCCGTTGCACCAGTTCCACGAAGATCCACGCCACCGCGCCGCACAGGACCCCGATCGCCACCGTCTTCAGGAACAGCAACTCGGTGAAACTTCCGGTGAAGGTGATGTGGTACTCGGGATACGGCACGCCCAGCCAGCGCGAAACTTCGAACGCGGTGACGCCGGCGACGATGCCGGGGAACAGGAAGTCATGGCGGATGCGGCCGATCGCCAGCATCTCCACGCCGTAGATCGCGCCCGCGATCGGCGTGCCGAACACGCTGGAAAAACCCGCGCTGACACCGCAGGCGAGCAGCCGCTTGCGCATTTCGGGATTGAGGTGCAACACGCGCCCGACGGCGGCCGCGATGCTGGCGCCGATGTGCGAACAAGGGCCTTCCTTGCCCGCCGATCCGCCACAACCCAGGGTGATCAGTGCCGCGACCGGCTTGATCCACATCGTGCGGAATGGCAGCTTGCCCTGTTGCTCGTTGACCGCGACGATCGCGTTGTCGTTGAACGTGCTGCGCCGCAACTTGTAGCCGTAGTGCAACAGCAGCCCGTTGGCCAGGCCGCCGAGCGGCAGCAGCAGCATCTGCAGCCACAACGGCGCCGCGAAGGAACGCCCGGCGGTGGCAAACAAGGCGCGCAGGAACAGGCTGCAACCGACGCCGATCAGCGCGCCGGTGGCCATCGACAACACCAGCCACTGCACCACGGTTGCCAACATCACCAGCGGTTCGGCCAGGTTGAAGCGTCGCATGGACAAATTCGAACAGGGCGCGGCCGGACGGGCCTGCAGTATATCGGCCGCCGCGCCGCAGGCATCATGACACGCCCAAACTGTTATACTAGGTGGCTATGGCTAGGTAGCTCAGATGGTTAGAGCGCGGCACTCATAATGCTGAGGTCGGCGGTTCGATCCCGCCTCTAGCCACCACCGAACTTTTGAAAAAGCCTGCGATTCCGCAGGCTTTTTTGTGGCAGCGGCCGAGAACGACTCGCACCCTCGGACGGCCGGAGTCGCACGCGCTCCCGAAACCGCAAACTGGGCCGCAGTTTGCGGGCCGCGCCCCCCTCGCGCGGCGATTGTGCCGTTCGGCCGTGCCCGTGTACATTCTGGCGTTGCGTTTTGCTCAGGGGTCGGGTTGCAATGCCATCAAGGGTTCTCGCGGGGACACAGCGCGGCTGGATCGTGCCGATCGGCGGTGCCGAGGAAA
>DASSRT010000320.1:0-22039 GCA_035701705.1 Rhodanobacteraceae bacterium
TGCGTCCGGCCAGCGCATCGGGCGAAAAGCCACCGAACACCACCGAGTGGATGGCGCCGATGCGGGCACAGGCCAGCATCGCCACGCAGGCCTCGGGGATCATCGGCATGTAGATCGCGACGCGGTCGCCCTTGCCGACGCCAAGGTTGCGCAGCGCGTTGGCGAACCTGCAAACCTCGGCGTGCAGCTCGCGATAGCTCAGCGTGCGCGAGACGCCGGGGTCGTCGCCTTCGAACAACAGTGCGGTCTTGTCGCCGCGGGTCGCCAGGTGCCGGTCGAGGCAGCTGACTGTCGGGTTGAGCACGCCGTCGGCGTACCAGCGGATGTGCAGATTCGAGGGATCGTAGGAGACATCCTTGATCTCGGTCGGTGGCTTGATCCAGTCCAGGCGCTTGGCCGCTTCAGTCCAGAACGCCTCGGGATCGCGCAGCGATTCGGCGTAACGTTGCGCATACGCGGCGGGCGGGGTTTGCTCGGCGGCGGCGAACCCGGACGGAACGGGATGCAGCTTGCTCATCGCGGATCTCCTTCAAGCCATCGCGAATGTGCAAGCGTAACAAAAAGGAATCGACAGCGCGGAATCAGGTTGCTGTCAGTGGTCCTGTGACGGTGGCAGCCGCGGTGCCGCCGGCGTGCCCTTGGGCAGGGTTGCCTTGAGTGCGTCCAGCTCGCCCTGGGTCATGTGTTCGGGTCGCGAGCTGGCACGCATGTGGCGATCAATGAAAATCACGGCCAGCGTGATCACGCCGACGAGGCCGATGAAAATGCCGAACGCGACCAGTCCCGGCGAATGTGTCGTGAACGCGACCACCAGTGCCAGCAGCGTGACGATTGCCAAAGCCCAGATCATGCGTGTTCCACGCAGGGGATTCGGGCGGATCATAGCGCAGTGTCAACGGGAAGGCGTATCGTCGGCAGCACCCGCATTCGGGGAACGTGACCATGCTCGCAACCTCCTCCATCGCCCTGGCCGGCGTGCTGTCGTGGGCGTCAGGGTTTCGCCTGTACGCCGCGCTGTTCATTGCCGGGATGCTCGAGCGCTTCCATCTCGTCACCCTGCCCGACAAGCTCGCCGTGTTGTCGCACACACCGGTGCTGGTTGCCACCGGCACGTTGATGGTGATCGAATTCCTCGTCGACAAGGTGCCCGCGGTCGATTCGGCGTGGGACAGCGTGCAAACCTTCGTGCGCGTGCCGCTGGGGGCATTGCTCGCGTGGGGCGTATTCGCGCAGGCGTCGCCTGAAGTGCAGGCGATCGCCGCGATCGCGGGTGGCGCACTGGCCGCCGGCACGCATGTCGCCAAGGCCGGTACCCGCGCGGCGGTGAATACATCGCCGGAGCCGTTCTCGAACTGGGGCTTGAGCTTCAGCGAGGACGGCGTGCTGTTGCTGGGTCTTTGGCTGGCCTTCCAGCATCCGCTGGTGTTCTTGCTGCTGCTTGCGCTGTTCGTGCTGCTGCTGATCTGGTTGATCCCCAAAATCTGGCGCGGCCTGCAAGCGCTGCGACGTGGCTTCACAAGGTTGTTCGCGCGCAGTCGGATCCGTCGAACGGGTTAGCGGATCGGCAGGACGTGTTCGCCACGCGGCGAACCAAAGCGCGGACGCGCGAAGGCCTTCATCCTGCGTTTGCGAGGAACGGATGCGGTTGTCGTTGCAGTGCGCGCCACGCCTTCAGGGCTTGCCACGCCGCCCACGCAATCAGCACCAGCCACGCTGCCACCGTCAGCCACTGGGCAAGCGAGCCGCCGTGCCACGAGGACATGCGCGAGACGGTCGCGAAGATGAAGCTCGCATCCGCCAGCACCACCAACACCACGCCCAGCACGATTTTCGCGAACATCCCGAATGGACGTCCGAGCAGGACGCGGAACACGAACATCGCCAGCAGGGCCGCCATCGCGATAATGAACAGCGTTCCCAGCAACGTCGCCATGGGGTTGTGCAGCCACAGCAGGGTAGGCGCCGCGAGGCATGCCCAGAACAACCCGAATGCGATCGCCGGCCCGTTGAAAATCGCACGGCTGACATGGGTGAGCGCGCCGCGTCCGGCAAGGCCAGGGGTGAGTGCCAACAGGCCCATGTTGGCGTGCTGGCGCCAGCGGCGGTTCACGATGCCACCGATCGCGAGCGCCAGCATGAACGCGCCAAACACGCCCAGCCACAGGCCGGCACTGGCGCTGAGTACGTGCCACGCCTTGAGCAGCGAGTGTGCATGGCCGATGTTCATGATCCACAGCAACGGAATGAACAGCAGCGCTGGCAACACCACGCGTGCGAACGTGCCCAGTCGTGCCTGCAAGGTTTGCGGCAGGTACCAGCCGCCCAGCACCACGCGAATGCCATGGGCGGGTGCCGCCGGACCGACACCGCGCAGATCCACGTTGGTCGAGCGGTTCTCGGAACGCCGAAAATCCCACTGCCGATCGAAGCCCCAGTCACGCGACACCAGGTTGCGGCGGAACTGCATGAGGATCGTGCTGCGCCAGCCCGAGGCATCGTCGTCCTCGCCGTGCAGCAGCTGTCGCCAGCGGATCACGTCGGCCACGGCGAACACCGCCAGCGCCACCCACGCACCATGCTGGAAGCTTGCCTGCAGCGGCGACGGTGCCCAGCCGACGTTGTGCAGGCCTATGTAGATCGCAGGCAGGAAGCAGAACCAGGTGGCGAGGTAACGCGGGAACAACACGAACGCGAGGCTGCCCGCAATCGCAAGCGCCGGGTACAGCACCGCCAGTGCCACGTCCCCGCCGCTCGCAGCAATCAACGCGACCGGCACGGCGATGCAGGCCACCGCATACAACACGGTCGCGGTCGTGGCATTGCGCACCACGCTGGCAAGGCGCAGCCGACGCCCGTCGCGCGCGATCAACAGCAGTGCCGACAACCACATCAGCCACAGGATGCCGAGCCCGAAGCCGTACACGATCAGACCGATGGCCTCCCGGCGCGGATCCGGCACGAAGATCCCGATCGCCAGCGCCGCTGCACAGATCAACACGAACAACACCGCGGCAGTCCAGCGCGTCACCCGCGAGTTGGCGTAACGGGGTGTTGCAAGAACATCGAGAAGGCGCATGCTATTCCCCGAAACGATGGTGGGAAGGTTGGCGGCGGTGGCGTTCATCGGGCACCTGCCAGGAACGGATGGGGACGCCGACGCAGCTCAAGCCAACCCTTGCAGGCGAAACTGCCGGCGATCAGCAGGAACAGCATCCATGCCACCACCACCCACGCCGGCGGCACGCCGGGGTGGTGGAGTGCTTGGCGAGTGTGCTCGAAGCTGGGCAGGCTGGCTTGCAGGAGGAAGAGCGCGAGGAGGAACGCCACGCCCAGGGACAGCAGGTATGCAGCCACGTGCACCGTGCGGTGCCCCAGGGTTTCGAAAGTGATGGCCGCAACCAGGGTGAAGCTGCCGAGTGCACAGATCCCGATCGCGATGTACGCCCACGCGCTGGTATGGATGGCGGCCGCGACGACACACCACGCTGCCGTGGCGCCGATCAGGAACACGGCCGCAGGCAGCAGCAGTGCACGCAGCAGGCGGCCGCGCTGTTGCCCGGCCGTGCCGAGGCCGGGCAGCAGTGCCAGCAGCGCCAGTTCGGCGTCGGGCTTGCGCCACACCGACAAGGTGCGGCCGGCGAACAAGGTCACGCCGAGGATGCAGGTCAGGATGCCGGTGTAGAGCAGCAGCGGTGACAGCCAATGCAGGCGGATGAACGCAGCATCATGAGGCCAGGACGGGAACAGCGCCTGCGGCATGACGAACAACAGCACGAAGATCGCGAGGTAAATCGCCAGCAGGCCCGCGTCGCGCAGTCGCGCGCTGGCGGGTTTGGGCATGGCCAAACCGCCCAGCGCAAACCGCAGTGCGGTCACCGGCCGTGCCGGGCCCAACCCATGCACGGTGACGCGGCCGGGGTTCGAAAGCTGCCTTTGTATCACTGACAGGTTGGCGTCGGTGTAGCCGCCACTTGCCCGGCGCAATTTGTACAGGTGGTAGATGTAGAACACGGCCGCGGCGTGGGCACTGTCGACGCGCACTGCGCGCGCGCTGCGCAAACGCCACCAGCGCCACGCATCGAACACGATCAGGGGAATGCCGAGGGCCAGCCAGCCCGCGTCGGGCAGGTCGCCGCCGCGCGCGGTGAGCAACACCGCAAGCGCGACGGTCAGCGTGATGCCGAGGTAAAGCGGCAGCATCAGGTACGCCATTCCGGCGGCGGCCGCCACGCCGAGGATTTCGGTGGCGAAGGGCTGCGGCACGCCAATTGCCCAGCACACCAACACCGGGACGACCCATCCGACGACGATGAACAGCAGCAGGCTGTGGTCGGCGGCACGCCCGATTCGCGGCAGGCGCAACACTTGCGCATCGCGCGCCAGTTGCAGGTTGGCCGGGATATAGCCGGACCAAAGGAACCAGACGCTGAAAGCAAGCACGTTGGTGCCGGTGACGAGGTATCCCGAAGCCGGTAGCGCCGCGCCAATCGCGAGGCAGATCACGGCGACGAGCAATGCGACTCCGATCAGTGCAGCGGTGACCCAGCGGCAAACGCTGGCTGACGCCACCCATGGCATCGCCAACAGCAGGCGCAGGCGCTTCATGTCAGCGCGGCCAGCAGCAGCGCGAGGGAGGTCAGGCCCAGCGCGATGCTGTGGGGTTCGTGGGCGCCCAGCGCGATGCCGGTGACGCCCGCGAGATTGACCAGCAACATGCCGAGCAACAGGCATGCGCGAAGCTTGCCGCGCAGGATCGATGGGCGCGGACGCGATGGCAACCCACGCACGGCGTTCATTCGGCGATCTCCACGAACAGGTCTTCGAGGCCCAGCGCGTCGACCCGCGCGCCGGCAAGTTGGCTGGCTTCGGGCCACGCGCCATCAGCGTCGCGCTCGATCACCACCGAGACGCTGCCGTCCTCGTGGCGGCGTTTACCGAGGGCCGATTCCGGCGCTGCATAAGCAAGCCTGGCCGGCAGCCACAGGCGCGCGTAGCGTTCCTTGGTGTCGTCGACCGCGCAGTGCAGCAGCAACTTGCCCTCGTGCAGGAAGGCGATGTCCGAGGCCACGCGTTCGAGGTCGGAGACGATGTGGGTGGAAAACAGCACCGTGGTGCCGGCCTCGCCCGCGCGCAGTGCGATCTCGCGCAACAGTTCGCGGCGCGCCACCGGGTCCAGTGCGGCGGCGGGTTCGTCCAGCACCAGCAATTCCGGCTGCGGTGCCAGTGCACGGATCAAGTCGACGCGCTGGCGTTCACCGGGCGAGAGTTTTGCCAGCACCTTCTTCGCGTCGATCTTCCAGCGCTGCATCGTGTCGGCGACGAAGCGGTGGTCCCAACGCGGGTAGAAGCGCGAGAGGTAATCGGACATCTGGCTGGCCGTCAGCCAGGCCAGCGCGTCCGGTTGCTGCGGCACGTAGCCGAGGCGCTCCTTGGCCGCGTCGGACAGTTTCAGCGCAGGCTCGCCGAACACGAAGGCGCTGCCCGAGTCCGGCATCAGCAAGCCCAGCATCGCGCGGATCAAGGTCGACTTGCCGGCGCCGTTGCGGCCGATCAAACCGAGCACGCTGCCGGGGGCGAGTGACAGATCCACGTGGTCGAGCACCAACTGTGAGTCATAGCGGTGCGTGAGTCCGCTGACCTGCAGCGGCGCCCGGGATGCGACAGCGGCGACATTGGCGACGGCGTTCATGCTTCACTCCTCCAGCAATTGGCCGATCCGGCGCAACACCGGTTCGGCGGGAAGTTCCAGTTCGCGGGCCTGGCGGGCCAGCGAGGTGATCTGGGGTTCCAGCAGGGCGAGCCGCTGGGACTGGGATTGCGTGGCCCGCTTGACCGCGGCGACCGCCATGCCCTTGCCGCGCAGGCGTTCGAGCAGGCCTTCGCTCTCGGCGAGGCTGTACGCGCGCGAGACCGTCATCGGATTGACGGCGTGGAAGCCCGCCACCTCGCGCACCGAGGGCAGCAAATCGCCGGGCCCGATTTGTCCGCCGGCGATCAGGCGCCGCAGCTGCTCGACGATCTGCCGATAGATCGGTTCGGCCGAGGCGGGCTGGATGGTGAGCAGCGATGCGTCCATGTGTATCAATATGCCAATACACATGGGTCGCCGTCAAGCATGACCGATGGCACGGCCGCAGCTGTCGGGCGCTGCTCTCGTGCGGGGGCAAGGCGACAACAGCGCCGCGCAACGACTCAGGCGACTTGCAACAACGACAGGGAGGCGTGCCACGGTGGCCGCCGGGACTGGACTATCGTGCCGGATGCGTCGACGTCGATTGGCCGGGTATCGCAACCGAGCTCGCCGGCGCCGGCGTGGCGGGGCGGGAATGCGACGGCGGCGGCGCAGCATGGGTTTTTTCGTACTGCTGCTGTTGTTGCAGCAACGCGTCGATGTCCTCGCCGTCATTCGCGCCGGGGCTGCTGCCCTGCAAGGTGTCGATGGACGACAGCGGCGGATTGCCGTGGTAGATCTCGAACAGCCGATGCTGGCGGTACGCGTCGCGCATGAATGCGTAGGGGTCGTAGGCCGAGTCGAGCATCGGGTCGAGCGGCAAGGCACTGGCGCGCAGCGTGACGAGGTATGCCGTCGACGGCAGGTATTGCGCGTGCCAGGCAAACGAATGCTCGCGTGCGTACCACCCGAGCGGATCGAAATAACTGTCCACCGGCAGCCGCCACACGTCGCGCGCAGTCGTGGGCCCGATGAAGGGCAGCACCAGATACGGTCCCTCCGGCACGCCCCAGTGCGCCAGCGTCACGCCGAAATCAGTCGGGTTCGCGGGCAGGTGCATGTCACCGGCAGGGTTGAAGATGCCAAGGAACCCGACGGTGGAGTTGACGACGAAGCGCGCGCTGGTTTCCAGCGCCGGCCCCGGCCGCCCCTGTAACACGTCGTTGACGATGGTGATCGGCAAGCGCAGGTTGTCGAAGAAGTTGCCGATCAGCACCCGTTCCTTCGGGCCGGTGACCTTGACGTACGCCTTGGCCACCGGGCGGATCGCGACCTTGTCCGCGGTCTGGTTGAACGCGAACATCTTGCGGTTGAATTTCTGGAATGGATCGTCGGTGCGTGGCGGCGCCACGGCGCACGCAACCAGCATGCCGGCGAGACTGCCCAGCACCAGCAACCGGGTAGCCCCGATGCATCGGCGGCGCGTGGCTGGATCGCGTGGCACGCCCGGCATTCGCGTCACGCTGGCCTCAGGCGATGCGCGCGATGTCCGCGGCAACCTGCCTCGCGGCGTCAAGGGTGGCAGCCACGTCGGCGTGCGAGTGCGCCGTGGATACGAACAGGTTTTCGTACGCCCCCGGGTGGAACAACACCCCGCGCGCCAGCATTCCCTGCCACCAGTGGCGGAACAACTCCTGGTCGGCATGGCGTTCGGCGTCGCGGTAATTGCGGATCGGATGCCTGGCAAACCACACCTGCATGAGCGGGCCCAGCCCCACCACGTACGCCGGCAACCCGGCATCCTTCAGGACGCGTTCCAGGCCGAACCGCAAGGCGTCGGACACCGCGTCCAGCTGCGTATACAGACCGGGTGTCGCCAGCTCGTCCAGCGCCGCATTGGCCGCCGCGATCGCGATGCCGTTGGCCGTGTACGTGCCGGCCATCGAAACCTTGCCCGTGGCGACCAGCGCCATGATGTCCGCGCGCCCGCCGAGCGCGGCGACCGGAAAGCCGCCGCCGATGCCTTTCGCGAACACCGAAAGGTCTGGCCGGATGCCGAGGCGCCCCTGGGCGCCGGCAAGGCCGAGCCGGAAGCCGGTGATGACCTCGTCGAAAATCAGCACGATGCCGTGCTGCCGGGTCAGCTCGCGCATGGCTTCGAGATAACCCGGCTCGGGCAGGATGCAGCCGGTGTTGCACATCACCGGCTCGGTGAGCACCGCGGCGATGTCGTGGCCCTCGCGCGCGATCACGTCGGCGAGCAGATCGGCGTCGTTCCACGGCAGGATGATGAGGTTGTCCTCGACGCCGCGCGGCAGGCCCGGGCCCTGCGGTACCGGCACCGGGCGGGCGTCCGGACCGGCCTTATCGATGGCGGGATGCTTGCTCCAATAGATGGCGTCCGAGAAGCCGTGATACATGCCCTCGAAACGGACGATCTTGCTGCGTCCGGTGCAGGCGCGCGCAAGACGCGTCGCGTACATCACCGCTTCGGTGCCGGTGTTGCACAGGCGCACCTGGTCGACGCTCGGCACCGCTGCCACGATCTTTTCGGCCAGCCGCGCTTCGTCGTCGGTCGGCAGGGCGAAAATGGTGCCGCGTTGCTGGATGAAATCGGCCACCGCCTGGGTCACGCGCGGCGGCCGGTGGCCGAGCAGCATCGGCCCGAGGCCGAGCAGGTAGTCGATGAACTCATTGCCGTCGGCGTCGGTGAGGTGCGAGCCCTGGCCGCTCTTCGCAAACAGCGGATACGGCGTCCAGCCCGACCAGGTTGCGCGCGCGGTGCTGTTGACGCCGCCCGGGATGTTCCGGCACGCCGCCGCGAACAGGCCGGCGCTGGAAGAAGTATCGAGACCTGCCACGAGCTGCGCGGTGGAGGACTGCACGTCGACTTGCTCGGCAATCATGCTGTTCATTGACGGGGCATTCATTGTGAGGAAACGGTGGCATCGTGCGCGAGCGCGCGCGACGGGGTAGTCAGTTCACCGGCCAGCAACGCCGGCAGCAGCGCGAGGGCGTCGGTGAATCCGACGATGGAGACGTGCGGGATGTCCGCCTGCCGGCAGTGTTCGATCAAGCGATGCTTGGCGAACACGAAATCCGCTTCGCCGGCCGCGCAAAAATCCGACGCGCCGTCGCCAATCAGCAGCACGCGATGTTGGCGATTGTGCTCGCGCACCGCGCTTGCGCACTTGCAGTGGCCGCTGCCAACGCGGCAATGCGGATCGGCAAATGGTGTTTCCAGTCGCCACTGTCGTGGCCCGGCCTGCACCAGCCGGTTGGCAAGCACCGGCAAGTGATCCAGCCGGTAGTGCGCGAGGATCGCGCGAATCGCAAGATCGAGTCCGTCGCTCACCACGCGCAGCGTGCAGCCCGCCGCGGCGGCGGCTTCCACGAACTGCGGGAATGCGGGGTCGATGCGCAACTCGGCGAGGTGCGCGTCGATTTCCGCGCGCGAGGCGTCCAGCAATGCGACCTGTCCTGCCATGCATTCGGCCGAGCCGATCTTGCCCGCACGCCAGTCGCGCTCGAGTACCTGCCACGCGGGCGGCGCGAAGCGATCGAGCAGCGAGTCCGTGACGTCCTCGACGGAAATGGTGCCGTCGAAATCACACAGGATGTTCCAGCGGGTCAAGGCACGAACCTTCATGTGCGGGCGGGAAGCCCGCAAGACGTTGCGCAGGCTACTACCCAAACCTTTCGGGACGCTTTCTCACTCAGTTTCCGGGAAATTTCACCAGTACGCGCTGGCCGATCCGGAGCGCGCTCGACCCGGACGTCCGGCCGGTTGCCGGAGCGAGCGCCAGGACGCATTCCACATCGTTGGCGAGCGCCCGCTGGAGTGGATCATCAGTCAAGCTGGCTTGCTGCAGCACCTGTCCCACCCACAACACCTTGGCGGGGTAGGCCGGGCCGTCGCCTGAATCGCGCACCACCTCGGCGCGCATGCCAGGGTGGATGGCGTCGGCGGCATCGGCGTCCAGCTGCGCGCGCACGATGCGCGGCCGATCCGGCAAAATTTCGAACAGCGGCTTGCCCGATTGCGCGGAGACGGCCTGCCCGAGCGTGATGTTGCGCTCCACGACGACCCCGGCGCTGGTCGCCCGCAGCGTGGTTTCGTTCAGGCGCAGGTTCGCCATCGCCAGTTGCTGCCGGGCTGCGTCCAGACCGGCCTTCGCGGCGGCCTGCTTTGCAACCAGTGTTGCCGCCGCAACGTGTGCCTGCGCGGCAGCGTCGCCGCTCGCGGCACCTGCCTTCGCAGCGGCCGCGACGCGCGGGGCGCGGCGTTCGGCTTGCTGCAATTCAACCTGAACTTCGGCGAGCTGCGCCTGCGCCCGCGCCACGTCGGCCTGCGCGCTCGCAGCAGCGATGCCCGCCGCGCGCGAATCAAGCGTGGCCAACACCTGATCCTTCTTCACCTGATCGCCCGGTTGCACCGCGATCGACCGGACTACACCGTCGGCGAGCGCCGTGACCAGCACCCGGCCGCCTTGCACGTCGACGCGGCCGTGCGCGACCGCCAGCCAGCGGGAGGATTCCGCCGGCGCGGTGGCGGTTCCATGGCCGCTGGAACACGCCGCGAGGCCGAACACCGATGCGGCCAGCACGACCGCGACACAGCGATGCATTCTCACGATCCACCCTCCGCTTTGAGATCGGCGACGGGTTCCACGCGCCGGTCGTTCCAGATCACGCCATCTTCCATTTCGAGCACGCGATCAGCGTGTGTCACCAAGCGTGGGTCATGGCTGACGCACAGCACGGTGGTGCCGTGATCGTGCGCGATCCGACGCAGTGTGTCGATGACGATCTGGCCGTTGGCGGCGTCCAGCGCGCTGGTGGGTTCGTCGGCGAACAGCAGTTGCGGCTGCTTGGCGAGCGCGCGTGCGATCGCGACGCGCTGTTTTTCGCCGCCGGACAGTTCGGCAGGCAGCAAGTGCGCGCGCGGGGCGAGCCCGATTTCATCCAGCGCCGCGTGGGCGCGCGTGCGTGCTTCGCGGTCGTCCACGCCCATGTAGCCCAGTGGCAACATCACCTGCTCCAGTGCCGTCAAGGCGGGAAACAGGTTGAACCCCTGGAACACGAAGCCGGTATGTCGCAGGCGAAAGTGGTCGAGTGCGTGGCGATTGCCGCGCCACAAGTCTTCGCCCAGCGCCAGCACGCTGCCAGTGTCCGGGCGCTGCAGGCCCGAGAGGATCGACAACAGCGTGCTCTTGCCGCATCCGGACGGCCCCGCGATCAAGGTCAATTGACCGGCATCGACGGTCAGGGACAGGCCGCGCAGGATTTCCGCGCGCAGCTTGCCACTGGTGTAGCCCATGTGCAGGTCGGTGGCGACCAACGCGCTCATCGCAGCAACAGCGCCGGGTCGGCGCGCCGCAGCACGCGCACGGCGGCGATGCCCGAGACGAGGGCAATCGCCATCACCAGCAGTGCGCACGCGATCCATGCCGGGATGTTGACGGCGACCGGAACCTCTTCGAGCTTCGCGAAGAACATCAAGCCAAGGCTGAGCACGCCACCTGCGACGAGGCCGCAGACACCGATCCACGCGGCCTGCTCCAGCACCACGCGGCGCAGCGGGCGGAGGCCCACGCCGAGTGCCTGCAGGGTCGCATATTCGCGCACCGAGCCTGCTATCGCGCCCATCAAGGTTTGGCTGGTGATGATCGCGCCGACGATGAATACCACCAGCGCGAGGAAGATCACCCCGAGGCCGGCGCCGGTCTGGAACATCCAGTAGAAAATCGCGCGGCGCGCGAAGCTCGACGCGGTCCACGCCGCATACCCGTGCGCCCGTGCGTTGATGTGCGCAACCACCCGCGCGGCTTCTGCGCCGGGCTTCAATTGCGCCACGTAGTAGGCAACCTCCGCGCCGTCGCCGCCATCGATGCTGAGCTGGCGCGCGGTGTCCAACGACGCGACCACGTTCACGCCGCCCAAGGCGCGAATGCCGCTGGCGGTGCCGACGACGCGTACCAGGTCACCATTGATCAGCGCCTGCCCGCCCACCGGTACGCCCAGCTTCGACAGGTCGGCGCGATCGACGATCACCGCAAACGGCTCCCGCAGCAGGGCACGCTGGCGGGCGTCCAGCACGCCGGAAAAGATCATGCCGTCGGCTTGCGTCGCGATGCCGGATACGAAGACCGACAAGCCACCGGTACCGGGTGGCCCGCGCCAATCGGCCCCCACCCAGGCGAATGGTTCCACCCGCGCGACGCCCGGATCCATCAGCAGGGCGGTGCGCGCCTGCGGACCGATCGGGCGGCCAAGTTCGATGCTTTGCGTGCCGGGATAACCGACCCAGACGCGGGCGTCGGAAGCCGTGATGTACACCGCGGTGGCGCCGAAGATGCCGAACACCAGTGCCGCCTGCATGAGCAACAGCAGCCCCGAGAAGGCCACCGCCAGCATCGCCGGCAGGAAGCGGCGCCATTCGTGCAACAGGGTTTTGCGCGCCAGTGGGATCACGGTTGCCTGGTCCGGCCCGGGGATTTGCCGGGTGTTGCGGCCGTTGCATCGTCGGCAGGGGGCAATGGCGCTCCGCCCAGCGCCTTGTACAAGGCAACGTACGCGAGGCCATGCGCAAGCCGTGCCTGCACGCGCGCGACTTCGGAGTCGATGTTCGCTGCCGTTGCGCGGCTGTTGTCGATCGCATCCGCCTGTCCGAGGCTTTGCAGCGTTTCGCTGAAGAGGACGCCTTGTTGCGTCGCCGCCACTGCGGCGTCCGCGGCACGCAGGCGTTGCGCCGACGCGTGCAACGTCGCGAGGCCGGTTTCGACCTCTGCCGCGCCTTGCAGGACCGCTTGCCGATAAGCGAGCAGGGCGGCCTGCAATTGGTCGGCACGTGCGTCGCGAACGGCGCGGCGTTGCCCCCAGTCAAACAGCGGAATATCGATGATGGGACCGATCGCGAACGTGTCATTGACGTCGCCGAGTTCGGTGTGGCCTTTCACCAACGCCGAAAACGTGAGGGAGCTGCCCAACGCGATCCGTGGATAAAGGTCGGCCTTGGCGATACCCAGCGCTCCCGCCGCTTTCAGCACTTGCGCCTGCGCGTAGCGGATGTCCGGGCGGGTGCGCAGCAGATCCGCGGGCAGCGCGACGAAGTCGCTGTCGTGGAGTTGCGGCAGCGGCTTCGGGTCGAGCCACGCGGGATCCGGTTCGCCTTGGCCGAGCAGCAATGCCAGGGTCTGGGCGTGCCCCGCAATGGCCGCGCCGGTCCCGGCGAGTCGTGCATCGGCTGCCGCCGCGGCAGCGCGTGCGTGTTCAACGTCGAGGCGTGACGCCAGTTGCAGGCGCTCGCGCTCATTCAGCAACTGCACCGTTCGCTCCGCGGTACGGGCCGCGTCCTGCAACAGTGCCTGATCGCGTTGCGTCGCGCGCAGTTGCAGGTATTCGCGCACCACTTCGGCAACCAGCGAAACGCGCGCGGATTGCAGCTCCGCCGCGCTGGCGCTGGTATTGGCACTCGCGATGTGTGCATTGGCACCGCTGCGGCCGAACAGGCCGAACTCCCAGGTTGCATCGAATCCCGCCTGGAAGTAACTCGCGGTGTTTTCAGGGTTCGGCTGCTCCAGCGTCCCGAAGCTGGCTTGCGGCTTGAAGGTTGCCGTAGAGGCGTCTTCCAGCGCGCGCGCCGCGCGCAGTTTCCAGGCCGCCGCGGCGACACCGGGGTTGTCGCGCAAGGCACGTTCGACCAATGCATCCAGATGCGGGTCGTGGAAGTGTCGCCACCAGCCGGTGAGGTCGGGGCGCGTACCCAGCCTGGGTGCGTTGTGCCAATGCGAGGGCAAATCACCCGCCGGCAATGGCGGCACCTGCACGCTGACGCAGGCGCCGAGCAAGGCCGTCAGTCCCGCGGCGATCAACACGCGCGGCAAGGATCTACGGCGGGACTCGGGTGCTCGCATGAACGGGGCAGTCTAGCGGCAGAATCGCCGCGAAACCGCGGGCAATTCGTGAAAGCAAAACGAAAGCCGGACGATCTATGATGCCTGCCGGCCAACTTTTTGCTGTGCAGGCAATGTACCGCAGTATCAGCCATGGGCGCCGCCACGAGCGTGGCGCACAACAGGTGCTTCGCCGGTGAGCGCTTCGCCTCCCCCGTCAAGTCGCCGCTTCTTTGCCGAAACCGCATGGGATACGGTCCCGGCGCTGATGGTGCTGGCCCATGCCGCATTCCTCGGCTGGCTGTTTTTCGGCTTCCAGCAGACGCCATGGTGGATGTGGCTGCCGTGTGCGTGCATCTACTCGATCAGCATTTCGTGGTCGATCAACTCGACCAGCCACAGCTTCATCCACAATCCGTATTTCAAATGGGCGTGGTTGAATCGCGCATACAGTTTCCTGTTTTCGCTGACGGATGGTTTCAGTCAGGAGTGGTATCGCAGCGTCCACTTGCGCCACCACGTCGGCAACATGGACCGCATTGGCAGCAACGGCAGCACGGTCGACCCGATTTCCATCTATCGGCATGGCAAGGGTGGCAAGCCCGAGAACGTGTGGAGCTACACCTTCCTGTCGTTCTTCCGCGACGACATCGGTGAGTGCTATACGCGACTCAAGGAAAAACACCCGGAGCGCGCACGTTGGGTGCGCATCGAAATGGTGACGTTTCTCGGCGTGTACCTGGCTTGTCTGGTCTACGACTGGCGCGCGTTCCTGTGCCTGGTGCCGTTCTACTACCTCGGCCAGTCGCTGTCGTCGTTGAACGGCTATTACGAACACCTGAAGGGCGACCCTGACCAGCCGATCGCGTGGGGTGTGTCCACCTACAACAGGTTTTACAACTGGATCTGGCTTTACAACGGCTACCACGCCGAACATCACTATCGTCCCAAGCTGCACTGGACCAAGCTGGTCGCGTTCCAGCGCTCGATCGCAGCCGAACCGCGCGCCAAGGGCGTGCACGTGATGCACTGGTGCCATGCACTGGGCTTCATGGACCGGCGCCCGCCCGCGCACACGCTGGTGGCGGTGGCTGCCGACGCCGCGCCACCGGGCGCGGCGTAGTGGCGAACGTCCTGTTGCGGTTGGCTGCTCCGATTCCGCGCGCGTGCCCCTCCCTTGCATGATGACCGATTCGCCAACCCGGATGCCGCTGCACTTGCGCCTGCTTGATGCCGACGGCAGCGTCGGTGCGTCGGCGTTGGTGGATGTCGCGCCGTGGGCCTCGATCACGCGCGTGGATCTGGATGACCTCGGCCCGTCGCTGCGGCTGTGGAGCCGGCGCAAGTACATCGCGGCGGCGCGCGAACGGATTGCCGCCGCGGGCGATCCGCGCCCGGCACTCTCGTTCCTTGGCTCGGGCGACTTCCACCACCTCGCCGCGCTGCTGATCGAACGCGTGCATGAGCCCTGCACGGTGTTGCATTTCGACAACCATCCCGACTGGGTGCGCTTGGCCCCGCGCTGGCACTGCGGCTCGTGGGTGAATCGGGTGTTGGCGTTGCCGAACGTGCACCGCGTGGTGACCGTTGGCCCTTGCAGCGACGACCTTTTCAACCCCGGACGCACGGGCGGCAACTGGCGCGCGCTGGATGCCGGCAAGCTGGTGCTGTTCCCCTGGCAACACGCACCTTCGCGCTTGCGCCGCCGGATCGCCGATGGCCCGGGCCACAGCTGGAGCGATGGCCGGATCCACTGGCGAAACCTTGCTGAAAGGCAACTGGAGGATGCTATCACCCTGGTGCTGGATGCGATCCCGACCCCGACGGTCTGGATCACCATCGACAAGGACGTGCTGCCGGAACACGAGGCCGTGACCAATTGGGACCAGGGACAGATGCCTTTGCGGACGCTGCAAGCCATGTTGCGCGCAGTCGGCGCCTGCAAACGGATCCTCGGTGCGGATGTTTGCGGCGAATACACCCCGCCGCGGCATCGCAACTGGCTGAAGCGGCTCGAAGCGTGGCGCGACCAACCGGCACGCACGGCGACCGCCCGGCGAGGCATCGCCAAAAACCTGCAGACCGATCGACAACTCGCGCGAACCCTGTTCGACGCCTGCCAAGGTTCAACATGACATCCAGCGTTGCCATCCTGCTGCTGCTGTTCGGCTCGGTCACCTGCGACGTGGCCGGGCAGGTGTGTTTCAAGCTCGGCGTCGGGCACAGCGCCGATGAGTCGCGTGCCTTGTCGCTGATCCACAAGGTTCTGCACTCGCCGTGGATCGCACTGGGCGTCGCGGTGTACGCGCTGGAATTCGTGTTGTGGTTCGCGGCGCTGTCGCGCACCCGCTTGAGCGTCGCCTTCCCGTTCACTGCGCTCGGCTACGCCGGCGTGGTGCTGGCGAGTCGCTACATCCTGGGCGAGCGCATTTCGACGCGGCGCTGGATCGGGGTCGGCACGATCGTCGTCGGCGTGGCGCTGGTGACCGGGCGGCAATTGGGCTGACTGGAACAGGTTGATTGGAACGGACATGACGCAATCGATGATCAAGCAGGCCGATTTCCTGTTGCGCGGCGGACGCGCCGGGGTGTTGCTGATCCACGGACTCACCGGCACGCCGGCGGAAATGCGTTTCGTCGGCAAGGGACTCCACCGCGCGGGATTCACGGTGTACGGCATGCAACTGGCCGGGCATTGCGGCAGCGAGGCCGACCTGTTGCGGACCGGCTGGCGCGATTGGGCAGCGAGCGTGCGCGAGGGCGCCGCGCGCCTGCGCAACGAAGTCGATCGCCTGTTCGTGGCGGGCTTGTCGATGGGTTCCGTGTTGGCCTTGAACCTTGCGATCGAACACGCGGACTGGGTCGACGGACTCGGCCTGTACGGCAGTACCTTCTTTTACGATGGCTGGACGATACCGCGGCTGGCAAGACTGTCGTTCATGCTGCCGTTGGTCTGCGGCATGGGTTTTTTCAAACAGCGCCGCTTCATGGAAAGTTTTCCCTACGGCATCAAGGACGAGCGCGTGCGCATGCGCATCGCCGGCGCGATGCTGGATGGCCAGAGCGAAGCCGCCGGCTTGCCGGGCAACCCGTGGCCGTCGCTGTCGGAGTTCCACAAGCTGGTGTGGCACGTGCGGCCGCGTCTGCACGAAGTGCGCGCACCGAGCCTGATCATGCATGCTGCCGACGACGACATCGCCAGCGTGCGCAACGCCCGCCTGATTGAACGCCGGGTCACCGGCCCGACCGAAACCATCCTGCTCAACGACAGCTACCACATGATCACCGTGGATGGCGAGCGTGCCAAGGTGATTGCCCACTCGGCGGAATTCTTCACGCGGGTGCTGGACGGCTGCCGGGTGCCGGTTCCGTCGCAGACCGTGGCCGTGGCCGGTGGCGCGGCGTGAGCCAGGCGCTGGCCCTCGCGTCGATTGATGCGGTCACGCCGGCTGCGTGGGACGCGCTGTTTGCGCGCGAGCTCGAGGGCCACGCCTACCTGCGCGCGGTCGAACGCGCGGGGTTGGCCGGATTTCGCCAGGTGTATTTCGTGGTGCGCGAGGGCGTTCGCTTGCTGGCGGCCGTCCCCGCGTTCGTCACCGATTACCGGCTCGACACCACCGTGCAGGCCGGCCTGCGGCGCATCACGCGAACGGTTGCGGCGTTGTTTCCGAAGTTGTTGCGGATCCCGATGCTGGCGCTCGGATCACCGGTGACCGAACGTTGTCGCGTCGGGTACCGGGCGGGAGCAACGCCGGAGCAGCAGGCGGAATGGCTGGACGCGATCCTCGTGCAGGCGGAAGCCTACGCCGCCGAACACCAACTCGGCATGTTGGCGATCAAGGACGCTGCGGTGGACGAACGGGTCTGGCAACGCGTCTGTCCGGTGCACGGATTGCGCGCGCTGCCGGGGTTGCCCGGCGCCACGCTCGCGATCCGCTGGCGCAGCCTCGATGAATACATCGATTCACTGGGTGCCGCCACGCGCAAGGATCTGCGACGCAAGCGCCGGGCAGGCGCGGGCCTGCGCATCGAATGGCGGGCCGACCTCGATGGCATCGGCGACGCCGTGCAGCGCCTGTACCGGGAGACGCTCGCGCATGCGGAATTTGCGTTCGAGGAACTTACACCCGCCTATTTCACGAACGTTTTGCAAGAGCTGCGTGGGCACGCGTATTGCGTGACGTATCGGGAATCGGGCCGACTGTTGGCCTTCAATCTCGTGTTGCAGGACGAGCACCGTTTGCTCGACAAGTTCCTCGGCATGGACTACGCGGCGATGGATCGCTACAACCTGTACCACCTCAGCTGGCTGGAGAACGTGCGCCGCTGCATCGATGGCGGGATCGGCGTCTACGAAAGCGGCCAGGGCCTGCATGACGAAAAGCGCCGCCTCGGCAGCGCGCTCGCGGCCAATGCGTTGTGGTACCGGCATCGCAATCGTTTCCTCGATGGCGTGTTCGCGCGCCTCGATGGCCTGGCACGGATGGATCGCCGTGAAGGCGCACGCGTGTCGCCGGCAACCGGGACCCGCCACGGATGAACGCCGGAGCCGCCCTGCGCACATGGCGCCTGTCGCCGGTCGTCACCGCCTGGGTGGCATTGCTTGCGATCGAGACGCTCGGGCAGATCGCGTTGAAGACGGCCGGCGCGCGGATCGGACCGTTCGAACTCGATCGGCCTTCGATCGTGCTGGCGCTGCAAACCCCATGGCTGTGGCTGGGACTGGCCTGCTACCTCGGCCAGTTCATGGTGTGGATGGTCATACTCGAAAAATCCGCGCTGTCAGCGGCGTTTCCCACCAGCGCAATCGTGTTCGTTGCCGTCATGGTTGCATCTCGGCTAGTGTTCGGCGACCCGATGGGCTGGGAGAAAATGCTCGGCTGCGTCGTGATCGTTACCGGCATCTTGTTGCTGGGCGGGGACCAAGCGCCGTCCCCGCCAGCGTCCACGGGCAAAGGCATCGACTGGAAACCAGAATGAGCGACGACGTCCAAAAAACCGTATTTGCGATCATCGCCCGGGAAGCGGGCATCGACGAGGCCAGGATCACCCTGGATTCGACCCTGAAGGATCTCGAAATCGCCTCGCTCGACGCCATCCAGATCCTGTTCGAGATCGAAGACCACTTCAAGATCCAGATGCCCGACCGCGATCCGAACTTCGATACCGAGTCGGTCAAGGGGCTCGTGGATACGGTCGAAAAACTGCTTGCAGCCAAGGCGGCGAACCCGCCGTCGACGCCGCCGGCCAGCGCCTGACGCCGACGATGGCCCGGCACGTCGTCATTACCGGAATGGGCGCGGTCTCCGCGCTCGGGCACGATGCGCGCGCGTTGTGGACCGGGATGCGCGAAGGCCGCAGCGCCATCGCGCCGTTGACGGGTTTCGATGGTGAGGGCATGCGGGTCAAGGTGGCCGCGCAGGTGCGCGATTTCGACCCCGCCGCGCACTTCGATCCGAAGAAGCTCGTGGTGCTGGATCGCGCGAGCCAGTTCGCATTGGTCGCCGCGCGTGAAGCCGTGGCGCAAGCCGGGCTCGATTTTGCGCAGGGGAATCTGGGCCTGCGCAGCGCCTGCGTCATCGGCACCGGCACCGGTGGCGAGGAAACCGCGGACGAGTGCTCGCGCCGACTCTACAAGGAAGGCAATCCGCGCTTGCACCCGCTCTCGATCGTGCGCCGCATGGTGAACGCGCCGGCCTCGCAGGCATCGATTGAATTCGGAATCCGCGGCCCGACGTTCTGTGTTTCATCGGCCTGCGCCACCTCCAACCATGCCTTCGCACAGGCCTTGGCGCTGGTGCGTGCGGGCGCCGTCGACGTCGCGCTCGCAGGCGGCACCGAAGCCTGCCTCACGCTGGGTGTGCTGCGTGCGTGGGAGGCCATGCGGGTCTTGTCGGACGACACCTGTCGGCCGTTCTGCAAGCAACGGCGCGGCCTGGTGCTCGGCGAAGGCGCCGGCATGCTGGTGCTGGAGGAATTCGACCATGCCCGCGCGCGCGGTGCCGAGATCTTCGCCGAATTCGCGGGCGCCGGGATGAGCAGCGATGCCGGCGACATCGTGTTGCCCTCGGCCGACGGCGCGGCGCGGGCGATGGCCAGCGCACTCGCCGACGCGCGGTTGAATCCCTCGGATATCGATTACATCAATGCCCACGGCACCGCGACAACCGCCAACGACGCCACCGAAACCCGCGCCATCCATCAGGCATTCGGCGCCAGCGCCACGCAACTCGCGATCTCGTCCACCAAGGCCGTGCACGGCCACGCACTCGGCGCGGCGGGCGCACTGGAAGCGGTCGCGGCGGTCGCGGCGTTGCGCGAAGGCGTGATTCCCCCGACCGCCAATTTCCTCGATCCGGACCCGGAGTGCGACCTCGACTACGTGCCCAACACGGCGCGCAGCCAGCCGCTGCGCGCGGTGTTGTCGAATGCCTTCGCGTTCGGTGGGCTGAATGCCGTGATTGCCTTGAAGGCGTTTGCGGCCTGAGGCTCGGCAACACGGCCTGATTTCAACACCCTGTCACGCGTTCCCGGGTGCCAGCACCGGTGATTCGCCGAGGTACTTGCCGAACCAGTCCAGCAGCCGTCGCAGGATGTCGGCCTGGTCCTTGCGGCCGGTGATGTGGTGGCCCTGGTTGGCATACACGACGAGGGTGGTCGGTACGCCGAGCGTTTTCAGCGCGTGCCAGTACTCGAACGATTGCGCGGCCGGGCATTCCTCGTCGCGCTCGCCCACCAGCAGCAACGCAGGCGTATGCGTCTGCTTGATGAAGTTGATCGCGGAACTCTTCGCGTACGCGGTCGGATCGTCGTACACCGAGGCGCCGAAGAACGGAATCATCCACTGGTCGATCAGGTTCTGGCCGTAATAGCTTTGCCAGTTGGCAATGCCGGCGCCTGCCGACACTGCGCGGAAGCGATGCGTGCGGGTGGGCGCGAACATGCTCATGAAGCCGCCGTAGCTCCAGCCCAGCATGCCGAGGCGGGCATCGTCGATCGGCGCGATTTTCTCCACGGCATCCACGCCGGCAAGGATGTCGTCGAGATCGCCGTAACCCATTTGCCCGCGGATCGCCTGCGTGAAGGCTTCACCTTCGCCGAAGCTGCCACGCGGATTCGGCAACAACACGAAGTAACCGAACTCCGAGAACGCCTCGGCGCGCGTGCCCCAATTCGGCAGGTTGGCCCAGGTCGGACCGCCGTGCACGTAGACAATCATCGGATATGACTTGCGCGGATTGAAATTCGCCGGATACAGCAGCCAGCCCTGCACGCGGGTCTTGCCGTTGTTCCATTCCACCGAGCGCGCCTTGCCCCAGGTCTGCTTTTGCCCGGCGTTGAACGCAGTCACTGCCGGTGGCGGCGCGCTGGCAAGCGTGCCCGCATGGACTTCAGGCGGCGCGGTGAACGAACTCATGCTGAAGGCGACGCGGTTGTGGTCGGCCGACAGCGACACCGCCATCGCCGCGCTGCCATCGCCGAATACCGCTGGCACCGTGAAGCCGAACTTCGTGGGTTCAAGCTCGCCGCTGCGCGAGCTTGCGAACTGCTGCAGTCGCAGCTTTCCGCGCACGATCTGGCTCACCAGCAGGCCGTTGCCGTTGAAGGTGAACCACGACGAGGTCGCGTTGGTGTTTGCGGTGAGGTCGACCGGCGCACCGCCCTTGGCGGCGACGCGGTAGATGTCGCCGCCGGTTGCGCCGCGATCGCTCATCAGCCCGCCGATGAAATAAATATCGCCATGCGGCGACCAGCGCGGCAGCGCGATCTGCAGGCCGTGCAGGGAGCCTGACACCGTGGCGGGATCGACGATGGATTTTGCGGTGGCGCCGGCGCGGGCATCCTGCACGTAAAGTTGCGCCGTCCACCAATTGTCATCGCCCGGTGGTGGCGCAGCAGTGTAGGCGATGCGCTTGCCATCGGGCGACCAGGAAAACTCGTAGGCGTAGAGGCCCGCCGGTGTCAGCAGTTCGGGGTTGCCGCCGGCAAGCCCGATCGCCGCGACGCGCTGGACCTGCACGTGCTCGATGCCGATCACGCCGACCCGCGGATTGCCGGATGCCGTGGCGTACGGCGCTCGCGTGGCGCCCGGCACGAACAGGAACCCGAGTCGCTTGCCATTGTGAGTCCAGCTGAGCGCTTGCGCAAATCCATCCAGCGTCGCCAGCACGCGCGCTGGATGCTTGCCGCCGGTGTCGAGCAATTCGATCGCGCTCTGGATCGGTTTGGTATTGGTCGGATCAACCTGGCAACGCGTCAGCACCGCGAGCGCGCTGGTACCGGGTTGCCAGGCGAGGTCTTCCGGGCGGCAGCCGCCGGCGAGTTTGACGACCTGTGCGTGGTGGCCGCGCCCATCGGCGATTTCCAGCCGGTTCTTGCCGGCTTGCTCCACGATGTACGCCAGCTGTTGCCCGTCCGGTGACAGCGCCACCCGCGGGATCTCGACGATCTGCGCACGCTGCGCGAGGATGCG
>DASSRT010000321.1:0-11873 GCA_035701705.1 Rhodanobacteraceae bacterium
CGTAATGTACCCAACATCCAGTTCGCATCGTTTAGGGCGTGGACTACCAGGGTATCTAATCCTGTTTGCTCCCCACGCTTTCGTGCATGAGCGTCAGTATTGGTCCAGAAGGCCGCCTTCGCCACTGGTGTTCCTCCCGATCTCTACGCATTTCACTGCTACACCGGGAATTCCACCTTCCTCTACCATACTCCAGCTTGCCAGTATCCATTGCAATTCCCAAGTTGAGCTCGGGGATTTCACAACAGACTTAACAAACCGCCTGCGCACGCTTTACGCCCAGTAATTCCGATTAACGCTTGCACCCTCCGTATTACCGCGGCTGCTGGCACGGAGTTAGCCGGTGCTTATTCCTCAGGTACCGTCAGACTACACGGGTATTAACCGTGCAGATTTCGTTCCTGATAAAAGTGCTTTACAACCCGAAGGCCTTCTTCACACACGCGGCATTGCTGGATCAGGCTTTCGCCCATTGTCCAATATTCCCCACTGCTGCCTCCCGTAGGAGTTTGGGCCGTGTCTCAGTCCCAATGTGGCTGATCATCCTCTCAGACCAGCTACGGATCGTCGCCTTGGTGGGCCGTTACCCCGCCAACAAGCTAATCCGACATCGGCTCATCCAATCGCGCAAGGTCCGAAGATCCCCTGCTTTCACCCGAAGGTCGTATGCGGTATTAGCGCAAGTTTCCCTGCGTTGTCCCCCACGATTGGGCAGATTCCGATGTATTCCTCACCCGTCCGCCACTCGCCATCAAGGTGTATTGCTACACCTCATGCTGCCGTTCGACTTGCATGTGTTAGGCATGCCGCCAGCGTTCAATCTGAGCCAGGATCAAACTCTTCACTTAAGGTTTCGACAACCCGAAGGCTGCCTATACTTCTGAGAGTCCGAAACCTGAACTGCAATTCAAAGCTGAATTACCAAAGTTCAAAGGTTTGGACGTCTTGCATCGATGAACGTTCGTCCATCCGCAAGCCGCCCACACAAGTCACCTGTGCACACTGTCAAGGAACCGTTCGGTGCGTCGCCTTCCGGCTTCGCGTCGCGTGACGTTTCGTCTCGCGAGCCGCCCATTGTAGCGATCATTCCGGGTCTGTCAACAACTTTCGAAGAAGTTTTTTCGAGCCGGATGACCCCCGAACGACGTCCTGCGTCACCCGGGCCGACAAGGATAGCGTGATCATTTCGCGTTTGGAAGAGGCGTCGACGAAATGGCGCTAGACTGCGGCTTTCCGCCACGACCGCGATGCCGATGCGCAGGACTTCATGGGTCTGTTTGATGGCGCTGGCCGGCGCGTTGCTGTGTTCCGGCTGCAACCGCACGCGGCCTGAGCCGCGCGACACCGCGAGCGTAGTGCTGGCGGGCCACCGCTTCAGCGTCGAAGTTGCCGCCACGCCCGCCGAGCAAGCGCACGGGCTGATGGATCGCACGTCCATGCCGGCCGATCACGGCATGCTGTTCGTGTTTCGCGAGGACATGCCGCGCACGTTCTGGATGAAGAACACGCTGATCCCGCTGGACATGCTGTTCTTCGACAGCCAGTACCGGCTGGTGGCAATCCAGGCGAACGCGCAGCCATGCAAGGCGAATCCGTGCCGGCTGTACCCCAGCGAGGTTCCCGCGCGTTACGTGCTGGAACTCAATGCCGGGGCGGCGGCGCGGATCGGTGCACACCAGGGCGACGTGATCACGATTTCCGGCTTGCCCGCACGGACCCAATGAAACACGCCGTCGGCGTCGCGCACGCACTCGCAACTGCTCGGCAACGGCACCAGGCGCCCCGGCGGCTCGCGATCGAGCCAGCAATCATCGAACGGAATGAATTCCTGCACGGCCGTCTCCTTGCGTGGGCCACGAACACATCCAAACACCCGCTCGTGCAAGGCGCATGGCCCAAATCGGGCAATGAAATGACGGTTCGTTTGCGTTCAGGAGACAGAAGCGAAACCGCGCGACAGCGCGCGCGGATACAGCCACACTCAGGCGACTTCGATCATCTCGAAGTCGTCCTTGGTGACGCCGCAGTCGGGACAGGTCCATGTGTCGGGGATGTCTTCCCAGCGCGTGCCGGGCTCGATGCCCTCTTCGGGCAGGCCCGCTTCCTCGTCATAGATGAAGCCGCATACGACGCACATGAACTTGCGGTAGACGACGATGGATTCTGCAGTGGCACTCATGGCTGGCGTGACGCGATGGACGATACGCCGTATTGTCGCAAGTTGTGCGCCCGCATGAAAGCCGACTCTTGACCTGCGTCAATCCGCCCCTGCCTGCAACCGGTCTGTATGCGGTCACGAACGGCCCTCGCCACGACCTGCTCGCCGCCGTACGCGCGGCGCTGGAAGGCGGCGCAGCGATGCTGCAATACCGTGACAAGACCGACGATCACACGCGGCGACTCGCCGAAGCACGCGAACTCGCTGCGCTGACCGGCGAATTCGGCGCGCCGCTGATCATCAACGATGATGTCGGGCTGGCGCTGGCCAGTGGCGCGCAAGGCGTGCATCTCGGCGAAGACGATACCGGCATTGCCACTGCGCGTACCGCGCTTGGCTCCGCGGCGATCATCGGCGTGTCCTGCTACGACTCGCTGCAGCGCGCGCGAGACGCTGCGGCCGCAGGCGCGAGCTACCTCGCGTTCGGCGCGTTTTTTCCCACCACGACCAAGACGGTGACCCGGCGCGCGACGCCCGCCCTGTTGCGCGAAGCCAGGGCGCTTGGCCTGCCGTTGGTGGCAATCGGCGGTATCACGCCCGACAATGGCGGGCCACTGATTGCGGCCGGCGCGGATTTCCTGGCCGTGGTTTCCGCACTGTTCGGCGCCAGCGATGTGCGCGCCGCGGCGCGGCAATTTGCGGCGCTTTTTCCATCCAGAGAGAAGGCATGAGCACCAATCACGAACTGTTCCAGCGCGCCCTGAACGTCCTGCCGGGTGGCGTGGATTCACCGGTGCGGGCGTTCAAATCCGTCGGCGGCGAGCCGTTCATCACCGCGCGCGCCGATGGCGCGTATCTGTGGGATGTCGAAGGCAAGCGCTACATCGATTACGTCGGTTCGTGGGGACCGATGATCGCCGGACACAACCACCCGCATGTGCGCGAGGCGGTGGAGCGCGCGGTACGCGACGGCTTGTCGTTCGGCACACCTTGCACCGCGGAGGCCCGGCTGGCCGAGGCAGTCTCGGCGCTGGTGCCGTCGATCGAGGTGCTGCGCTTCGTCAACTCGGGCACCGAGGCGACGATGTCGGCGCTGCGCCTCGCACGCGGCGCCACCGGTCGCGAGCGCTTCGTGAAATTCGAGGGTTGTTACCACGGCCACGGCGACTCGTTCCTGGTGAAGGCAGGTTCGGGCGCGCTGACACTGGGCGTGCCCGATTCACCGGGCGTGCCGAAGGCGCTCGCCGACCTCACGATCACCCTGCCTTACAACGATGCCGATGCCGCGCGGAAGCTGTTCGACGAGATGGGCCAAACACTCGCCTGCGTGATCGTCGAGCCGGTCGCCGGCAACATGAACTGCGTGCCGCCGCGGCCGGGATTCCTGCAGACTTTGCGCGAGCTGTGCACGCGCGATGGCGCACTGCTGATTTTCGATGAGGTGATGACGGGCTTTCGCGTCGCGCTGGGCGGTGCGCAGCAGATCTACGGCATCACACCCGACCTCACCACGCTCGGCAAGATCATCGGCGGCGGCATGCCGGTCGGCGCCTACGGTGGCCGCCGCGAACTGATGGAACAAGTGGCGCCAGCCGGGCCGATCTACCAGGCCGGCACGCTGTCCGGCAATCCCGTGGCGATGGCGGCAGGCTTGGCGATGCTGGATCTGGTGCGTGAACCCGGATTCCACGATCGACTCGCACGCAAGACCCGCGCGCTCACCGACGGCCTGCTTAGCCTCGCCCGCGAGGCGAACGTGCCGTTCACGGTCAACCGCGCCGGCGGCATGTTCGGTTTGTTCTTCAGCGCCGGCCCCATCGAGACTTTCGCCGCGGCAACGGCATGCGACACGGGCGCATTCCGACGCTTTTTCCACACAATGCTGGAGCGCGGCGTGTACTTCGCGCCGAGTGCGTTCGAAGCCGGCTTCATGTCGATGGCGCACAGCGACGCCGACATCGACGCCACCCTCGCGGCCGCGCGCGAAGCATTCAAGGAGGCACGCGCATGACCCACAAATTCGACACGCTGGCGGTGCACGCCGGTGCCGAGCCGGATCCGGCCACCGGTGCGGTGGCACCCGCCATCGCCGTCTCGACCACGTACGTGCACGAGCTCGAAGGCAAGCCCAACGCCTACAGCTACCAGCGCGACAATCATCCCAACCAGCAACGCCTCGAAACCGCACTGGCTGCACTGGAAGGCGGCGAACATGCGCTCGCGTTCGCTTCAGGCATGGCCGCGGTCGCCGCGGTGCTGGACACCCTGCAACGTGGCCAGCACATCGTGGTGCCGGAAGACTGCTACGTCGGCACCCGCGGCTACGTCACGGAGGTGTTGCCCGAGCGCGGCGTCGAAGCAGTCGCCGTCGACATCACCGACCTCGATGCCGTGCGCGCCGCGTGCGACGGCGGCATCGCGCTGCTGTGGGCCGAATCGCCGTCCAATCCACGCATGCGGATCAGCGACCTTGCCGAACTGGCGAAGATCGCGCACGCACATGGCGCACGGCTGGTGTGCGACAACACCTTCGCAACCCCGGTGCTGCAGCGGCCACTGACGCTCGGCGCGGACGTGGTGATGCACTCGACCACCAAGTATTTCGGCGGGCACAGCGATGTGCTCGGCGGCGCGCTGGTGTTTGCGCACAACGACGACTTCGCCGCCCGGATCAGCGAGCGGCGCCTGCTCAGCGGCGCGATCCTGGCTCCATTCAGCGCCTGGCTTACCCTGCGAGGTTGCCGCTCGCTGCCGGCGCGAATGGCCGTGCACTGCGCAAATGCGCGCAAGGTCGCGGCGTTCCTGGCGACCCATTCAGCGATCGAACGCGTCAACTGGCCCGGCCTGCCGAACCACCCGGGACACGCCATCGCGGCGCGCCAGATGAAGGATTTCGGCGCGATGCTGAGCATCGAATTGCGCGGCGGCCACGACGCCGCTTTCGCGTTCGCACGGCGAACCAGGCTTTTCACCAACGCCACCTCGCTCGGCGGCTGCGAATCCCTGATCGAACATCGCGCCTCCGCCGAAGGCGAACACAGCCACGCGCCTCCGGCACTCGTACGCATCTCGGTGGGCCTCGAAGACGCCGACGACCTGATCGCGGACCTCGAACAAGCGCTCGCTGCAGACTGAATCCGGATCGACGGCGGCATCGGCGGCAATGCGCGCCCGATGCACGCGCGCGTCACGAACGCCCGCGAATCGCAACGAATTCGAATCCGTGCGTCGATGCAGAACTGTCGCGCCGCGCACCTGTATCACCTGCGTTACACCCTGCGATTTGCCACGCAACCCGCACGGTGCCTTGCGCTGCGCCCGGGCGCCCAGCGCCGGCCGTATCACCAGCGTTACAACCAGGCGCTGGCTCGCACTCCGTGAAATCCGCCAACGCATTGAAAACATGAAAAATTGATCGTTGGCATCCGACTTGCCTTGACCATGACCCGACTCCGAGATCGGCGGTCATGCGATCACTGCAATCCACCGGCATCAATCAGGTCACTTGGCAGGCGCACGGACGCGCCTGCTTGCACGCAGGCATCATCGGAATCCTGATCGCGTCACTGGCATTTCCGGCGACGCTGAACGCGGCCGGCGCACGCAATGGCGTACACGCCAAGCCCGGTGAAATCGTTCTGCTGCGCAACGTACCAACGCGGCCCGCGGTGCGCACGGCACCCCCCGGCCTGGCGCTGCTGGTCGATCCCACGCCCAACGCGCAAATCAAGGGCGCGCTTGGCAGCGCGGAAATGAGCGACGCCGAGGCCGGCGCGATCAACGCGCCGGTCCGGGCCGCAACCGGCGACCTGACCGCGACCCTGACGGGTCGCGCATCCATCACCACCACGGGCACCACCGGTGGCCTGGCGACGCCACGGCAACCGGACAACCACACCGGCCCACTCGGTGCGGTGGGCAGTGCGACGCGCGCGATCGGTCCCCAAGTCACCGGCGCGCTGCAGGCGCTGCCGCTCGGCAAGCCGGCGGGAGGTTGAGCATGGGACGCACCAGCAAATCCATCCTGCTGGCCCTCGCCCTGACGTGCGCCAGCGCCATGGCCTGCGCGGCACAGGGCGACGACTACGCGAAGATGCTGCAATACCTGACCGCCAGCCGCATCGACGGCAATGCGCTCAACGGCAGCAGCGGCGCGATCGCGCTCAATCTCGCCGCTGGCGACCTCAACCAGCAAGCCAACCTGCGCGCCGTTGCGGTCGGCAACCAGGCCGCGGTGCAGATCCATGCGGTCCAGTATCAGGACGCCAACGCCGCCAACGTGCCGGACGTGGCAACCGCCAGCATAGGCGGCCACGCGCTCGCCAATGCCAGCGGCCTGATCTCGATCAACCAGGCGAGCGGCACCGCCAACGCCTCGATGAATACCGCCAGCGTGGCGCTGGCGCAACAGGGCATCCGTCAAGCGTCGACCGAGCAGTGGCTGGCCGACGTTTGCGCGTGCAAGCAGCAAACGACGTCGGCGGATTCCGGGCAAACCCCGGGTTCGCGCACCCGTGTGCATTCGGCGGCCGTGGAGGCCGGCGCGATGCAGGGCGTCCAGGGCGTCGTGCAACTCAACCAGATCGCGGGTTCGAACAACGTCACGGCCAACCATCTGTTGATCGATGTCGGCGGCGTGACGCCGCGGTAACCCTTCCCAGCAGGAGAACACCCCATGAACGTTGCAATGAAGAGAACCATGCTCGCTGTCGCGGTCGGGCTGATCTGCACGTCCGCCAGCGTGTACGCGCAGGATCAGGATGGCGACCCCGGATTCAGCCAGAGCTACGAGCTGAACCAGCAGGGCACGCACAAGCAGAAAGTCGTGTTCGACAAGAAGCTGAAGCTGCACACCGACATCAACCTGAGCGGCGATCCGACCGTGACCGGCAACATCAACATCGACTCGGCGGCCATCGCGATCGTCGACAACCGCCAGAAGAACCACGACAACTCGGCGGAAAACGTCCTGCTTGAGAACGATGCCACCATCGGCGACGACGTCGGCAGCAACGCGTCGGGCAACCTCGGCTTCAACGTCGCGGCCGGCGACAACAACCAGCAGGACAACGCCGCGGCACTGGCCGCAACGGACGCGAGTTTCGTGTTCGGCATGGCCGACGGCGAAGTGTTCGTGAACCAGCTTGGCCACGACAACGAGACGATGAACTCCGGTGTGGTCAACAACGCCAGCGTCGGCGGCAACGCCTTCAACACGGCGTCCGGCAACCTCGCGGTCAACGTGACTTCCGGCAACAACAACCAGCAGAAGAACTCGCTGGCCGCTTCGGTTGCGACCACCAACTACGCGCAGGCATCGGTCGATTCGAGCCAGTACTCCAAGAACAACTCGACCAGCAACGAAGGTTACTTCGACTACGAGTTGACGGCCGTCGGCGTCACCCTGACCGGCAGTGTGGACGGAAGCTACTCGGGGTCGTCGCAAGGCAACGCCTACCAGGCCAACAACTTCTACCCCGACACATGGACCGGCATCACGCATACCGGCGGCAGCCAGACCGGCCACATCGATTTCGACGGTGAGGCGCAGGGCGCGGTGGACAACCCGTATCGCGATGGCACGATCGGCGGCCTGGCCTTCGACACCGACTCGGATGAGTTGGGCAGCATCGCGCTGGATGCCGTGCTGTCAGGCGCCGTCTACGCCCTCACGCCGATCGTGGTGATGGCGAGCAACGACGCCAGCCTGTCAGGCGGCGCGTTCCAGAACGCGTCCGGCAACATCGGCGTCAACATCTCGGCCGGCACCGGCAACCAGCAGGCCAACAGCCTGGCGATGGCCGTGGCGCAACCGGGCACCGGCGGCGGTGGCGGTGGCGGTGGTGGCGAATAGCCAAGGATAAGCGGCGTTTCCGGGCACCCCCTGTACCGACTCGCCGTTTCCGACTCCCGGCCCGCGCCAGCGGGTCGGGAGTCTTCTTCCGAAGAGCAACCATCGTGACCCGATCCCGCCTGCCAAGCCTGCTGTTGCCGTTGCTGTTCGGCATCGCGCTGGGTGCTGTCAGCGCTCGCGCGGCCGCGGTGGAGTTCGCCGGCGTGCTGCCGAACGGGCAGCTCTATCGAACCCAAATCGAGAGCATGCGCGATGCACGCTTTCGCCACATCGTCCGGCAACAAACCGATTTCAGCTGTGGCGCCGCGTCGGTCGCGACGCTGCTCCGCTATGGATACGGCCTCGACGTGGACGAAGCCACCGTGCTCGCGGGCATGATGGGCGTGGCCGATCCGGGGGTGGTGCGCCAGCAGGGTTTCTCGATGCTGGACATCAAGCACTACGTCGAGAGCCTGGGCCTGCGCGGGCGTGGCTACCGCATCAGCGAGCAACGACTGCTCAGCGTGCGCGTGCCGACCATCGTGCTGATCGACGTCAAGGGCTACCGCCACTTCGTGGTGCTCAAACGCATCGAAAGCGGTGTCGTCGAGCTTGCCGACCCCGTGCTCGGCAACACCAACATGCCGCTTGCCGAATTCATGAAAGTCTGGCCGTCACGCGCACTGTTTGCCGTGGTCGGCAGCGGCTTCGATCGCAACACCGTGCTGCTCGAATCTTCCCGCACGCCGAGCGCGCGTGCGTTGTACGCCCGTTCCGGTCCGCTGACCGACGCGGAACTGCTCGATTTCGGCTTCACCAACGCGGATTTGTTCTGAGGCCCGCAAGGAACCGGACATGAAACTTCCAACCCAACTTCTTCTCGCGATGACCGCCGGCGCCGCACTGGCAGCCGGCGGCCACGCCAACGCGCAAACGACTGCCGCGATCGCGCGACCGGCGCCAGCGCACGCGTTGCTGCAGGAAATTCCGGATCCCGACCTCGCCACCATGCGCGGGCGGTTCCGGATCGGCAACAACACCGTTGCGTACTTCGGCGTCAGCATGCTCTCGACCTGGACCACCGCCAGCGGCCAGGCACTCAGCGGCAGCCTGACCCTCGGCATGGACTTCACCGATGGCCACGGGGCGATTCCGGTCATCACCTTCACCCCCACGATGAACATCGTCCAGGGCACGGCGATACCGGCTCCGATTCCGAACGGAAGCTCGCGCACCGTGGACGGGGCCGGGCTTGCCAACGTCAACGGGCTGGTCCAGGGCATCCAGATCGCCGGCAGCGGCAACCACGCCGTCAACGTCACCGCGCTCGACGTGCGCCGTGGCGGCGGCGCGCCGGGATCGGGCGATGGCACGTCCGCCACGACGCCCTTCGACACGCAGGTGTCCTCCGGCGACGCGAGCGTGGCTATCGCGTTCGATCCCGCCAAGGGCGTGTCGATGAACCTCGGGGTCGCCGGGCAGGGAATGGTCTCGCAATGGATCCGCAGCGGCAGCGTCGGACAACTGGTGCAGTTGAACTCCGATGGACAGGCGGTCAGCAACCAGCTGCGGCTCGACCTGGTACTGGACGGCGCCGCGGCGCCCAACCGTGCGCTGCGCGATGCGTCGCAGGCGCTGCTGATGTCGCGGTTGGTCGGCGCGGGCGGCTGAGGCGCGCGGCGGACACTTGGCCATGGCCGGCTCCCTGACTTTGGCTGCGGCGAACGCCGCAGCCACCAGCAGCAGCACTGGCATGACCGGAGCCACCGCCATGAGCGACGCGTCAACGAGATTCAGCCGCAGCGCGTCGGTGGTCTTCGCCGAAAAGATGCTGGCCATGCTGAACAACGGCGCGTTGTGCCTGATGACTTCGATTGGCCATCGGACCGGCCTGTTCGACAGCATGCGCCACGCGCCAGCGTCCAACCCGAAACGGGTCGCCTCCCGCGCCGGGCTGGACGAGCGCTACGTGCGCGAATGGCTGGGCGCGATGGTGACCGGCGGCGTGGTGGACTTCGATTCCGGGCGCGGGCATTACCGGCTGCCGGATGAACACGCCGCGTTCCTCACGCGCACCGCGGACGCCGACAACCTGGCCGTGTTCGCGCAATACATCGCCCTGCTGGGCAGCGTGGAAGACGACATCGTCGAGTGCTTCAAGAGCGGCGGCGGCGTTCCGTACGAACGCTACCCGCGCTTCCACGAAGTGATGGCCGAGGACAGCGGACAATCGGTGCGCTCGGTGCTGTACGCACACATCCTGCCGTTGGTGCCGGGCTTGAGCGAACGACTCGCGGCCGGCATCCGGGTGCTGGACGCCGGCTGCGGGCGCGGCCGCATCCTCGCGCAACTCGCCGAACATTTTCCGCGCAGCAGTTTCGTGGGCGTGGACCTGTCGCGCGACGCCATCGCCTACGCCAGCGACAAGGCCGAGCGTGCAGGCCTGCGCAACCTGCAGTTCATCGCCGCCGATCTGGGCGACTTCGACCGTTCGGCCGAGCCGGAAGCGTTCGACCTCGTCACCACCTTCGACGCGGTCCACGACCAGGCCCGGCCCCTCAACCTGCTGAAGGGCATCCATCGCACGCTGAAACCCGACGGCGTGTACCTGATGCAGGACATCAACGGCACCGGCCATGTGGACCAGGACGCCCGCAATCCGCTGGCGCCATTCCTCTACACCGTCTCGTGCATGCACTGCATGAGCGTGTCGCTCGCGCAGGGCGGCGAAGGCGTGGGCGCCATGTGGGGCGAAGAAAGGATTCGCGGGTATCTGCGCAAGGCGGGTTTCCGATCCATCACCACGCATCAGCTCGAACACGACCTGCAGAACAACTGGTACGTCGTCGCCAAGTAGACACACTCCGGTCGCGCAGCGGCACGCATGCGGATGTTTGCGGCGGCGACCGACACACCACCAACAGCCATCAACAGGACAGAACGATGACCAAGGCGAGTGGCAAGCAACCGCAAGTGCACGTGCGTTCCGGCGCCGCCCGGACGCGCAAACCGTTGGCCGCAGCCATCGCCGCGCTGGCGCTGGCGGGATTCGGGCTGCCCGCAATGGCCGACACACCATCGGGAACATCCACCCGCACCGATGAGGCCGAGGTGCAGGCGCTGATGCGCGAACTGGAATCGCTGAAAGCCAGCTACGCCTCGCAGGTCCGGCGCCTGCGGGAAATCGACATCCGGGTACAGGCGTTGCAGGCCAAGCTGGGCGGCAAGCTGGCCGTGCAGCCGGGGGAAACGACGCCGGCGACGGCACCACCGCCGGAGGCTGCGCCCTCGCACCAGACCGAGCGCGAGAACTACGCCAGCACCCAGGCGGAAGCAGCGAAAAAGATGGAGCCGCAACGCAGCGTACAGGACGTGCTGCAACAGGAGCACGCCTTGTTCAATCGGCCGCTGACGCTGGAAGCCGGCCTCACCTACGGCCACTACGACCGCCGGCAACTGACGCTCAACGGCTTCCTGGCGCTGGACGCGATCTTCCTCGGGAACATCGCCGTCGAAGGCGTGAAGTCCGATTCGCTGACCTACAACTTCGCGGCGCGCTACGGCATCACTCCACGCCTGACGCTCAACCTCGACGTGCCCTTCATCGAGCGCTGGACCGTCTACCAGAAGGGCGGCGCCGGTGGGTCCGCGGCGGCACTCGCGCAGGAGCGCGTCAGCGATCCGCCGCACCTTGGCGACATCAGCGCCAGCGCCAACTTCCGCCTGTTCGCCGAGACCCCCACCCGACCCGACGTGGTGTTGACGGCCGGCGTCATCGCGCCGACCGGGCGCGCGCCCTACGGCGTCGACGTGCGCGTGATCGAGCGCGACGACGACGATTTCATCCGCTTCGCGGTCCCCTCGCAGCAGGCAACCGGCAAT
>DASSRT010000322.1:0-2807 GCA_035701705.1 Rhodanobacteraceae bacterium
ATGGACGGCCCTTCGGCGAACCCCGGCGGTCGCGAGCAAACCCGCAGCCCATGGATGGGCGCAGGGCGTGTTCGCGGGGTGGCCTTTCTCTTGGTGACTTCTCTTTGGCCATGCAAAGAGAAGTCACACGCGCCCCCGGGAGGGGCGCGGAAAAAGACAGGGACGTCACCCCAAGAGCAACGATCAAGATGGATCCCGGCTTGCGCTGGGATGACGGCGCCACGAAGCATCAGACGCGCGCGAACCCCCACCTGGCGCTGCGCGCCGCCACGGAGCTCTCGCGCCACGGATGGCGGCTCTCCCGGAGGGAGAGGGACAAACTGCCGCGCGCAGCGCGCGCACCCCGAGTCAGTGCGACTGCCCGGGCCCGTGAAACACCCGTTCCCGCAGCAACTCCTCGTCGTGGGTCTGCGAAAACGGCGTCAGCAAGTCGTAACGGGTGACCATGCCCAGCAAATGATGGTCGTCGCGGCTGACCACCGGGATGCGATCGCGTTTTTCCACCGCCATGCGGATGGCGACGCTCTGGCAACTCTCTTCGGGAAAGGCCACCACCGGATCACCGCTCATCAGGTCGGCCAGCGGCGTCGCGCCGGAAGCATCGCTTTCCAGCCAGCCCCGCAGACGCGCACGGTCGACGATGCCCAGCAAGGTGCCCTGCGCATCCACCACCGGGTAGGCGCGGTATTTCTGCTCGCTGCCGAAGTACCCATCGAGCAAGGCCCGCACCGTCAAGTCGGCGGGCACGGTGACGACCTCACGGGTCATCACCTCTTTCACGGTCATGTATTCCAGGCGATTGAGCGTGTAGGGCCGGAAAATATTGAGGCCGCGGCGCGCAATTTTCTCGGTGAGGATGGAACGCTTCATCAGGAACACGCTGGCACCGTAGGCCGTGGTGCACGTGATCAGCAGGGCCGGCAGCATGCTCGAATTGCCGGTCAGCTCCAAGGCGAACATGATCGAGGTAAACGGCATGCGCATGACCGCGGCCAGCATCGCGCCCATCCCGAGCAGCGGCCACAGCAGCGGCTGCGGCCCAGGGAAGACCAAGGCTTCCAGGCCACCCAGCCCCGCGCCGAACGCCAGCAAGGGCGCCAGCGTGCCGCCGGACGTCCCCGAACTCAGGTAGACCGACCAGATCACGGCCTTGACGATCAGGAAAATCAGGATACCCATGCCGACGATCTTGCCGGTCAGCAGCTGGTAAATGATGTCGTAGCCGACACCCAGTGTCTGCGGGTCGATGATGCCGCCGATGCCGACCACCAGCGCACCGAGCGCGGGCCACCACATCCAGTGGATCGGCAACTTGCGATAGCCGTCTTCGATCTTGTAGACGAAGAACGTCACCGCCGTGGCCAGCAACCCGGCCAGCAGCCCGCTGACGGCCGCCATGCCGAGTTGCGGAAGGCCGAGATGGAACTGGATGCTGATCGGGAACAGCGGGCCCGGTCCGATCAGGAATGGCCGCAGCGCCGAGGCCACCCAACACGCCACCGCCACCGGGATGGTGCTGCGCGGGCGCATCTCGAACAACAGCATTTCGACGCCGACGAGGGTTGCGGCGATCGGAGTGGAAAAGGTGGCGGCCATGCCGGCGCAGGCGCCGGCCACCAGCAGCGTGCGGCGCTCGATCGAGGTCAGTGAAAACGCCTGCCCGATCAGCGAACCGACCGCGCCACCGGTCATGATGATCGGGCCTTCGGCGCCGAACGGACCGCCGGTGCCGATCGCGATGGCCGACGAGATCGGCTTCAGGATCGCGACCTTGGCCATCATCTTGCTGCGCCGGAACAGGATGGCTTCCAGCGCCTCGGGAATGCCGTGGCCGCGGATGCGATCGGTGCCGTAGCGCGCCATGAAGCCGATGATCACGCCGCCGACCACGGGCGCCAGCAGGATGACCCACCACGGCGCATGCAGGTCGGCCGGGGACACGAACGAGAACGCCCATGTCCCGGCGAAGGCCAGGTGTGTCACCAATCCGATCAGGCGGTACAACATCCACGCGATCACCGCCGCCGCGCCACCGATGAACAAGGCGATGAAGGACAGCTTGAGGATGCTGATGCTGGGGCGGAAGTCACCCTCGTACAGGGTATCGCGCTTCCATTTTTCGTAGATGCGGAGAAACAAACGGACAGGTGGGATCATGTTCTGTCGTGCTCGCCCCCGTGTGGATGCCGCATTGGTACCGCCCCGACGGCCTTTCCCGAGTCTACCTGCCCGGCATGTCAAGGCGACGTCCATGCACCGCAACGGGCAACGCCGCGGCGTTTGCGCGATAATAGGCGGTCAATTCGAGGCCTTCCCGCCCGCCTGCACGCCCTGGAGCACATCATGCAAGACTCATTCGGAATCCGCGACACCCTCACCGTCGGCGGCAAGGCCTACCAGATCGCCAGCTTCGCCAAGCTTGGCAAGCAATACAACCTCGCCCGCCTGCCCTATTCGATGAAGGTGTTGCTGGAAAACCTGCTGCGCCACGAAGACGGCAGCGAAGTCACTCGCGGCCAGATCGAAGCGGTGCTGAACTGGGATCCGAAGGCCGAGCCTGAAACCGAGATGTCGTTCCTGCCGGCGCGCGTGCTGCTGCAGGATTTCACCGGCGTGCCCTGCGTCGTCGACCTCGCGGCCATGCGCGATGCGATGGTGAACCTCGGCGGGCAGGCGTCGCGGATCAACCCGCAGTCGCCGTGCGAATTGGTGATCGACCACTCGGTGCAGGTGGACGTGTTCGGCGAGGCCGATGCGCTCGCCAGGAACGCCGAAATCGAATTCCAGCGCAACCGCGAACGCTACGG
>DASSRT010000323.1:0-5825 GCA_035701705.1 Rhodanobacteraceae bacterium
CTACAACGAGTGCCCGACCTGGTCATTGAGCTCGGAATGTCGCGAATCGATGATGCTATCGCGTCTGGGGAGTGGGCAATGTACCCCTTGGGGCGGAAAGGCGAAGAACGGGGTTCGCTTGACTTGATGTCGCGAGCAGACGGTCCATTGCTGCTGCGCACCTTGCTTGACCGTGCACTTGGTCGGATCGAAGACTACAAGTTCAGCCACCGATTCGCCGAGCTAATGAAATCGCTGTGTGGCCCGTACGGAGCAAGCTTCGTCGCAACGCTGGAAAATTGGTTGGCTGCTGGTACCGCAAGTCACTTCATGGTTGTCACCGCGATCCTGCGCGAGGCCGGGGCGTTGTTCATCCATTCCAATGAGGGTTTCATCGCGCGCGCGCTCAAGGGTGCGCGCTGCGTCGGCACACGGACATATAGGGATCTTTCTTCGGCAATTTTCGCGACTGGAATCAGAGGAGTTCGATCAGGGCGCCCCGGAGAGCCTTTCGATGCAGACGTGAGACTCAAGGAGATGGCAGAGCAGAGACTCGAAAGGATAGCCAACAGTGACGCGTCATACGATCTATATCACGCGCTGAAGGACCACGCTGACCGCGAAATCGCGCATCAGCTTGAAGAGGGACGAAAAATGGACGAAGAAGATGCGGATGCCTGACGTTCGTTCCTCACAAAATTTGTAAGTCGGTGGCCTCGTTGTGGGTGGATGTTGTGTACGGTACAATACCGTACACATTGAAAGGAACCGATCATGACCGCTGTTGCCCGGCTGGATCTGCGCCTGAACGAAAACGACAAGTCACGGATTGCCCGGGCTGCCAGTCTGCGTGGGCTGCCGGTAGCCACGTTCGTCCGCGACGCGGTGCTGCGCGAGGCGGACAACGTGATGGCTGCGGAGTTGAGCGTGACGCTGTCGCCAGCAGAATCCCGCCGTTTCCTGGCTGCCTTGGACAAGCCATTCAAGCCTAACGCACGCTTGAAGCGGGCCATGGAGCGAGGCGTAGCGGGGCGCTGACCCGTGCTGCGTATCGAGCGGCTCGATCCGCAGGTCCACAACCGCGAAGACTTCGATTGCGGCGAGGCATCGCTGAACAATTATTTGCGGCAGCTTGCCGGGCAGCATCTTCGTGATGGAATCGCCACGACGCAGATTTTGATCGACGGCCAAGCGCCTGACCGCATCATCGGTTTCTACACTCTCGCCGCCGCGCAGGTCGCGCTGGATGAGATGCAGGCAGCCGATCGTCGGCGGCTTCCGCGATACCCGGTACCGGCCGCGCGCCTTGCGCGTTTGGGCGTTGCACGCGCCGAACAGGGACGTGGCTTGGGAGCGATGCTGCTTCAGGATGCGGTCAAAAGGTGCCTCGCCCTTCGCGCCGATGTCGGTGTGCGCGTGCTGGTTGTCGACGCCCTGGGCGCAGGGGCCGCAGCGTTCTACCGTTTGTACGGGTTTCGCAATACCGCGGCGAGCGCGCTCACCTTGTATCTGCCGTTGGGCAAAGTTTGAACCCACATGGCCGTGCGTCAATCGCGTTCGCCGGAGCATGTCGTCAGCGCGGTTTTCGCTTGGACTCGTGATTGAGTTCGGTTCGAACCCAACACCGGCGCCTTACAGATCAGGATCTCCCTTCAACGCCTCACCATGCACCACGAACCAGACGTTCTCGGCGATGTTGGTGGCGTGGTCGCCGATGCGTTCGAGGTTCTTGGCGATGAACAGCAGGTGCGAGCAGGCGGTGATGCTGCGCGGGTCTTCCATCATGTGGGTCAGCAGTTCGCGGAACAGGCCGTCGTACAGGGTGTCGAGCTGGCTGTCGCGTTCCCACACCACGCGCGCGGCGGTGGCGTCGCGGTTGCGGTAGGCGCCCAGCACATCGCGCACCATGTCACCGGCGACTTGCACCAGCGCGGGCAGGCTGGCGACCAGCGGCACCGGTGCGGAAAGATTCAAGGTCATCGAACGTTTGGCGATGTTGGCGGCGTAGTCGCCGATGCGTTCGATGTCGGAGGCGATGCGCAGGGCCGCCAGCGCTTCGCGCAGGTCGCGCGCCATCGGCTGGCGCAGGGCGAGCAGGCGCAGGACGTCCTGGCTGATGCCGCGTTCCTGCGAGTCCAGCGCGTCGTCGTTGTCGACGATCCGTTGCGCGGCGCGGCTGTCGCGCTTGCCCAGCGCGTCAATGGCGTGGTGGAGCTGCATGGCCGACAGTTCGCCCATCGCGACGATTTCGCCGGTGAGGCGGTCGAGTTCGGTGTCGAAGCTTTTGACGATGTGGTCGTGGGTTGGAGGTGTGGTGTTCATGGGTTGTCTCATGGTTGGCTCCCCTCTCCCTGCGGGAGAGGGGTTGGGGGTGAGGGTTCGGTGAAGTTCGAACGTTCCGCTTTGCGCGAACCCTCATCCGGCCCTTCGGGCCACCTTCTCCCGAGGGGAGAAGGGAAACCGTTTCGGGGAGGTGGGTTGCAGTTACCCAAACCTCCCCGAGATGTAATCCTCGGTCTGTTGCTTGCCGGGTTTGGTGAAGATCTTTTCGGTCTCGTCGAATTCGATCAGTTCGCCGAGGTACATGAAGGCGGTGCGGTCGGAGACGCGCGCGGCCTGCTGCATGTTGTGGGTGACGATGACGATGGTGTAGTCGCGCTTCAGTTCCTCGATCAGTTGTTCGATGCGGCCGGTCGCGATCGGATCGAGCGCGGACGTGGGTTCGTCCAGTAGCAGCACGTCGGGTTTCAGGGCGATGCCGCGGGCGATGCACAGGCGTTGTTGCTGGCCGCCGGAGAGGCTGAGCGCGGAGCGCTTCAGCTTGTCCTTCACTTCGTCCCACAGCGCGGCGCGGCGCAACGCCTGTTCCACGCGCGCCTCCATGTCTGGCTTCGACAGCTTCTCGTGATGGCGGATGCCCCAGGCCACGTTCTCGAAGATGGTCATCGGGAACGGCACCGGCTTCTGGAACACCATGCCGACCTTGCTGCGCAGGCGGTTCAGCGAATAGCGCGCGTCGAGGATGTTTTCGCCATCCAGCAGCACCTCGCCGTTGGCGCGCAGTTTCGGGTAGATCGCGTAGATGCGGTTGAACACGCGCAGCAGGGTGGACTTGCCGCAGCCGGACGGGCCGATGATCGCGGTGACCTGCTTCTCCGGGATGTCCATGTCGATGTTGCGCAGTGCGTGCACGTCGCCGTAATGGAAATCGAGGCCGCGCACGGCGAGCTTGGGCAGCCAGTTTTTTCCTTCTCCCTGCGGGAGAAGGTGGCGCGTAGCGCCGGATGAGGGTTCGGGATCGCGAGTGGATAGGGATTGCAATGCACTGGCGTCATTGCGTGTGGGCGTACCCTCACCCGCCCCTTCGGGGCACCCTCTCCCGATGGGAGAGGGGAAGTGCGCGCGTACGCTACGGCGGTGGTTCGGTTCAGTCATGCGGCACCTTCTTGCGCGAGAACAACAGGCGGGTGGTCAGGCTCAAGGCCAGCACGAACAACGTGATCAGCAGCGCGCCGGCCCAGGCGATGGCGTGCAGGTCGGGGCTGGGGTCGTTGGTGTACTGGTAGATCGCGACCGGGACGCTGGCCATCTTGTCCAGCGGATTGGCGACCATGAAGTTGTTGCCGAACGCGGTGAACAACAGCGGCGCGGTTTCGCCGGCTAGGCGCGCCAGCGCCAGCAGCACGCCGGTGACGATGCCGGATGTGGCCGCGCGCATCAGCACTTGCATGGTGAGTTTCCATTGCGGGACGCCCAGCGACAGCGCTGCTTCGCGCAACGTGCCCGGTACCAGTTGCAGCATTTCGTCGGTGGTGCGCACGATCACCGGCAGGCCGATCAGTGCCAGCGCGATCGCGCCGGCGAGGCCCGAGAACGACACCGCGCCGCCGGTGGCGTTCGACATCGGCAGCACCACGATCACGTACACGAACAGGCCCAGCACGATCGACGGCGCCGACAACAGGATGTCGTTGAGGAAGCGGATCGTGACACCGAGTTTGCTGCGGTTGGCGTATTCGGCGAGGAAGGTGCCGGCGAGCACGCCCACCGGCGCGCAGATCGCCAGCGCGATCAGGTCCATGATGAGGCTGCCGACGATGGCGTTGGCGAGGCCGCCCTCATCGGCGTAGGCGGTGATCTTGGTGAACAGTGTGAGGTTGATCGCGCCGATGCCGTTCTTGAGCGTCACCCACAGGATCCACGCGAGGAACACCAGTCCCAGCGCGGTCGCGCAGGTACCGAAGCCGAGCGCGAGCGCGTTGACGATGCGGCGGCGCGCGTACAGGGTCAACATCAGCGGCCCTCCCGTTGCGACAGTCGGCGCAACATCAGGCGCGCGATCAGCAGCACCACGAAGGTGACCACGAACAACAGGAAACCCAGTGCGATCAGCGCCGAGCGGTGCGTGCCGACCGCTTCGTTGAATTCGTTGGCGATGGCCGAGGAAATGGTGGTGCCCGGCATCAGCAGCGAGCCGGTGATGTCGTACGAATTGCCGAGCACGAAGGTGACCGCCATGGTTTCGCCGAGCGCGCGGCCGAGGCCAAGGAAGACGCCGCCGATCACCGCTGAGCGGGTATACGGCAGCACGATGTCCCACACCACTTCCCAGGTCGTCGCGCCGAGCGCGTGCGCCGATTCCTTCAAGCGCGTCGGCACGGTCTGGAACACTTCGCGCATCACCGCGCAGATGAAGGGCAGGATCATCACTGCCAGCACGATGCCGGCAGTCAAGAGGCCCAGCCCGATCGGCGGACCCTGGAACAGTTGTCCGATGAGTGGAATGCGGCCCAGCGTTTCACCCAAGGTTGGCTCGATGCTTGCCATAAATGGCACGAACACGAACAGGCCCCACATGCCGTAAATGATCGACGGGATGCTGGCGAGCAGTTCAATCGCGCTGGATACCGGACCGCGCAGCCACGTCGGCGCGATCTCGGTGAGGAACAGTGCGATGCCGAAACTCACCGGCACCGCCAGCACCAGCGCGATCAAGGACGTCACCAGTGTGCCGAAGACCGGCGCCAGCGCGCCGTAGGTGTCGGTGACCGGGTTCCACTCGCTGCTGGTGAGGAAGTGCAGTCCTTGTCCGAACAACACCTCGCGTCCGCCCCACAGGGTCGAGAACGCCGCGCCCAGCAACGCGGCCAGCACCAGCAGCGCGCAGGCTTTCAGCAGCAGGCGGAACAGCACGTCGTGACGGGCGTCGCGGCGGGCGCGGTGGTCGGTGTCTATGGTCACGGCGATGGCAGGGTTCGATGACATGAAATCTCGAAGGAAGTCTCAGATGTGTCCCCTCTCCCGCCGGGAGAGGGTGCCCCGAAGGGGCGGGTGAGGGTGCGCGCACGCAAAATGGCTCGTTTGCGCGGCGACGTACCCTCATCCGGCGCTGCGCGCCACCTTCTCCCGAAGGGAGAAGGGAAAAGGCCGGGCCCCGCTGGAAAGCTCACCGCTTGAATTCCGCCTTCCAATAGCCTTCGATTTGTTTCACCAGTGAATCCGGCAGCGGCACGTAGTCCAGCGCGGTCGCCGCGGCCTTGCCGTCGGTGTAGGCGTAGCGGAAGAAATCGAACGCGACTTTGGTGTTCCCTGCGTTCTTCGGCTGCTTGTACATGATCACCCACGAGGTTGCGGTGATCGGCCAGGCCTCGGTGCCGGGCGCGTTGGTCATCAGCAGGTTGAAGTTCTTCGCGTGCGACCAGTCCGCGGTCGCGGCGGCGGCCTGGAAGCTGGCGGCGTCGGGGCTCACCACCTTGCCGGCGGCATTCTGCATGCGTGCGTAGCCCAGCTTGTTCTGCAGCGCGTAGGCGTACTCGACGTAGCCGATCGAATTGCGAATCTGCTTG
>DASSRT010000324.1:0-5610 GCA_035701705.1 Rhodanobacteraceae bacterium
CATCGATACGCTGGAACGTGTCGAAATCCTTCGCGATCTCCGCCGCGGCGCCTTCGATGTGCTGGTCGGCATCAATCTGTTGCGGGAAGGGCTCGATTTACCCGAGGTGTCGCTGGTCGCGATCCTCGATGCCGACAAGGAAGGGTTTCTCAGGTCGACCGGATCCTTGATCCAGACCATCGGCCGTTGTGCACGCAATGTGCGTGGCAAGGCGATCCTGTACGGCGATACCGTCACCAGGTCGATGCAGGCCGCGATCGACGAGACCGACCGCCGCCGTGCGCGGCAGGTCGAGTACAACCTCGAACACGGCATCACGCCGACCACGATCGTCCGCGACATTGCCGACGTGATGGAAGGCGCGCGCGAGGATCCGTCGACGCGCGGACGCGGGCGGAGCCGCGGCGAGGGCCAGGCTGCCGCGCAGTCGTCACGCAAGGTGGCGGAGGAAGCCGCCGACTACGCAACACTCGACGCCCACGCGGCCGGCGCCTTGATCAAGAAGCTGGAGGCGCGGATGTACAAGCACGCGCAGGATCTCGAATTCGAGGAAGCCGCGCGCCTGCGCGACGAGATCCATCGCGTGCGCGAGCAGGCGTTTCTGTCGTAGGCGAGTCGCGGGGGCGCGACCGGAATCGGCGTCGTGCGCCCTACATCGCGTTGCCGAGGATCACCAGAAAGATCGTGCCGAGAATGGTGGCGAGCGCGAACACCAGGCCGAGGATCGGAAACAGGCGCTTGCGGTCCCGCTGGATCAAGCCGGCGATGCCCAGCCCGATCGCGACGACGTCGATGCCGAGCAACAGCATCATGCCCAAGCCCACGATGATCGCCACGGGTGAATGCTCGTCGAGGCCGCCGGGGCTCGACGCGGTCATGATTCCGGCTATCGCGATCAGCAGGAACATCAGTACCCCGGCGACGAGGCTGAGGACGAATGCGGCGATGCCCATCCCGGAGTGCTTCTGATCCATGCGGTTCCCCCTGTTGGTCGAGTTCCGCCAACTGTAACGTGGGACGGGCTGTCGATGGAGTGGCGGTGCGGCGGCCTGCGCGCTCAACCGAACGGCAGCCGGCGGTGACCGGGGTCGCGCTGGCCAGCTGCGCGTTGGTTGCCGCCTTGGCGATGCCGTCGGTCATGAAGAACGGCACGCGTTCTTCGATGCCAATGCTGCCGGTGCCGATGTGCAGGCCCTTCAGGGTCTGCGCGATCAGCCGGTAGGGACCTTCGTTCTCCTGCCAGGTGCGGATGTCGTGGCCGAAACGGATCTGTTCCAGCGCGCGGCTCTTCTCGAACGTGGGCGTGATGTAGACGGGCTCGCCGGATCGGGCGAGGAGCATGCCCGCGGTACGTTCGCTCGGCCGCGCATCGGCTGCAGACAAACGCTTACGCGGTGGCGGCATCCGCACGCGCGGCCGCCGCGGCACCGAGCAATCCCGGGTTGGGATGGCTGATGACCTGCACGGTCATGCGTTCCATGTAGTCGGTGTGGCGGCCCTTGGCGAAGAAGGCGTCGAGGAAATCGCTGTTGCGGAAAAAATCGAGGAAGTGCAGCACCACGCCGCCGGCGATCAGCACGGTGTTGGCGCCGTGCAGCAGCGCGGCGTCGCCGGCCACCGCGCCATAGATCCGGCAGAACCGGCGCAGCGCGTGTTCGGCGCCCGGATCGTTGCCGGACAGTGCGGCGTCGACGACGTCCTTCGATCGCCGTGAACCCGGCTGCTGCGCGGGTGCAGCGACCGGCGCAATGCCGCGCAGCGCGGCGTCGATGTTCGACAGGCCGTGCCCGCTCACCACGCGTTCGTTGGAAACGCGGCCGTGGCGCACGCCGAGCCAGGCGAGGATTTCACGTTCCTCGGCATCGGTGGGCGCGAAACTGGCGTGGCCGCCTTCGGTGGGCACCACATGCCAGCCTTGCGCGGGCGAACCCGTCAACAGCGCGACGCCCAAGCCGGTGCCGGCGCCGATCAGGGTGACCGGGCCGCACGGTGGCGTGGCGGCGGTGCCGTGCAGGGTCACGCGGTCACGTTCTGCAAGGTGCGGCGTGGCCCACGCGATCGCGGCGAAATCGTTGATCAATTGCAGCTCGTCGAGACCGAGCCGGTCCTGCAATTCGTGGCGCCGGAATGACCAGCCACGGTTGGTCAGTTCGATCTCGTCCGGCTCGATGGGTGCCGCGACGGCCAGCGAGGCGCGTCTCGGCTTGGCGCCCAGCGTGTCGAGGTAATGCCGCGCGGCGTCGCCGAGGCTGCTGAAACCGGCGTCGGTGAAGGTTTCCTCGTGGATGATCTGTGGACCCGGTGCGGCGAGATCGGTGAGTGCGAAACGCGCGTTGGTGCCGCCGATGTCACCGATGAGTGCCGGTTGCTGCATGCCTGCTCAGTCCTCTGGGTGCCCACTGCCCGCGGCCACATCGCGCAACAGGCTGGAACGCCGCACGATCAGCTGCATCGGCAGCATGCGGCTGCTGACCGGCTCGTTGTGGATCAATCGCAGCAGGCTGTCGACCAGCATGTCGCCGGCCTTGCGGGTGTCCTGGCGCACGGTGGTCAGGGGCGGATTGACGAAGTTGGCCATGGGAATGTCATCAAAGCCGGCCACCGCCACCTCGAAGGGCACGTCGATGCCGTGCGCGGTCAGCGCGGCCATCGCGCCGATCGCCATCAGGTCGCTGGCGGCGAAGATGGCATCGAACTTCACCTCGCGTGCCAGCAGGCTGTCGACCGCCTGCTGACCGGAATGTTGCGAACTTTCCGCGTCGACCTGCAATTCGTCGGCGGGCTCGATGCCGTGCGCGCGCAGTGCCTGCAGGTGGCCGCGGTAGCGTTCCTGGAACTCCGGGAAGTGCTGCGAGGCGTCGCCGAGGAAGGCGATGCGCTTGCACCCCTGTTCAATCAAGTGGTTGGTGACCGACAGGCCACCGTTGTAGTTGTCGCAACCGATCGTGACGCACGGCTGGTCCGGCATCACCGCGCCCCACGAGACGATCCGGGTGCCCTGTCGGTTCAGTTTTTCCAGCCGGCTGGTGTGGGTGAGATAGTCGCCGTAGCCAAGCAGGATGATGCCGTCGGCTTTCTTGCTTTCGGCGAAATCGGCGTGCCAGTCGCGCCCGATTTCCTGGAACGAAATCAGCAGGTCGTAGCCCTGCCGCGCGCAGGCGCGCGTGATCGAGCCGAGCATCGAGAAGAAGAACGGATTGATGTGCGAGTCGTCCGGGGTGGGATCCTCGAAGAACAGCAGCGCCAGCGTGCCGGCGAGCTTGCTGCGCAGGTTCGAGGCGTTCTTGTCCACCGTGTAATGCAGGGACTCCGCCGCGGCCATGACCCGCTGGCGGGTTTCGTCACTGACATCCGGGCTGCCGCGCAGGGCGCGCGACACCGTGGCCTGCGAAACGCCGGCCAGTTCGGCAATGTCGAACGACGTCACTTGCTTCTTGTAGTGCACGCAGGCCGGACCCCTCGCAGCCACGATCGCCTGATCGCAGGGCTCCGATCCTAACCAAATTCGCGCCAAATTGCCGGTGCTGTCTTGCGCGGGGCTCAAGACGCCATGCCTTCGCCCACCCCGCCCAGCGTGTGCGGCCGGGGTGGGGCGGGGTTCCGTGGTGCTTGGCCACTTTGCGTGCCGCGGACGCTCACGCCGCCGCCCCGACGTGCACCAGCGTGGCAAACAGCGCGCCATAACCCGGCAGTTGCAGGTACTGGCCATCCAGCGTGCCCTCACGCAAACCGTGGCCTTGCAATGCCCGCGCGCGACCCGGTTGCGGCAGTTCCAGCGTGGTGTCGGCGTCGGACAGGTTGAAGGCAATCAGCATGGTTTCGGAATCGGTGCTGCGCGTGAAGGCGAGTACCGGTTCGGGCGTGTCGATGAAGCGGATGGCGCCGGTGCGCAGCGCCGGATGCGCGCGTCGCCAATGCATGAAGCTGCGGAAGCCGTTGAGGGTGGAACCCGGATTGCCGTTTTGCGCGGCCACGGCGAGTTCGAGATGTTCCTTCGGCAGCGGCAGCCACGGCGTGCCGTCGGTAAAGCCGCCGTTGCCTTCGGCCCGCCACGGCATCGGCGTGCGACAACCATCGCGGCCCTTGAATTGCGGCCAGAAGGCGATTCCGAAGGGGTCGCGCAACGCTTCGTAGGGCACTTCGGCTTCGGTCAAGCCGAGTTCTTCGCCCTGATAGACGCAGACCGGGCCGCGCAGCGAGCACAACATCGCGGTGAGCAGGTTGGCCAGTGGCGCCGACGGTCGGTTGCCACCCCAGCGCGACAACACGCGCTCCACGTCGTGGTTGGAAATCGCCCAGCATGGCCAGCCGCCGTCCATCTGCGCGTCCAGCCGCGACACCGTTTCGCGGATGTAGGCGGCGCTGAAATCGTCGGTCAGCAACTCGAAGCTGTAGCCCATGTGCAGGCGCTGGCCGCGGGTGTATTCCGCGAGCGTGGCGAGTGAGTCTTCCGCGGAAATTTCGCCCAGCGCCGCCACGCCCGGATAGCGGTCGAGCAGGGCGCGGATTTCCCCGAGGAAGGCAAGATTCTCCGGACGCGTGTTGTTGTAAAGGTGGTATTGGTAGGCGTAGGGATTGTCCGGGCTGAAGCCGCGCCCGGTGCGTTCGCTCGCGGGCTTGGGCGGGTTGTCGCGCAACTCGGCGTCGTGGAAGCAGAAATTGATGGCGTCGAGGCGCAAGCCGTCCACGCCCTTGTCCAGCCAGAAGCGGATGTCGTCCAGCACCGCCGCGCGCACCGCCGGATTGTGGAAGTTGAGGTCGGGTTGCTGGGTCAGGAAGTTGTGCAGGTAGTACTGCTGGCGGCGCGGCTCCCACTTCCAGGCCGGGCCGCCGAATATCGACAACCAGTTGTTGGGCGCGGTGCCGTCCTCGCGAGGGTCGGCCCACACGTACCAGTCGGCCTTCGGGTTGTCGCGGCTCTCGCGGCTTTCGCGGAACCACGCGTGTTCGACCGAGGTGTGGCTGGGCACCTGGTCGATCATCACCTTCAGCTTGAGCGCGTGCGCCTTGTCGAGCAGGCGATCGAAATCCGCGAGCGTGCCGAACAACGGGTCGACGCTGCGGTAATCGGCAATGTCATAGCCGAAGTCGGCCATCGGCGAGCGATAGAAGGGCGCAATCCAGATGGCGTCCACGCCCAGTCCCGCGACGTAGTCGAGCCGTTCGATGATGCCCGGCAGGTCGCCCACGCCATCGCCGTTGGAGTCGAGGAAGCTGCGCGGGTAGATCTGGTAGATGACGGCGCCCCGCCACCAGCGAGCATCGGACATGGTTCGACGGAATCCCTTTTGCGCCTGCGCGAAAGCGCACGGCCGAAAACGGCGCCCAGCTTAACGTCTGGCCGCGACGATCCCGCCGGGGCATGCATACGTATTCATGGATGCTGCACCCGCGTCATGCGGATGGCGGGCTCGATTCCGGGCCAGTTCGCCATGCCGGTTTCGCACCGGGAGATTTGTATCGTCAGGCAAGCCTTGCTGCACCGCAAAACCAACGGCTCCAGCGCGGCATGAATACGTATTCAGCGGGCGCGCGTGCGCGAACCGGCGCCCTACCATCGGGGCCGGCCGCTCGCCCGGCGTGGGCGTGCGCAGCGCGCCATCGAAAACG
>DASSRT010000325.1:0-5493 GCA_035701705.1 Rhodanobacteraceae bacterium
TGGTCGCGTGAAGGTTCGCGCTGCAGGGTCGGTTCCCGGCACTATGAAGTAGATCCACGCCAGCGCACCGGCGGCAAACTGCCATGCGCGCGTCGGCATCATGTAAAAAGCGGGTTGCGGCAATACGTAGGTAAGCGTGACGCACGCAACCAGGCTGGCCGCCACAACCAGCCACATTCCGGCCTTCAGTCGCTTCAACCGGCCAGTCGAGCCGCGGCCGAGCAGCCACACCAGCAGGGCCGGCCAGACGAGGTAGAACTGTTCTTCAACGCCAAGCGACCATGTGTGCAGGAACCAGTTCGCGCCTGTGCCCTGCACGAAATAGTCGAACTGCTTCACGCCGAGGTAGATGTTGCTGGACCAGACCGAGGCAGCCGTGGCCAGCGTGAACTGTTGCCGCTGCCCCTCTGGTACCAGAATCAGCATCGCACAGGCGCACACCACGACCAGCATCAGGAACAGAGCCGGCAGCAAACGCCGCAACCGCCTGACGTAAAAATCTGCGAACCGCAGTGTGCCGGTTGTGCGCTTCTCCCGGACGATCAAGCCCGTGATCAGGAACCCGGACAGCACGAAAAAGACATCGACGCCGACATAGCCGCCGCCCAGCCACGGTACGCCGGTATGCACCGCCACCACCAGCAAGATGGCAATGCCGCGAAGCCCTTCCAGATCGGCGCGATAGCCCAGCCGGTATTCCTGCTGCCTCATTTTTTACCCACCCCTGTAAAGCGCACTGCCATGAGGACATGCAACGTCATTGCATGGTCCAAAAGCTTCACTGCGGCACCGCAATTGGCACCAACCGTTCGTGCCGTCGCGAAACGATCGAAGTCTCGATCAACACGGCTATCCGACCGTATTGTAAGTCAGTGATCGCAGTCCCAGAAGATCGTCACCCAGCGCATCACAGTGCGGCCCGCGCGCATGGCGTACCAACGGTCAGGATGGATTAGGTAACATCTCTAATGCCTTGCGCCCCCCGGCGCTCCTGCACGTGTCTTCCGGGAGCCCGCGACAATCCCGTTGCAATTTGTAGGAGCGGCGGAAGCCGCGACCGGCGTGCAACATCCATCGCGCCTTCCGGCGCTCCTACAACGACCCGTTGTTACCCTCAACCGCGCTCTTGCTTCTTGTAGGAGCGGCGGAAGCCGCGACCGCCGTTCAACATCCCCGCAACATGCATCGCGCCTTCCGGCGCTCCTACACGCGCCTTCCGGCGCGCCCAAAACGATCCCGTTGCTTCATGCAGGAGCGGCGGGAGCCGCGACCGACGTGCAACATACTCGCAACATGCATCGCGCCTTCCGGCGCTCCTACAACGCCCCGTTGTTACCATCAACCGCGCCGTTGCTTTTTGTACGAGCGGCGGAAGCCGCGACCAGTGTGCAACATCCTCGCAACACCCATCGCGCCTCCCGGCGCTCCTACGGTGTATGCGCGTCCACGAACCGACGGCACCAAATTTCGATACACAACAACGACAACAACGTGTAGGCGGCATCCTTGCGCCCTGCATCGTTGTCGGCGATCAAGCGTTGCACCGCGGCCGCATCGAACAGCCCACGTTGGCGCAAGCTTTGCTCCGACAACAGGTCGCCCAGCAATTCGCGCAATTCGTGTCGCATCCAGCGCCGCAGTGGCGCGCCGAAGCCCGTCTTGGGCCGGTAGATCACGTCGTGTGGCAAGTACGGTTCCATCGCCTTCTTCAAGACCCATTTGCCGACCCGGCCCCTTTGCTTGAAGCGATCCGGGATACGCGCTGCGAGTTCGACCAGATCCAGGTCAAGAAATGGCACGCGCACCTCGACGCCGGCCGCCATCGACATCTTGTCGGTGTAAGTGAGGTTGTGGTCAGCGAGGAAGAAGCGTTGCTCAAGCGCCAGCATGCGGTCCATCCGGCTGACTCCGGAAGGCATGTCGGCGAGAAAATCCAGCATGGGTTGATCGGCGCGCACCTCGCCGATCGCAGCCCGCATCCCGGGACTGTAGAGCGGCAACAAATCGTCGCGCTTGGCCCATGCGAAATAGCCGGTCAGCCTCGCATCGCCTGACTCACCGCCGTTTGCAAACAGGCGCCCCATACGGCGACCGAGCGCCGTGCGCTGATCCAGCCGCCGCGCCATCGCGCTCAGGCCCCGCCGCGCCAATTGCGGCAACCAGGCCCACAGCGATTCATAGCGCAGCGCGAGATGTCGTCGATAGCCTGTGAACAAGTCGTCACCACCCGCACCCGACAGCAGTACCTTGATGCCGTGCTCACGCGCGAGGCGGCTGATGTACAGCACGTTCAACGGCGCCGGATCAGCCAGAGGTTCGTCGAGATGCCACACCATATCGGTTAGGTCGCGGGCCATTTGCGAGGCGTCGATCCGCACCACGTCCAATTGCACGCCAAGGTGTTTGGCAACCCGTTGTGCGTAGGGTAGGTCACTGGTGTCGCCGGCATCGCCCCCGCCCGTTTGTTCGATGGTGAAGCAGCGGATGTCAGAGGCTTGTTCGCGCGCGAACGCCACGATCGCGCTCGAATCCAGACCGCCGGACAGGAATGCGCCCACCGGTACATCGGCTACCAACTGGCGCTGCACCGCTGTGCGCAGCCCATCGCGAACGGCGGCTACGGCATCGGATTCGCTGATGCGCGCCACCGCGTGCCGCCCCGTCGGCAGTTCGTACCAAGTCCAGCGTCGCGCAACCTTGCCATCCTTCACCACACAAGCACTGCCGGGCTCCAGTTTGCGTACATCCGCAAACGGCGTGCCGTCACCGGGGCACCAAAGGAATGTCAGGTACCGCTGCAGGGCGGCCAGGTCCAGCTTGCCCGCGTCCGCACGCAATGCCTGCAGCACCTTGATCTCGCTTGCGAACGTCACACCGTGCCCGCCCTCGTCGAGGTAGAGCGGCTTCACTCCAAGCGCGTCGCGTGCGAGCAGCAGTTCGCCCGTACGCCGATCGTGGATGGCGAACGCGAAGATGCCGTTCAACCGCGGCAGCATCGCCATGCCATCGCGCAGATACAGCTCCAGCAAAACCTCGGTATCGGAATGCCCACGGAAATGTACCCCGTCGGCTGCGAGTTCGGCGAGCAATTCACGGTAGTTGTAGATCTCGCCGTTGAACGTCAGCGCAACTTGGCCGTCCTGCGACAGCATCGGCTGGTGGCCGGCCTCAGACAGGTCGATGATCGAGAGACGCGTGTGACCCAGCACCACGCCCGAGTCGACATCGCGATACGTTCCTTGGTCGTCCGGGCCGCGGTGCGCCAGCGCTACCAATGCTCGGTCGAGTGACGCCGGGTCCATGCCGCGCAGCCAACCACCGACAATGCCGCACATCAGCCACGGCTCCCGGGGTGCACAACGAGCGATGGGTCCTTCGACGCGTCAGTCATATTGTGGGACGCGAGGGTCCGGATGACCCGGTTGCGACGGAATTGCAGGCGGTACGCGTCCAAGTCGACGCATCTCATACGTCTTGTATTCGCAAAGGCGATAAACCTCGGTACGCAGACGCGCCCATATCCAGCCAACCCGGCCGGCGCGCCATGCTCCCTTGGCAAGCAGGTGGTACAGAAACAAGATCGTGTAACGACCCGGCACTTTCCAGAAGTTTCGCTTGAGCCACATCCGGCGCTCCAGCGAATTGCCCAATAAGCGGGGATGGGCAGCCAAGGCCCCACCCTCGAAGCGAGTTACCGCTTCAGCAGAGGTGTAGTTGTTCTGTTTGGCCAGCCAATGCTCGAGGCTTGGGCTGTCGTGGTGCTCGATTTCGCCATCAAGTTGTCGTACGCGTCCCTCAACGATGGGGTGTTCATTGACGTCCACGTCCGTGAATCGGCAACGACCCGAACGCCAAACGCGCACCAGTGAGTGCTTCACGGAGAGCGACTGGCCCATGAACCACAGTCGGCGCATGACGCTGAAGCCATCGGCATCGTCTGCGGAGATTGCCGTCGCAAGCTGCTGCTTCAGCAAGTCGGTGAGCCGCTCGTCAGGATCCAGTTTCATGGTCCAGGACGCGGTGATGGGCAGTTCACGCAGCGCAAAATTCCACTGGTCGCCAAAGCCACGAAACCTTCGCTGTACGACATGCACCCCGTGCCGCAACGCAACGTCTACAGTGTCATCGGTACTGAAGCTGTCAACAAGGAAGACTTCTCGTGCCCAGCCACGCAAGTTTTCCAGCACGGCTCCCATGTTGTGGCCTTCATTGAGTGAAATCATGACCACCGCCACGGGGGCCGATCCGTGGACCCAAGTGTTCACGCGGATTCTCCGCGCACGATCACCGCGTACAGACAGGATTGCTTGTCCCACATCTTGCCAGCCAGATACAGGGGCAGGGATGCAACGGCCAGCGCGCTTGTGGTGGCAGCACTGAGGTTGGACTGCCGCACGGAGTTGCCAGCGGGTGTTGCGCTGGTGTTGCCCAACCTGGGCCGCAGGGCCGATTTGACCGCCGAAATGACGTGTGCCGCGAATTCACCCGGCCACTCAGACGTTTCCAAACGCTGCAGCGACGTGCCTGATGGAAGGATCCTGGAAATGGATCTCTTCCCCAGCATCGTGACGTGGTCCAACGGCTTGTACATGCTCCAGTACCTGCCACAAATCCGCGCGGCAAGAGACTCGCAATTCGGAGTTATTACGATAAGTCTTCCACCCGGCTTGAGGACCTTGACGACGTCAGCGAGGAACTCACTAGGGTCGTAAATGTGTTCAATGACGTGGCTGAGCATGACCACGTCGAACTTTCGATCGAAATCCGTGGAGCGGAAATAGCATGAACGCACGTCCAACCCGAACGCTTCGACTGCTGCGCGGCTATGGGCTTCACTGGGTTCTATGCCGAATACGTCAAGGCCCAGCGCTTGGCCAGCCAACAGGTATCCGCCCATGCCGCAACCGATGTCCAGCAGATCGCTGCCCGGATTGCTTCCAAGCAAACGACGCAACAGCTGAATTTTTCGGTCGACATCCATTCGAGCTCGTAGCAGGTCGTAAGACCGCGAGTCGCTTTCCAGGTACCCAGGGTCGTAGCTGGGTTGCAACGCTTCGAACTGGCTCGTTGTGATCAGTTTCTGGACCGAACGGCACACCGGGCAGGTGCCCCAGGAATATCCAAGCCATTCGGAATGCCATGCCCTCTGTTCCCCTGAGCAAACCCTGCATTTCATTTCCACGCTCACGTTTTTGAGTCAATCCGACTTGATGAACCTTGGCGTATTGCCGCCCGCGAGCAACCACCGGTAAGCCGCGTCCATCATTTGGCCAATGACTTGCCAACTGAAGTCACGCCGCATCCATTCACGACCGTTGTTGCCCATCGTCGCGAGTCGGTCTTCCGGCAACCGCAAGGCGGCGTCCAAGGTACGCGCCAGCGTATCCGGACCCGCCGGAATCCACCAGCCGCAGCGCTCTGTTTCAAGGCCCGACCATGGCGCACCGTGGCTGACAATTGCGGGGCAACCGTGCGCCAGGGCTTCCGCCACCG
>DASSRT010000326.1:0-7083 GCA_035701705.1 Rhodanobacteraceae bacterium
TTGCCGGTCCACGACAACAGCATCTGCAGGATCGGCAGCATCTCCGCCTGCGTCACCGGTTGCGAAGTGGCGAAAGTGACGGTGCCCTTGACGTCCGGCGAGATCGAATAATTCACGTGCAGCACGTCGCCGAGGATCGCCTTCACCGCGGCCTGCACCGGCTGGTTGTCGAAGTTGAAGGTGATGGTGCCGCCTTCGTTGGCGCCGCCTTTTTCACGCGTGGCGGGCGGGCTGCCGATGAACACGCCGGTGCCGTAGTGGGTTTCCGCCGCAGCGCCCGGGGCCAAGGTCTGGTTCTCCCCGTTGCCGACGTTCAGCGGCTCGGGCGCCGGATTCTGGCTGCCCTTGATCGCCTCGCGTTGCAGGCTGTAATCCTGATCCTGATGCAAGGGCGGCGTCGCGCAACCCGCCAGCAGCGCGAGTGCGGCGATCAATCCCGGTACGACGAAAATTCTTGCCACGTCACCATCTCCCCATCAGGTTGCACGACGGCAACCGGTTGGCCCGTTCAGCCAGTTGTTGAAAAAGTGCTGTCCTGCACTTTTTCAACGCGCCGAGTCCGGCGCTGGTCCGTACCCGGCTTCGTCGAATCAAGCACTCGAGGTGCTTGATTCGCGGCGGGCCATCCATGGCCCGCGCCAGCAGGGTGTTTTCCAACACCCTGTCAGCGGCCGCCATTCTGACTGTTCTGGCGCCGGCGCGCCTCGATTCTTTCGCGCAGCTCCCGCGCGCGTGCCGCGGCCGAATTCGGCGCGGCGCCCTGTTGCACCACGGGCGCGGCTTGTCCACTGGCGTCGGCTGCCGGTTTGCCGGCATCCGGCGACGGCCCCGGGATCAATTTCAACTGCAGGCGCGTGCCGGCGGCATCGACCACCGCGCTGCGCGGATGCAGGGCCACCAGGGTCGGGCCACCGCGCGAAGCGTGGCCTTCGACCACGCGGAAATCCTTGCCGGAGATCTTGTCGTGCAGGATCGCCATGTTGAGGCCGGGCTGCATGATGACCCCGGTAAGTTCGAGGTTGCCGCTGCTGCCGTCGTCATCGCCGGACGCAGCCGCAGGCGTGCGATCGGGGCTGAACAAGGGGTGCTGCCAGACCGCATCGAAATGCTCCAGCGGCGGCACCACCGGTGGCGGCGTGGCGTTGGCCAGCGCCGGCAGTTTCGGCGCATCGCCTGCCGCACTCCAATGCGCGCCACGCCCCAGCCCCACCCACAGCGCGATCAACAACAGCGCCAGCACGACGGCCACGACGCCGAGCACGGGCGTAAGGCGGCGGCGGTCGGCGGCGTTCATGGCGAGCCCGCCGCGGGACGCAGGTAGCCGGTGAGGGTCAGTTGTGCCTGCATCTTTCCGGTGGGCGAACGCGCAAGTTGCACGTCGTCCACGAACAAATACGGCAGGCCGCGATTGAAGTCATGCAGCAGCGCCGCGAACGGCTGCATGCCGCAATCGAGGGTGATGCTGACGCTGACGCTGCGGAACGGCGCGTGGGCGTCGTCCTGTTCGATCGGCATCTTCGCAGGCATGTTGCAACCGGCGCCTTCGTGCGCGTGCGCGGCAACCAGATCGGTCGCACGCTGGATCAGGTCCGCCGACGCGGTGCTGGGGTCGTTGCCCGGCAGGAACGCGCCCACGGTGGCGCCGCCGCGCTCGAGTTGCTGCACGCGCTTCTGCAACTGCGGCTGCTGGGCGATCGCGGCGGCATAGCGTGCGTGCAGCGCATCGAGATCGTGCATCTGGCTGCGGATGTTCAGCAGCGGCGACACGAACCACCAGTGCAGCAGCAGGAAATACGCGATCGCCAGCGCGACCAGCGTCACCACGATGGCGGCAAGGCGCGACTGCGCGGGCGACATCCGGCGGGCGTCAATGCGCATCCGACGCCCCCGTGTGGCGCACGCGCGCCACCATCTCGAAACGTTCCTTGCCGGTCGCGGGATCGGGCTGGATCACGCCCTGCAATTTCGGTTCGGTCAGCAGCGGCGAGCGGCCGAGCGCATCGACCAGCGCCGCGGCCTTGGCGGCCTCACCCTTGATGTCGAGGCCGCCGGAATCGTCCAGCGTCAAGGTATCGAGCGATGCCGTCAGCGGCAGGCGCGTGGTGAGGTCATCCAGCACCGCCAGCGCCGAAGGATTGTCGGCCTTGCGCTTGATCAGGAACTTCGAGGCCGCGATCGCGCCCGTGAGTTGCGCGTGCAGCTGTTCGGACTGCGCGGCCTGCGCATGCATGCTGTCGACCTCGGCCTGCATGTTCGCCAAGGCTGCGCGGCGGTTGTCCAGCCACTGCGAAAGCAGCAGCACCACCAGCACGATGCAAACAGCGCCCAGCAACAAGTTGAGGCGACGGCGACGATCGCTGCGGCGCGGCTTGCGTCCCGGCGGCAGCAGGTCGATCCCCGCCAGTTCGCCATCGGCGCCCTGCACGTCGATGGCGTCGGGCAGCACGCCGGACGCGCCCACGCGCTCCAGCATCGGATCCAGCTCGGCCTTCGGGACCACGAACAGATCCACCGCGACGCTGCCGGCGGGCGCCGGCTCGCCACTCAGGCGCGCATCGAAATAGACCTGGTCGGCCTTGAACGGCGTCTGCCGATCGAGTTCATAGCCGGCCACCCGGCGCGGATCGCCGGCTGCCGCCGCGGGCAGCATCAGGCGACGCTGCAACACATGCGCCGCGGGCACGACGAGCAACAAGCGGCGATCATCGGGATCGATGCCGGCGCAGGCCTGCGCGAACGCGGCGCGACGCACCTCGGGCGGCAACTCTGCGGGAATTCGCGTCAACGTGGAACCGGTGCGGACGCGATACACACTGATGTTGTCGCCGGCCGCCGAAAACCACAGCACATCCGGCCCGCGTTGTACCCAGCCACGCAGCCGCGCCGGCAGCATCGCGGTCAGTTCGCCGCCCCACCATTGCAGGAAACCCGGCAGCGGCGAACGCCGCCACGCGAGTCTCGCGCGTTCAAGGGATTGTGTGGATGCGATCGCCATTGCCCCGGAATCTCATGGTGCGCCGGGGGAAGCCGGGCGCCAATCCAACACTTTGTACGGGCGCGCGCTGGCCGCCGTCAATGCCAATCTCAAAGTGACATCCAGATCGGCGCGGGTGCCATCGGGCAAAACGGCGCTGGCGAACACCCGTTCGACCGTGCCGCCGTAACCCGCCACCAGCGCGCCCCCGGCGACCGCGCCCGTCGCCACGCCGTTGCCGGCGCCTGCGCCGGCCGGCCGCGCACGGCGATCCCGCACCAGGGTTTCGGCGGCACCGGCGCTGATTCCGCGCAAGGCTTCCAGCGCGATCGGTCCGGCATAGGAGGCATCCGGGAAGTTGCGCCCGCTGAACACCGTCACCGCCGGCTGCAGCTTCGTGAACAGGGCCGCATCCACGCCCGGCAACGCCGCCAGTTGGTCCAGCGAGCGGATCGGCCCGTGCGCCACGTCGCCCACCCCGCGCGGCGGAGCGCGCCAGCCCGCGATCGTCCCCGCCATCTGGTTGGCGAGCGCGGCATCCGCACCGGCCGCCACGAACAACCGCTGCAGCATGTCCGGCGGCGTCGCATTGAGATCGAACAGGCCACCGACGTCGACCACGCGCACGCTGACCTTGGCGCCATCGAAATCGAAATGGTAGGCGCGGCCATCGGGTATCCAGCGCTCTGCTTGCGACTGCGCGCCCAGGCCGGCGACGGCGTGCGCGAGACCGGCTTGCGCGGCAAGCTCGGCGCGGACATGTTCGGAGCCGTACAAGGCGGCCTCGCCGTGGCTGCGCGTCGCTGCGGCGACGCCGGCCAGCAGCGCCGCCAGCAGCACGGTCACCCACAACACCAGCAGCAAGGCCGTGCCGCGTTCGCGCGCGTTCATGGCGACACCCCCGCTGGCTGCAGCCCGATGCCGGTGCCGGCGTGCAACCGCACCAGCATGTCGGGAAACGCGACGCGTTGCTTCCAGGCCGGATCGAGATGGATCCGCACCGCCAGCGGCATGCCGTTCGCCGCCGTCCAGTCGCTGCGCCACGCCGCCGGTTTGCCAAATGCGGCCGCGGAAAAATACTCGAACTTGCCGCCGTGCAATCCGGCCAGCAGCACGTGCCGTTCGTGCTTGCCGGTCGTCGGCTGGGTGCCGCGGTAGGGAACGTAGTCGAGTACGAGCGCAGTGCCACCGCTCGTTCCATGCACCAATTCCAGCGTCTGCAGATACAGGCCCGCGTGCCCGGCCTGCATCGGCAATGCGCCGACGTAGCGGATTTTCGTCGCGCTGCCGTCGAATTCGCGAGCCCGATTCGCGCCCGCTTCGAGGTACGGCTGCGCCTGCGCCGTGGCCAGCCAGGTGCGGATGAAGCGCTGCGTCGTGTGCACCGCCTCGCTGCGTGTCATCAAAGCGTTCGCCGAATGCGTGATCCGGGTCGCGCCGGAGAGCGCGCCCCACACGCCGGCCATCACGAACGCAAACAGCACCAGCGCCAGCAGCACTTCCAGCAGGGTGAAGCCCCGCGTTCGCGCCTTGCCGGGGACATGGCGCGCGGGGCTGAACGCACGAGGCAGGGTGCCGAAGGCGGGGTTGCCCGGCGAGCGCTGGACGCGCGAGCCTGGCAACAGTGGCCGGCCTGGCCGAGACCGTATCACTGATCGGTCTCCTGCGCCGCCTGCGCCCGTTCGGTCGACAAGCGCAGGGTGCGGTGATCGCCGTATTCGATCGCGACGTCGAGTTGGTACAGGTCGATCGCCGCGGCCTGCGCCATCATCACGCCGCCGGCTTGCGTGAACCCGCCGGCGTTCGCGGCATCATCCGGCGTGGGCGCGGGTCGCGGCAGCAGCTGGACCTTCAATGACCAGGCCATGCCGTCGGTGAAGGTGCCTGACTTCGTTTCATTTTCAAGCGGTGCGTCCAGGCCCTGCCCCGCCAGCAGGCTTTGGGCGTGTTCCAGCGCCGTATCCAATGCCGCCGCGCGGCTGGCATTGCGCGCCGCGCCACCGAGTGCCGACAGCCCGATTGCAAACGCGATCGCCAGCAACGCGATCGCGGCGAGTACCTCCAACAAGGTGAAGCCCGAGGAGCGGGGATGGGGGATGGGTCGTGGGGGCGCACAAACCAGGTCTGGTGAAATGCGTCCATGCCGCGCCCGTTCCGCCACATGCACACGCAGACACTCGCGCGCAGCCATCCCGCCACCCGCCCCCAATCCCCCGCCGGGCGAACACCACCTCACCGCTTCGGCCCTCCCGGTTGCACCGTCACCGCGCCGGTCAACCAGTCGACCGCGACGGCGACGTCACGGCCGTGCCCTGACAATTCGACCTTGCCGCCGCTGGAACTGCCGTCCGGGAAAAACCGGATGCGGGCGACGCCCTGCGGCGTCGCATCCTGCGCGGCCGAGGTGACGTCGATCGTCGCATCAGCCGGCAACGCGCGCGGGTCGCGGCCGGGCGCCGCGAAGCTGCGGCCACGCACGTCCACGCTGAACCATTGCGGCTTGCGGGTCGCCATCGCCCGCGTGCGGGTATCGCGCAGGCCCGCCGCCACACGTTGCGCGGCGGCATCCAGTTGCCCGCGGCTGCGGCCGTGCAAGGTCACGGCCGTGACGGTGACGGCGATCGCGATCAGCACGATCACCGCCAGCATCTCCATCAGGGTGAAGCCTTTGGAGAGGCGGGGGCGGGGGACGGGGCGCGTGGGTGCAAAAATCGAATCTTTCTGCGTAACGTGCGGGAGCACGAAAGTGCCACGCCGAAGCGCCCCCACCACCCATCCCCCATCCCCTGGCTTATTGCCAATTGCCCTGGTCACGGTCGATGCCCTCGCCGCCCGGCTTGCCGTCGGCGCCGTAGAAGGTGATGTCGTAGTGGCCATGCGCGCCCGGGAAGGCGTAGGCATACGGATGCCCGAACGGATCGCGCAGGTCGGCGGGCTTCGCATACGGGCCATTCCACGACGGCGCGTCACCCGGCTTGGTCAGCAAGGCCTGCAGGGACGGTGGCGGCGAGCCGTTGTCGAGCGCATAGGCCTGCACGTCCTGGTCCAGCTTCATCACGCCGGTCTTGCCGAGATCCCACTTGCCCTTGTTGACGCTACCCGACACCGAGCGCGCGACGATCACGCCGACGATGCCGAGCAGCACGATGACGGCGAGCATTTCCAGCAGGGTGAAGCCGCGATGTAGCAGCGGGACCCGGGACCGGGGACCCGGGTCCCGGAATAAAGCCCGCGACCGGAAATCCGTCGATATCTGGCCGGAACTATGGCAAGAAGCAGGGCGGGCAATCGAATCCGATTCCGGGTACCTGTTCTTTCGGGTCCCGGGTCCCCGGTCCCGGGTCCCGATTAATGGCAAGAAAGGCATGTGCAACCCTCTACGTTGGAAATCATTGAATGCTGCCCGTCAGGCTCAACAACGGCAGCAGGATCGACATCATCACGCCGGCGACGACCAGCGCCATCACGATGGTGAGGATGGGCACCAGCGCCGACAGCATCTTGTCGATCGCGGCCTTGACCTCGCCATCGTAGGTGTCGGCGGCACGCAGCAGCATGGTATCGAGGGTGCCTGACTCCTCGCCTACCGCGGTGATCTGGACGGCGAGTTTCGGAAAGCCGGTGTGCGCGGTGAGCGCGTGCGAGAGCGAATCGCCGCCCTTCACCGCTTCGATCGCAGGCACCAGCTGCTCGGACAATTCGCGGTTGGCGACGACCTGGCGCGCGATGCCGAGCGCCGCCAGCAGCGACACGCCATTCTTCAGCATCGAGCCGAGCGTGCGCATCAGGCGCGCGGTATCGACCTTCAGCAGCAGCGGGCCGAACACGCGCAGCTTCAGCAGCCGCGCATCGAACGCGCGCCGGGTCTCCGCATCGCGCATCCGCGCCGCGCCCCACAGGCAGGCGATGATCAGCACCACCAGCAGCAACAGTCCCCAGTCGTGCAGGAACGAACCGACGCCCATCAGCACGCGCGTGATCAGCGGGATCGGCACGTTCATGTCGTGGAAGATCGGCACGAACTGCGGCAGCACGAAGGCCAGCAGCAACACCAGCGAGCCCAGCACGCCGAACAACAGGAAGGCCGGGTACACCAGCGCGCCGATCAC